>DASPVR010000236.1:0-5408 GCA_035622255.1 Solirubrobacteraceae bacterium | reverse complement strand
ATGCGCGTGCGCGCGCCGCTCGCATCGAAGGTGTCGGACACCGCGAGCACGCACGCCACGGCGACACCGGCGCGGGCACCGAGCGCGAACAGCGTCGCGGACTCCATCTCCACCGCCAGCGCCCCGGCCGCCCGATAGCGATCGAGCGCGCGCGCGGCGTCGTCTGACCGCGGGCCGTCGGGGCCGGCGAGCGCGTCGCCGCCGGCGCGGGCGCGGCCTGCCAGGGCGTCGTCGAGGTCGTCGAGCGCGTAGAAGAGGTCGACGCTCACGACAGCTCCCGCACGGGCCGAGCTCGCGACGGCGCACAGCCGGTCGCTCAGCACGCGGTCGGCGACGGCGCGCTCGCCGCCGCCGAGCGCGACCGAGGCGCCGTCGGCGCAGAAGCTCTCCCGTGCGATCACCAGCTCGCCCAGCGACAGCCCGGGCGCGAGCGCGCCGCAGGTGCCGACACGGATCACGCGGCGCGCTCCGAGCGCGATCAGCTCGGTGAGGACGATCGCCGCCGAGGGACCTCCCATGCCCGTGGACTGGATCGTCAGCGGCGCGCCGTCGGCCGCGACGCCGGTGTAGCCCCACAGGCCGCGGTGGTGGTTGAACATCCGCGGGTCTGTGAGCAGCGACTGGGCGAGCGCGAGCGCGCGGCCGGGGTCTCCCGGCAGCAGCACGCGCTCGGCCAGCTGCGCGGTCGGGCGCAGATGCAGCTGCTGTCGCTGCGGGGCCTGATCGACGTCGGCCACGGCCAGCGACTCTAGACTGGGCCGCACATGGACCAGCGCCACCTTGCAAGGTTGTTGGCGCGTCGAGCGACGCGCGCCCGCGGGCCGGCGCGATCGGCGCGCGCGCGCCGCAGCGCACCGTGAGCGACGAGGACGCCCCCACGCTCACGCTCGAGCAGGTCGCGGCGCGCGCCGGTGCCTCGGCGGCGACGATCCGGCGCTGGGTGCGCGAGGGGATCGTGCCGGGCTATCAGGGCAGCTGGACGTCGGCGGCCGCCGCGCAGGTACGCGTGGTGGCGCAGCTGCGCGCGCGCGGCCACACGCTCTCACAGATCAAGCAGGCGAGCGAAAACGGCGAGCTGGTGGTGAGCACCGCCGGGCCGATCGAGAGCCTCGTCAGCAGCTCCGGCCGGCGCTACACGCTGCGTCAGGCCGCGCGCGAGACGGGCCTGAAGGCGCGCGTGATCGAGCGCATCCTCACTTCGATGGGCCTGAGCGCGCTGTCGATGGACGCGCTGTCGGAGGCGGACGTGGAGATGATCGGCTACTCCTCTCAGGTGCTGGCGGCGGGCTTCCCGCTGGAGGCCTATCTCCAGCTGATGCGCGTGTACGGGCAGGCGCTCACCCAGATCGCCGACGCCGAGGTGCGCCTCGTTCATCTGCACGTGCACGAGCCGCTGATGCGAAGGGGCGTGTCCGGCGCCAAGATCGCAGCCAACATGGAGGGGCTCACGAGCCGCACGCTGCCGCTTGCGGCGCCGCTCATGAACCACCTGCACGGACGCTTCCTGGCCCATTTCGTCGAGCAGGACGTCGTCGGGCACCTGGAGACCGACATCGTCGGCGGCGACGGCGAGCAGGGGCAGATGAGCGTCGCGATCGCGTTTGCCGACCTCGCCGGGTACGCCCGGCTGACCGACGAGCGCGGCGACGAGAAGGCGGTCGAGACCGTCGAACGCTTCGTCGAGGCGGTCGAGCAGACGCTGCCCGTCGGTGCGCGCGTGATCAAGACGCTCGGCGACGAGGTGATGGTCGTCGGCGCGGACCCGGGCGCACTGACGGCGTGGGCGGTCGCGCTGAAATCACAGGTGGACGGCGGCCCCGATCCGCGGATCGGCGTGCACTACGGCCGCGCGCTGTATCGCGAGGGCGACTACTACGGACGCGACGTCAACCAGGCGGCGCGCGTGGTGGCGCGGGCCGAAGGCGGCGAGGTGCTCGTGACGCGCCCGGTCGTCGACGTCGCGCGCGGCGTCGACGGCCTCGCGTTCGAGCGCATCGGCAAGGTCGGGCTGAAGGGGTTCTCGGAGCTGACCGAGCTGTTCGCCGCCTCGCGCGGGGAGTAGCGCGCATGCAGGTGGCAGCGTTGCGCGAGCGGGTGCGCGCCGAGGGCCTGCTGGAGGGCCAGGCCCCGGTCGTCGCGATGCTCTCGGGCGGGCGCGACTCGGTCTGCCTGCTCGACGTGGCCGTGGCCCTGCGCGGCGCCGGCGGCGTGCGCGCGCTGCACGTCAACTACGGCCTGCGCGCAGGCGCCGGCGCCGACGAGCGCCACTGTGCGGCGCTGTGCGAGCAGCTCGGCGCCGCGCTGTCGGTCGTGCGCGTCGACGCCCCGCCTCCCGCCGCGGGCAACCTCCAGGCATGGGCGCGCGAGCTGCGCTATCGCGAGGCGCTCGCGCTTGCGCGCGAGCTCGACGCGCCGGTGGCCACCGGCCACACCGCCAGCGATCAGGTCGAGACGATCCTGTACCGGCTGTGCGCCTCCCCCGGGCGCCGCGCGCTGCTGGGGATGGCGCCACGCGAGGGCGAGATCGTGCGCCCGCTGCTGTGGGTCACGCGCGAGCAGACGGCGAGCTATTGCCGCGAGCGGAGGCTCGCGTGGCGCGAGGACGAGACCAACGACAGCGAGCGCTTCGCGCGCGCGCGCGTGCGTAACGGTCTGCTCGGGGCGCTGCGCGCGATCCACCCGGCCGCCGAGCGCAACGTGCTGCGGACGGCGTCGCTCCTGCGCGAGGAGACCGAGCTGCTGGACGCGCTCGTGTCCGAGGAGCTGGCGGGCGCGAGCGCGATCGAGCTCGCGCGTCTGCGCGAGCTCCCGCCGGCGCTCGCGCGCATGGTCGTCGTGCGCCTGGCCGAGCGGGCCGCGGGCGGCTACGTGCCGCAGGCCGGAGAGCGCGTGGAGGAGATCCTCGCGCTGGGCGCGCGCGGAGGCCCGGCGCAGCTGCACGTCGGCGGGCAGGCGTGCGCTGTGATCGCCGACGGCGAGCTGACCATGGTCCGCCTGCCGCCGCGCTGACACTAGACTGCGAGCAGTGCCTAGCGCCGCGCGCGTCGCCGTCGAGCCTGGAGTGGGTGAGGTGCTGGTCAGCGCCGCGGACCTGCAGCGACGTGTGGCAGAGCTCGGAGAGGAGATCTCGCGTGACTACGCCGGGCGCTCGCTGCTGCTCGTCGGGGTCCTCAAGGGCGCGGTGCTGTTCGTGTCGGACCTGATGCGCAGCATCGACACGCCCGTGGAGATCGACTTCATGGCGGTCGCCTCCTACGGCTCGGCCACGGACTCCTCGGGCGTCGTGCGCATCCTCAAGGACCTCGACGCCTCGATCGAAGGACGCGACGTGCTGATCGTCGAGGACATCGTCGACTCGGGGCTCACGCTCCAGTATCTGATGCGCAACCTGGGATCGCGCAATCCCCGCACGCTCGAGGTGTGCGCGCTGCTGACCAAGCCCCAGCGACGCAAGGTCGAGCTGCCCACCCGCTACGTCGGCTTCGAGATCCCCGACCGCTTCGTAGTGGGCTACGGCCTCGACCACTCAGAGCGCCACCGCAACCTGCCGTTCGTCGCGGTGCTCCAGCACGGCCGCGAGCCCGCTCAAGCCTCGTCGCAGCCCGCTCGATAACCGCATGGCGCCGCCGTTGTAGGCCCCCGAAGCCGCGGGGGCTTCCAGCGCCCCATGGTACGCTGCAAGACTGGTGATTAGCACGTCAGAGGGTGCAAAAAGCCCACGGATCTCGACATGAGCCGTTTCTTCAAGAGCGCCGCATTTCCCATCCTCATCGTTGTGGTGCTGGCGTTCCTGGCCGTGAAACTGGTCAATTCGAACACCGGCAGCCACCCCAAACACAGCTACCAGACGCTCGTTCAGGAAGAAATTCCCAACGACAAGGTCGCCTCGGTCGTGTTCAAGAACAAGGGCAAGGCGCTCGAAGTCAAGCTCAAGAACAAGGAACAGTATGAAACCGGGTTCATCGAACCCTTGACGCCCGCGCTGCAGGAAGAACTGAAAAAGCACGACGTTCCATACAACATCGAACCGGAAAAGAGCAACGCGCTCTTCAGCGTGCTCGAGTACATCCTGCCGTTCCTGATCTTCATCGGTTTCTGGATCTTCTTGATGAACCAGGTCCAGGGTGGCGGGACCAAAGTGATGTCGTTTGGCAAGTCGCGCGCCAAGCGCCTGTCGGCCGACTCGCCCAAGATCACCTTCCGCGACGTCGCCGGGGTCGACGAGGCGGTCGAGGAGCTGCACGAGATCAAGGAGTTCCTCGAGAACCCGAAGAAGTTCCAGGCGCTCGGCGCGCGGATCCCGACGGGCGTCCTGCTCTACGGTCCGCCGGGCACGGGCAAGACGCTGCTGGCCCGCGCGGTCGCGGGCGAGGCGGGCGTGCCCTTCTTCTCGATCTCGGGCTCTGACTTCGTCGAGATGTTCGTGGGCGTGGGCGCCTCCCGCGTGCGCGACCTGTTCGAGCAGGCCAAGCAGAACAGCCCCTGCATCATCTTCATGGACGAGATCGACGCCGTCGGGCGCCACCGCGGCGCCGGGCTCGGCGGCGGCCACGACGAGCGCGAGCAGACGCTCAACCAGCTGCTCGTCGAGATGGACGGCTTTGAGGCCAAGGACAACATCATCATGATCGCGGCCACAAACCGGCCCGACATCCTCGATCCGGCGCTGCTGCGCCCCGGGCGCTTCGACCGTCAGATCGCCGTCGACCGGCCGGACCGAAAGGGGCGCTCGAAGATCCTCGAGGTGCACACGCGCGGCAAGCCGCTGGCAAAGGCGATCGACATCGACGCGCTCGCCGGTCAGACACCCGGTTTCACCGGGGCAGACTTGTCAAACCTGATCAACGAGGCCGCGCTGCTCGCGGCCCGCACCGGCAAGCGCGAGATCAACCAGGAAGAGCTCGAGGAGGGGATCATGCGCGTGATCGCCGGCCCCGAGAAGAAGACCCGCGTGATGAGCGAGAAGGAGCGCAGGATCACCGCGTATCACGAGATGGGTCACGCGCTCGTCAGCCACTTCCTCGAGCACGCCGACCCGGTGCACAAGATCTCGGTCATCTCCCGTGGACAGGCGCTCGGCTACACGATCTCCCTCCCCCAGGAGGATCGCTTCCTGACGACGCGCGCCGAGCTCAACGACACGATGGCGATGACCCTCGGCGGACGCGCCGCCGAGGAGATCGTCTTCGAGGAGATCACGACAGGCGCCTCCAACGACCTCGAGAAGGTCACTCAGACGGCCAAGCAGATGGTGATGCGCTTCGGGATGAGCGAGAAGCTCGGCCCGCGCGTGTTCGGCCACGACCACGTCCAGCCGTTTTTGGGCCGGGAATTCTCGACCGAGCCCGACTACTCAGACGAGATCGCGCGCGAGATCGACGACGAGGTGCGTCGTATCGTCGAAGCCG
>DASPVR010000235.1:0-3208 GCA_035622255.1 Solirubrobacteraceae bacterium | reverse complement strand
GAAAGCCGTGCTCGCGCAGCCAGCCGAGCGCTTCCCAGTGCGTCTGAAACGACAGACCCTCGGCGACGCCCACCTGGTAGCACCAGATCGACAGCGGGCGCTGCGCCGCCAGCGCGGGGTCGAGCTGGCGCACGGTCCCGGCAGCGGAGTTGCGCGGGTTCATGAACGTCGACAGCCCCTCCTCGGCCCGGCGCTCGTTGAGCACGGCGAAGTCCTTCAGCGACATGTACAGCTCGCCGCGCACCTCCAGCAGCGGGGGCACGTCGGACACGCGCAGCGGGATCGCGCCGATCGTGCGCAGGTTGTGCGTGATGTCCTCGCCGATCTCCCCGTTGCCGCGCGTGGCGCCCCACGCCAGCACGCCGTCGCGATACACGAGGCTGATCGCCAGGCCGTCGATCTTGGGCTCGACCACGAACCCGAAGGCCGGCCGCTCGATCCCCTCGCGCGCGAGGTGGTTTCGCATTCGCTCGATCCAGGCGCGCAGCTCCACGGCGCTGCGCACGTTGCTCAGCGACAGCATCGGCTCGAGGTGGCGCACCTTCTCCAGCCGGCTCACGGGCTCGCCGCCGACGCGCCGTGTCGGCGAGTCGGGCGTAACGAGCTCGGGGTGGCTCGCCTCGAGCGCGCGCAGCTCGTCGAGCAGGCGGTCGTACTCGTCGTCGCCGATCTCCGGGTCGTCGAGCACGTAGTAGCGATGGGCGTGGTGCTCGAGCGCGCCGCGGAGCTCCCGCGCGCGCGCGACGACCTCGTCCGGCGCCTGCTCGCTGGCCGGTGTCGCCTCTGTGCTCACGGCCGTGCGTCGGCGATCGGCTGCAGCAGCTGCTGCAGGTCAAAGCGCCGCAGCGCCTGCAGGCTGGCGTGATCGGTGAGGTCGAAGTGGATCGGCGTGACCGCGATCCGCCCGGCCGCAACGACCGCGAGGTCGGTCCCCGCCACGTCGTGAAAGCCGGGGTCTGCGCCGTAGATCCAGTAGCGGCGCCGGTGTTCCTCCTCGCGCTCGAGCTTGAGCTCGTCGCGGTAGATGCGCTTGCCCAGGCTCGCCACCTCCACGCCCGCGGGCACGGCCGCCGGCACGTTGACGTTCAACAGCGTGGCGCGCGGCAGCGGAACCTCCTCGATGCGCTCGACCAGCCTGGCGATGAAGCTGGCGGCCTGCTCGAACGCGAAGCCGCCGTCGAAGCGGTAGTCGAGCGCGCCCGCGCCCGACTGCTGGGACACCGCGATCGCCGGCAGGCCGAGCACGACGCCCTCCAGAGCCGCCGCCACGGTGCCCGAGTAGGTGATGTCGTCACCGAGGTTGGCGCCGTGGTTGACGCCCGATACGACCAGGTTGGCGGCAAAGCCCTCGATCAGTCCAAGGCTCGCGAGGCGCACGCAGTCCACCGGCGTGCCATCGGTCGCGTAGCCGACCGAGCCGTCCGCGAACGGCACCTCGGCCACCCACAGCGGTCTGCGCGTCGTGATCGAGCGCGCCATCGCCGAGCGGTTGCCGTCCGGCGCGATCACCGCCAGGCGCACACCGTCAAGCGCCATGAGCGCGCGCCGCAGCGTCTGCAGCCCCTCGGCTTCGATCCCGTCGTCATTTGTCAGCAGGACGTTGAGCACCGGTGCCTGCAGCATAGGATCAGCTACGCGCTGTCCGCCCGCCTGCGCTCGTAGGAGACGCCGGCTAGCGCGAGCCCGTGCGGCGGCGCGGTGCGCCCGGCCGCAGACCGCGGCTCGCCGACGAGCAGGCGCGTGAAGTCCTCCACCGTCCGGCGGCCCCCGGCGACTTCGAGCATCGTGCCGACGAGCACGCGGTTCATGTGGCGCACGAACATGTCGGCCTGGATCCAGAACTCGAGCATGTCGCGCTCGAGACGCCATTCGGCGCGCATCACGTCGCAGCGAAAGCGCGTGTGCTCGGTTTCGCTCGGCGTGAACGCGGTGAAGTCGTGACGGCCCACGAGCCCGCCGGCGCACTCGGCGAGCACCTCGCGATCCAGCCGTCCGGGCCACCACAGCGCGCGTCCGCGCTCCAGCGCGCTGCGGGTCTGCCGCGCGAGCACCCGATAGCAGTAGGTGCGGCTGGTGGCGTCGCTGCGAGCGTCGAACGTCTGCTCGGCCGGCTCGGCGTCGAGCACCGCCACGTCGTCGTCGAGCAGCCCGTTCAGTCGCCGCGGGTCGACGACCTCATGGCGGTAGCTAGCGACCTGCGCCCATGCGTGCACGCCGCGATCGGTGCGCCCGGCGACCCTCAGCGCGAGCCGACGACCGTCGAGCGCCCGTTCGCCGAGCACCGTCCGCAGCGCCCGCTCGAGCTCGCCCTGGACCGTGCGCTTGCCGGGCTGGCATGCCCAACCGGCGAAGGCGCCGCCGTCGTACTCGATCGTGAGCTTGGTTACCATCGCGCGCCGGCGCGCGGGGGCCGCGGCCTAGACGAGCTCGATGAAGACCATCTCTGTGGCGTCGCTGCGGCGCGGTCCGAGCTTGAGGATGCGCGTGTAGCCACCGGCCCGATCGGCGTAGCGCGGCGCCACGTCTGCGAACAGCTTGTGCACCGCGAACTTGTCCTGCGCGAGCGTCGACAGCGCCTGGCGGCGCGCGTGCAGGTCGCCGCGCTTGCCCAGCGTGATCAGCCGCTCGATCTCGGGCCTGACAGCCCTCGCCTTGGCCGCGGTCGTCTTGATCCGCTCGTGCTCGATGATCTCCTTGGACAGGTTCATCAGCAGCGCCCTGCGGTGCGCGGAGTCGCGGCTGAGCTTGTTTCTGGTCTTCTGGTGGCGCATGGTCGTGAAAGCCTAGTCCTGGCGCAGGGAGAGGCCACGTGAATGAAGCGTTTCGATCACCTCGTCGATCGACTTCTTGCCGAAGTTGGGGATCGCGTTGAGCTCGGCCTCGGACTTGGAGATGAGGTCGCCGACCGTCTGGATGCCCGCGCGCTTGAGGCAGTTGTAGGAGCGCACGCCGAGCTCTAGCTCCTCGATCAGGATTCCCCACTCCTCGCCCTGGAGCGCCGCCGGGGCAGTTCCGCCGACCGCGAGCCCGTGCCCGTCGAGCTGGCCTCCAGGCGCCGCCCGGAGCTCCTGGATGCGATCCGCGTCGGTGAAGATGGCAAGCTGCGAGATCAACAGCTCAGCCGCCTCGCGCAGCGCCGCCTGCGGGTCGATCGAACCGTCGGTCTCGATGTCGAGCGTGAGCTTGTCGAAGTCCGTCTTCTGTCCCA
>DASPVR010000234.1:0-14951 GCA_035622255.1 Solirubrobacteraceae bacterium | reverse complement strand
CTCGAGCCAATCCGGCGCGCTCTCGGGGACGCGCTTCTGGAAGAACGCCTCCCCGGTGACGCCGTTCACCCAGCGCTTGAGCACGGTCGGGCGCTCGATGAGCGCGCGCACCGCCGCCTCTTCGCACGCGAGGTAGTAGTTGACGAGGTCGATCTTCGTGACCCCGCGCTCGGGGAAGAAGACCTTCCCGGGATTGCTCACGCTCAGCTCCCGCCCGCACACCTCGATCAGCTCGCGTTGCGCCCTCGATGGCATTGCGCGAAGCATGCCCGATCGCTCGCGATGGGACCCCGCCGTCGCAGCGAGCACGGCGGACGCGCCGTACGCCGACCCTATGATCCGCGTATGCGGCTCCTCGCGGCGGCGCTACTCAGCGCGCTCGCGGCCTCGGCCGCCGGCCTCGCGCTCGCGCGCGACGCGACGCCGGCAGCGCCCGCGCGCGCACGCGCGAACTCCCCGCGCGAGTACGGCTGCCCGATCCTCCCCGCGAGCAACCCGATCAACGAGGACATCTCGCATGCACGCGCGGACCCGAACTCCGCCAGGTACATCGCCGCGATCGGCGCCTCCGGTCACCTGCACGCCGACTTCGGCGCAAATCCGAGCTACGGCATCCCGTACGTCGTCGTGAGCCGCAAGCAGCCAAAGGTCCCCATCCACTTCACCGAATACGGCGAAGAATCGAACCCCGGCCCGTACCCGGTGCCCCCGGACGCGCCCGTCGAGGGAGCGGGCGAAGAAGGCGATGAGCACGTGCTCGTGCTCCAGCGCTCCACGTGCCGGCTGTACGAGCTCTATCACGCACGGCGCTCCGGCAGCGGTTGGGAAGCCGGCTCGGGCGCGGTCTTCAACCTGCGCAGCAACGCGCTGCGACCCGAAGGCTGGACGTCCGCGGATGCCGCCGGCCTGCCGATCTTCCCTCTGCTCGCGCGTTACCCCGAAGTGCGCGCCGGGAGTATCGACCACGCGCTGCGCGTCACCGTGGCGCAAACGCAGCGCGGCTACATCCACCCAGCGACCCATTTCGCCTCCGAAAGCAGTGATGAGGATCTCCCCCCGATGGGCCTGCGTCTGCGTCTGAAGGCGAGCTTCGACCTGGCCCCCTACCACGGACAGGCGCTCGTCATCCTGCGCGCGCTCAAGCGCTACGGGCTGATCGTCGCCGACAACGGCTCCTCGTGGTACATCACCGGCGCACCCAACCCAGGCTTCGACGACGCCGATCTGGAACAGCTCAAGCGCGTTCCCGGCTCAGCCTTCGAGGCGGTCGAGACGGGCCCGATCCTGCACCGCGGCTGATCCCGCGGCGCTCCCCCGCCGAGGCTAGATGGTTGATTCCACGGGCATGTGCCGTTTTCCGGGGGTGCGGATGGTCGAGCGGGCACCGACGACGGAGTCGTTGGTCAAGGACGCAGGCCGAAGGTCTTGCTGGTGGCAAGGTCGAGGGCGAGGACGCCGGCTGGCGAAGGGCAGACGTGCCATCCGGCGGTGCGTGGTCGTGGAATCAGCGATCTAGCCCGGAGGCGCGGTGCCCGAGGGCTCGGCAGGGGCCGGAGCGCGCTCGGGGGAGGGCGCCGGCGCCTGGGCGGGCGCTGCCGGCGACTGCACGGGCGCGGGCTGAGGCACGGGCGCGGGCGCGGTGGCTGCGGCGGGCTGGGCCGCGGGGGGCTGCCCGGGCGTCTGCGCCGGCGCCGGGCCGGCCGCGAGCGTAGGGGCGGTCTGCTGCTGGGGATGGTGGTCCTCGCCCGTGAGGGACTGCTTGAACTCGCGCATGCCCGTGCCCAGCGAACGGCCTATCTCGGGCAGTCGCCTGGCTCCGAAAAGGAGCAGCAGGATCAGGACGATGAAGATGATGTGGACGGGGTTGTCAAGTCCCATCGTGGCCTGAGTCTAGACGATCATCGCTCGCCAGAATCCACCGCCGGGCGGCGCCGGTGGTCGCGGCGGCGGTTATCAGCGCGGCTGCGCGGCCTCACCGCCTTCGCGCAGCACCCTGCGCACGAGCTGCACGGCGACGATCACCATGAAGGCGGCGAAGGCGTCCTGTAGCACCCTGCCCGAGAGCGCGTTGGCGAGCACGACCCCGCCGGCCGCGCCGGCCAGCGACAGCAGCCCGAGCGTCAGCGCGTCGGCGCGGCGCACGTTTCCATAGCGGTCCTGGCGGATCGTGCCGACGATCGCGACCGGGATGATCGCCAGCAACGAGGTCGCCTCGGCGGCGTGCTGGTCGAGGCCGAGCAGGATCGCCAGCGCGGGCACGAACAGGACGCCGCCGCCGACCCCGAGCATGCCGGCGAGCACGCCGGCGAGCACGCCGATGGCCACTGCGGCGATCACCGCAGCGCCAGCTCCACCGCGCTCGCCACGAGCACGCCCGCGAACAGCAGCGAGATCGAGCGACGTGGGACGCGCTGCTGTAGGGAGGTACCGAGCAGCACGCCCGCGATTGCGGGCACGCCGACGAGGATCGCGTCGAGCACGTTCACGTTGCCATACAGGCCCTGCGTGGCGGCGCCGAAGCCGGCGATGAACACGATCGCCGCCAGCGACGTGGCTGTCGCGGCGCGCTCGTCGTAGGCCAGGGTGAGGACCAGCAGGGGAACGATCACGGTCCCGCCGCCAACGCCGAACAGCCCGCTGAACAGCCCGGCCAGCGTGCCGATCGCCATCAGCGTGAGGGTGCGGCCGAGGCGGCCCTCAGCGGCGGCCTGCAAGGCGCTCAGCAACCGCCCGCACGACGAGACGGCTCGTTCAGCATGCGCGCCATACTAGAGACGTGTCCCCCGCCGCAACGCTCGTCGAGGCGGTCGAGCCTATTCGCACCGATCCCGCCCGCAGTGCCGTCCTGCTCGACATCGACGGCACCCTGGCGCCGATCGTGCGCCACGCTGACGACGCACACGTGCCCGAGGCGACGCGCACGCTGTTGATCGAGATCTCCAAGCGCTACCGGATCGTGGGCTGCATCAGCGGCCGCCGTGCCACGCAGGCCCGCCAGGTCGTCGCGATCGGGACGATCGCCTACGTCGGCAACCACGGCGGCGAGCTGCTGCGCCCGGGGGCGACCACCCCCGAGGTGGATCCCGGCCTGGCGGCGTGGACCGCGCGCGTGCGCGCGTTTGCCGCGAACGCCTACACGAGCGAGCACCAGCGGCTGCGCATCCGCAGCGAGGACAAGGACGCGATCGCCGCGTTCCACTGGCGCGGCGCGCCCGACGAGGCCGCAGCCGCGGCGGCCGTCGGCGAGATCGCGGCGCTGGCCGAGCAGGAGGGCTTCGCGGTCCACTGGGGGCGCAAGGTGCTCGAGGTCCGCCCTCCGATCGTCCTCAGCAAGGGGCTCGGCGTCGCGGCCCTGCTGCGCGCGGCGCCGGTCGACGCCGCGCTCTACGTCGGCGACGACAGCACCGACCTCGACGCGTTTCGAGCGCTGCGCGAGCACGTGCAGAGCGGGGTGCTTCGGAGCGCGCTGTGCGTCGCCGTGAGCTCCGACGAGGCGCCCGCCGAGCTCGCGGAGGAGGCCGATCTGTCGCTCGACGGCACCGGTCAGGTGCGAGGGCTGCTCGAGGCGCTGCTGTAGGGCGCGTGCGGTTCGTAGAGTTCCTCAAGACCACGGTCCTGTTGAGCGCCGCCGCCGCCACTGCATTGGCGACGGTCACGGTCTTGTCCGCGGGCGCGCTCGGGCGCGAGAGCCTTGTCGTGATCTCGGTCGGCTGGTGGATCGTCGCTGCGCTGATCGGCCTGCGGCTGGGCCGGCGCGCCGAGGCCAATCCCCCTATCGCCCGGCTGCTGGCGCGCGCCAAGGTGCGCACGATGCTGCCCGAGAACCGCCCCGCGGCGACGCTCCTCAACCGCCTGTGGCCGCTGTTGCTGTTCACCCTCGTCGCCGGCGGCCTGGCGTTCCTGGCCCCGCAGATACCGGGCATCGCCGCCGGCTTCGCGATCATCTGGTCGCTGGCATGGCGGCGCCAGCACGCGGCGGTCGCGGCGATCGAGGAGCGCGACGGCGCGCGCTTCTACGTCGAGCGCACCTCGCCGGTGCAGCCGATCACGCTAGAGCGCACGCCTGGGTTCAAGGCGCTGCGCCCAGAGCACGTCAACGGCGCCGTCACGTGACGGACGCTGCCCGGAGCGCGGTCGACGTCCTGCTCGTCTCGCTCGGCTCGACCGCCGGCCTGCGCGCCGCCGACGCTCAGCTCGTGCGCTCTCTGCGCCGGGCGGGCGCGAGCATCGCCGTGGCGAGCGCCTCGCCTCCGCGAGCCGCGCGCACGCTCGCGCTGACCGACCTCACGTGGGCGCTCGCCGCGCGTGCCGCCACCCGCTCACAGCTGCAGCGCAGCGAGCCGCGCGCGATCCTCTACAGCACGACGACGGCTGCGCTGCTGTGGCCGCGTCCGGGCGCGATCCGCTTCGACGCTGCAGCGGCCGCCAACCGACCCGGGCGCCACGGGGTCTGGCAGCGGCCGCTGGAGCGCCGGCGCCTGCGGCAGGCCCCGCTGCTTGTGCCCTGGAGCGGGGGTGCCCTCGACGAGCTCCCGGCGGCGCTGCACACCCGCGCCCACGCCCTCGTCGTGCCCGTCGCGGTCGAGCCGTCCGCGCAGCCCGGCGCCGTCTCGACGTCCGGCCCGCAGCAGCGCGAGCCCGGGCGCGACATCGCGGTGATCGCCTACGCCGCCAACCCCTCCAAGAAGGGCATCGACCGTGTTCTCGCGGCCTGGCAGGCGGTTAGGCGCGAGGGTGAGGAGCTCGTGCTCGCAGGCGCCGAACCGGCCGATCTGCGTGCGCTCGGTGCCCCGTGCGAAGGCGGCGGGGTGCGCTCGGTGGGCCGACTCGACCCGGCCGAGTATCGCGCGCTGCTGCGCCGCGCGCGCGTGTTCGCGTGCGCCCCGCGGCGCGAGGACTATGGCATCGCCCAGCTCGAGGCGCTCGCCGACGGCTGCCAGCTCGTGACCACGCCCGCGCCCGGCCCCTACGCCGCGCTGGCGATCGCGCGCGCTCTCGACGCGCGCCTGGTCGGCGAGGACCTCGCGCCCGCGCTGCGCACCGCGCTCGACGATCCCAGCCCCGACTACGGCGTCCGCGCGCTCGGCGCGATCGCGCCGTTTGGACGCGAGGCGGTCGACGAGGTCGTCGCGCGCGAGCTACTGCCGCGCCTGCTGGGCTAGCTGTGCGAGCTCGCGCCACGGGCGCGTGTTGGCGACGTCGTCGCCGGCCAGCCAGGCGCGTCGCGCCGTGGCCACGCCCCAGCGCATGTTCGCGAGCGTCCGCGTGCGGTGGGCGTCGGAGTTGATCGCCACGAGCACGCCCGCGCGGGCGGCTGCGCGGGCGTGGACGTCTGACAGGTCGCGGCGGTTGGGGTTGGCGTTTATCTCGAGCATCGTCCCGGCGCGCGCCGCGGCGGCGAACACCGCCTCGAGGTCGATCTCATACGGCGCCCGCCGCTCGATCAGCCTTCCCGTGGGGTGGCCGAGCGCGCGCACGAGCGGATGCTCGACCGCCGCGATCACGCGCTCTGTCATCGCCTGCTCGCTCATCCTGAAGGCGGTGTGCACGCTGGCGATCACCCAGTCCAGGCCCGCCAGCAGCTCGTCGTCGTAGTCCAGCGACCCGTCGGGCAGGATGTTCACCTCACTGCCCGCGAGCAGCTCGATCCCATCGATCTTCGCGTCGGCCTCGCGCACGAGTTCGATCTGGCGGCGCAGCTCGCTGGGCGACACGTCGTTGCCGAAGCCGTGCGAGGCCGAGTGGTCTGTGATCGCGAGGTACTCGTAGCCACGCTCGCGCGCCGCCAGCGCCATCTCCTCGATCGTGTTGTGGCCGTCGGAGGCGATCGTGTGGCTGTGCAGGTCGCCGCGCACGTCTGAGAGCTCGATCAGCTCGGGCAGGCTGCCTCCGTCCAGGCGCGCTGCCTGCAGCTCGCCGCGGTTCTCGCGCAGCTCCGGCTCGATGTAGGCCAGCCCGAGCAGCTCGTACACCTCGCGCTCGCTCGCGCACGCCGTCGTCGCGCCGTCGGCGTCGTAGAGCACGCCGTACTCGGACACGTGCAGCCCCCGGCGCACCGCCATCTCCCGCAGCGCCGCGTTGTGCTTACCCGAGCCCGTGAAGTGCTGCAGCAGGTTGCCGTGCTGCTTGGGCCTGGCGATCCGCAGGTCGACGCCCACGCCCGAGTGGGTGCGGCCGCGCGCGCCCGCCACACCGGCCGAGCTCACGCGCTCGATCTGGGGCAGCGCCACCAGAGAGCGGGCGAGCGCGGTCCGCGCGTTGGTCACGGCGACGAGATCTATGTCCTTGACGCTGTCTGCCATCCGCCGCGCCGAGCCGGCGAGCTGCACGCGCACGTCCGCGCGCGCGGCACGCTCGGTCAGCCCGGCGGCGAGCGCCTCGCCCAGCTCCAGCGCGGCCGGGAGCAGCAGCCTCGTCGGCGCGCGCTCGCCCACGCCCGCCTGCAGCGCGGCGAGCACGCTCTCCTCGAACTTCGCCCCCAGGCCGCGCACCTTTCGCACGCGCTGGGCGAGCGCGGCCTCGCGTAGCGCCTCTAGCGAGTCGATGCCGAGCTCTGAGTGCAGCAGGCGCGTGCGCTTGGGCCCGACGCCGGGCAGGCGCGTGATCGCGACCAGTCCCGGCGGGAACTTCGCCTTCAGCTTGACCGCCGCGGGGATCGATCCCGTTTCCGCGAGCGCGGCGATCTTCTCCTGGAGCGTCTTGCCGATTCCGGGGATCTCCGTGGCGCGCCCTGCGCGCGCCAGCGCGGCGACGGGGACCGCCGCTTCGCGCACGGCTTTGGCGGCCTTGTGGTAGGCGAGCACACGGTGGACGATCGCTCCGTCGAGCTCGTACAGATCGCCGAGCTCGTCGAGGGCATCGGCGATCGCGCCGTTGCTTGGCTCGCTTGCCGCCATCGAGGCCAGGTTAAGCGTGCCCGCGCGTGACCGCGCGGCAGCGTGCCGAGGGGGCTGTGCTGCCCGGCGGCGGCGCAGGCGGGACGCCCGATCGACCCGAGCAACTAGGGTACGCCGACGCATGCCCGCTGAGCCCTGGCTGATCCTGCCGACGTACAACGAGGCGGACAACATCGAGGCGATCGTGGCCGCGGCCGGCGAGGTGCTCGCGCGTGCCGTCGACCGACCGCTCGACGCGCAGCCGCCGGCGACCGCGCCGGGATTCCACATCCTGATAGTCGACGACGGGTCGCCCGACGGGACGGGAGAGATCGCCGATCGACTGGCGAGCGAACACGCATGGGTCGGCGTGCTGCACCGCTCCGAGAAGAACGGCATCGGGCCGGCATACCTCGCCGGCTTCGCATGCGCTCTCGAGCACGGCGCGGGCTACGTCATGGAGATGGACTCGGACTTCTCCCACGACCCCGCCGACCTCGCACGTCTGCTGGCCGCGACGGACCCTAACGCCGCCGATGGCGGTGCCGATCTCGCGCTCGGCTCGCGCTATGTCCCCGGCGGCGGCGTCACCGACTGGGGCTGGTTGCGGAGGTTCGTCAGCGAGGGCGGCTCGACATATGCGCGCTGGGTGCTCCGCCTGCCAGTGCGCGACCTGACGGGCGGCTTCAAGTGCTTCCGTCGCGAGGTGCTCGAGGCGATCCACTTCGACAGCGTGCGCTCGCAGGGCTACGCCTTCCAGGTCGAGCTCACCTATCGCGCCGCACGTGCGGGCTTTCGCATCGTCGAGGTGCCGATCGTCTTCCGCGACCGCCAGCGCGGCCAGAGCAAGATGTCCTGGCGGATCGCGGCCGAGGCGATGTGGCTGGTGCCGCGGCTGCGGCTGCGCTGACGTAGGTCCGTCGTGCTGGGTGCCGCCGGCTCACGCTCGCAGGCACGGGGGCCGATGCACACCCGATGGGGACGGACCCCTCGGTCGCGTTCGCGCATGGGATGCGCCAGACCAGGATCGCGCTGCGCTCCTGGCAGCGCGATCCTGCTCCGGTGCTCGGCGCCTGGCTGGCGGGCTCGGCTGTCGCGGCCTGCGGCCTGCTGCTGGCCGTGTGGGGAGTGGCGCAACTCGACAGCGGCTACCGGCCGGAGCTCGTGCTGGGTCCGCCGTTTGCCGTGGGCGGTTCCGCCGATGTGCTCGGGGTGCTGCGCAGCAACCTGCTCGTACTCGCGCTGCACGCGATGGCCTGCGTGGCCGGGTTCATCGCCGGCAGCTCGCTGCCGCTGCAGGCCGCGGGGCGGCGCGGTGTCTCGCGCTGGGTGCACGAGCACGGCGGGCGCCTGGCGATCGCGTTCGTGGCGGCGGCCACGGCGTTCTCGCTGAGCGCCCAGGCGTATGTGATCGGACACTCGCTCGCCGGCGTCTCGCACTTCCTCGGCGTCGCGCCAGGTGTGCTGTTGCTCGGGGTACTGCCGCATGCGATCCCCGAGCTGACCGCGCTCTTCCTGCCGCTGGCAGCATGGATCATCGCCAGCCGCCACGGCGACTGGGACCAGCTGCTGGCCGCGACCGCCGTGACCGTCGCGATCGCCGTGCCCGTGCTCGTGGCGGCGGCGTTCATCGAGGTCTACGTCTCGCCACACCTGTTCACCGCTCTGACGGGCATCCAGCCTTCGTCCGTGCGCTACCGGTACGGCTGACCGGCCGGTGTGCGCCGAGCGGGTGCACAGGCAGACAGCCGGTCTCCCGCTCCAATGCCCTCCGTGACCGACGGGAGTCCCGACCGTCTGCACGGTCTGCATCGAACGAGACGGCGCGCCACTTGAGATCCGACAGGATCACCCGTCCAGGCGCTCCCTTTACTTTGTATAGTGGTAGGCAAGCAACCAAGGAGACCAGACATGGCAGGCAATCTCACTCAAGTCACAGACGCGAACTTCGACGCCGAGGTCATCGAGGCGGATGGACCCGTGCTCGTCGATTTCTGGGCCCCATGGTGCGGTCCCTGTCGCGTGGTGGGACCGGTGCTGGAGGAGATCGCCTCCGAGCGCGATGACCTGCGCATCGTCAAGCTAGACATCGACGAGAACCCGCAGACGGCCGCCCGCTTCCAGGTGCTCTCGATTCCGACGATGATCCTCTTCAAGGCGGGCGCGCCCGCCAAGACGGTGATCGGCGCCTACCCGAAGAAGAAGATCGAGGCGGAGCTCGAGTCGGCGCTCACCGCGGCCTGAGCCCCGTCCTGATCCGGTCGCCTCAGGCGCGCTCGGCCCGACGCAGCGCGATCGTCAGCCCGAATCCGTCTATCGTCGCCTGCTCTGAGTGCTCGTAGCCGGGCAGCTCGGGGGCCGGCGCCTCGCCGAGCAGCAAGAGCTCGACCGCGAGCGTCTCGCCGGTCACGTACCGTTCGTGCGCGCGCACGGCCTCCAGCAGCACCGCGTCGGCTGCGAGCGCGAGCTGCACGCGGTCCTCGACGGCCAGAGCGCCGCTCTTGCGCGCGTTCTGCACCGCGTGCACGATCTCGCGCGCCCAGCCCTCGCGTCGCAGGTCGTCGTCGACGGCGAGGTCCAGCGCGACCGCGTGCGCGCCCTCGCGCTTGAAGCTGTAGCCCTCGGGCGGGCGCATCGTGAGGATCAAATCGTCGGCGGAGAGCACGTGCTCGCGTCCGGAGACGGTGATCCCGATCCCCGTGTCGCCGTTGCGCACCGCGACGGCCACGCGCGCAGGGTCGAGCGCGGCGATCGCGTCGGCGGCGAGCGGCATGTCCTTGCCGAACAGCGGGCCGAGCGTGCGGTAGTTGGGCTTGACCTCGTAGCTGACGAGCTCCTCGGCGGCCGCCACGAAGCGCACGCGCCTGACGTTCAGCTCATCGCGCACGATCTCCGCCAGCGCTTCGATCGCCTCGCGCTCTGCGCCGTGCGCCACCACGATCGCCTCGCCCAGCGGCTGACGCACCTTCACGTCGCCCTCGCGCCGCGCCCCGAGCCCCAGCGCGACCGTCTCGCGCGCGAGCGCCATCGCCGTCTCCAGCGCCTCGTCCCGCGGCAGCTCGCTCGCGATCGGGAAGTCGCACAGATGCACGCTCGCGAGTGAGCCGTCGAGGTTGTCGTAGATCTCGTCGGCGATGAACGGGCAGAAGGGCGCGAGCAACCTGGCCACGGTGAGCAGGCAAGTGCGCAGCGTCTGAAAGGCGCTCTCCTCGCCGTCCCAGAAGCGCCGGCGCGAGCGACGCACGTACCAGTTCGAGAGCTCGTCGACGAGCGCCGCGATCGCGCGCGCGGCCGATGTCGCGTCGTAGGCGTCCAGCCGCTCGCCCACGCGCACGACGGTCGCCGACGTCCTCGACATGGCCCATCGGTCAAGGGAGTCTGCGACCGCCTGGCCGCCCTCCGCTGCGCCGAGCTGTGCGGCCGACGCGTGCGCGTAGAGGGCGTAGAAGTAGTACGTCGACCACAGCTGCTTGAGGAACAGGCGCACGCCCTCGGCGATCGCCTCGATCGAGAAGCGATACCCGTCCCAGGGCTGCTTTGAGGCAAAGAAGTACCAGCGAAACGCGTCTGCGCCGTGCGCGTCGAGCACCCGCCAGGGCTCGACCGTGTTGCCCTTGGACTTGGACATCTTCTGCCCCTCGGCGTCGAGTATCAGCCCCAGGCAGACCACATTGCGATACGGCGCCGGGCGCGCGAGCAGCGTCGAGATCGCCAGCAGTGAGTAGAACCACCCGCGCGTCTGGTCCTGGGCCTCGCAGATGAAGTCGGCGGGGAAGGTCCGCGTGAACTCACGCTCGTGCTCGAACGGGTGGTGGTGCTGGGCGAACGGCATCGCGCCCGAGTCGAACCACACGTCGATCACCTCGGGCACGCGCCGCATCGGCCGACCGCACGCCGCCCCGCCATCCTCGCCCGCCGCCCCGCCGTCCTCGCCCGCCACGCAGCTGAACTGCAAGTCGTCGACGTAGGGACGGTGGTGGTCGGACAGCGATCGCCCAGACAGCCGCTCGAGCTCTGCGAAGGAGCCGATCACGCGCACGTGCCCGCGCTCGCAGCGCCACACCGGCAGCGGTGTCCCCCAGTAGCGCTCGCGCGAGATCGCCCAGTCGACGTTGTTGGCCAGCCAGTCGCCGAAGCGTCCGTGCTTGACGCGCGGCGGGTGCCAGGCGACCGTCTCGTTCGCCCCCAGCAGCTCGTCGCGCACGGCCGTCGTGCGTATGTACCACGACGCCTTGGCGTAGTAGATCAGCGGCGTGCCGCAGCGCCAGCAGTGCGGGTAGGAGTGCTCGTAGGTCTCGGCGCGTAGCAGCAGGTCGCGTTCGCGCAGGTCCCGGATCAGCTCTGCGGCGAGCTCGGCGTCCTTGACGAAGCGCCCCTCGTAGCTGTGGCCATCGCGGCCTTGAACGCGCGCGTCGAACGTGCCGTCCGGGCGCACCGGGTTGGGCAGCGTGCCCGGCTGCGCGGGATCGAAGATGCCCGCCGCCGCCGCCACGCGGTAGTCGTCCTCGCCGAAAGCCGGCGCGATGTGCACGATCCCCGTACCGTCCTCGGTCGTCACGAACTCGTCGGCGAGCAGCGGGAGCTCGCCGGCCTCGCCCGTGTCGAAGATCGGCCCCCGGTAGGCGCCATAGCGACGCACGAGCTCTGAACCGGAGAACCGCTCCACGATCTCGGACCCCTCGCCGAGCACAGCTCTGACACGAGCCTCGGCGACGAGATATTCATCATCATCGAGCAGCACCCGGGCGTAGGTCGCCGCCGGCGAGACGGCCAGCGCGACATTGCCGGGCAGCGTCCACGGCGTCGTCGTCCACACGAGCAGCCGCTCGGAGCCGTGTGCCACCGGCAGCTTCAGGTACACGCTCTCATCGACCGTGTCCTCGTAGCCGAGCGCCACCTCGTGCGAGGACAGCGTTGTCTGACAGCGCGGGCAGTAGGGGACCACCTTGTGGCCCTCGTAGAGCAGCTCGCGCCGGTCGATCTCAGACAGCGCCCACCAGACCGACTCGATGTAGGGCTCGTCGAGCGTGCGGTAGGCATGGTCGAGATCGATCCAGAACCCGATCCGCTCCGTGAGCCTGTTCCACTCCTGTAGATAGGCGAAGACCGACTCGCGGCACGCCTCGTTGAAGCGCTCGATGCCGATGCCGCGCTCGGGGTCCTCGATCTCTGCCTTGGTTGAGATGCCCAGCTGCTCTTCGACGGCGATCTCGACAGGCAGGCCGTGGCAGTCCCAGCCGCCCTTTCGCTGCACGTGATGGCCGCGCATCGTCTGAAAGCGCGGGTAGACGTCCTTGAACACGCGCGATAGCACGTGGTGGGAGCCAGGCGGACCGTTGGCGGTCGGCGGGCCCTCGTAGAAGACCCACTCGGGCGCGCCCTCGCGGGCGCGCAGAGACTCGGCGAACACGTCGCGCTCGCGCCAGCGCTCGAGCACCTCCAGCTCGAGCGCGGGCAGCTCCTGGCGGGGGTCGACCGCGCGGGGCGGGATCAGCGGGTGTCGCGGAGCGGTCGTCACCGGGGCGGCCCATTGTAGGTGCGCGACACGGGCGCGCATGGGCGCCCACAGGCACGCATGGGCGTGGGCCACAGGCGCGCACGGGCGTGGGCCACAGGCGCGCATGGGCGTAGGCGAGACCTACGATGACGCCATGAGGCTGCGCCTCTACCATCACCGCGACGGGGCGCGCGTGGCCTACCGGGAGCTCGGCGCCGGCACGCCGCTGGCGCTGCTGCACTCGGGGATGCTGTCCCACAAGGAGTGGGAGCCCGCGGTCGAGTCGCTCGCGGACCGCTTCCGCGTCGTGTTGCCCGACCTGCCCCTGCACGGCGACTCCGAGCACCGGCCGTCGCACCCCTACACGCTCGACTGGTTCGCCGACGTGTTCGCGGGCTTCTCGGCCGAGGTGCTCGGGCCGCGGCCGATGCTCGCCGGGCACGACGCGGGCGCCGAGATCGTCCTGCGCGCGATTCGCAACGGTGGCGTGCGCCCGGCCAGGCTCGTGCTGATGCCAAACCGCCTGCACGCACCGCCCGCGCGTCCACAGCTGCGCGCTACCTGGCGCGCGATCACCTGCACGGCAGCTGTGCCCGGCCTCGATCGCGCCCTCGCGCAGGGCACGCGCGTGGTGTTCAGGCCGGCTCTCGGCATGCGCCTGTCGGCGCGCGCCAACCCGGCCGCCGGCGACCTCGTACGCCATGCCTTCGCGGACGTGCCCGGCGACTCGAGCCTCGCGCGCTCGTGGGCCAGGTGCGCTCGGCGCTGGCCGCGCGGAGCCCAGACCGAGCTGCTCGAGCTCTACCCGCGCCTGGACATGCCCGTGCTGCTGCTGTGGGCCGATCGCGACCGCTTCCATCCGCTCGCGCCCGCCGAAGAGGCGCTCGCGCGCCTGCCCGACGGGCAACTGCGCGTGCTCTCGGGCACGGGCTTTTTGCTGGCCTACGACGATCCGGTCGGCCTGGCGAGGGAGATCGTGGCGTTCTGTGGATAGGGTCCCGATGGCTCACCAACAAGGAGGGGCAATGCCCGAAAAGCAGCTCTGGGGCGGCGAGACCGCCAAGGCCATAGAGAACTTCCCGATCTCGGGCGAGACGATGCCCGTCTCGGTCGTGCACTGGCTCGCGCGCATCAAGGGCGCCGCCGCCGCGGTCAACGGCGAGCTCGGCCTGCTCCCCAAGCGCACCGCCGCGCGGATTGGAAAAGCCGCTGGCGAGATCGCCGCCGGCGAGCACGACGGGCAGTTCCCGATCGACGTCTTCCAGACGGGTTCGGGCACATCGACGAACACCAACGCCAACGAGGTGATCGCCGCGCTGGCCGGCACGGGCGCGCACCCCAACGACCACGTCAACATGGGCCAGTCCTCCAACGACGTGTTCCCCTCCGCGGTCCAGCTCGCGGCGCTCGACGTCGCCCAGCACGAGCTGCTGCCGGCGCTGAAGCTGCTCGAACGCTCGCTCGTGCGCAAGTCGCGCAGCTTCCAGAACGTCGTCAAGGCCGGGCGCACGCACCTGATGGACGCCGTGCCGGTAACCCTGGGCCAGGAGTTCGGTGGCTACGCCGCGCAGATCGCGCTCGCCCAGGAGCGCGTCGCCACGGCGCTCGTGCACGTCGGCCAGATCCCGCTCGGCGGCACCGCAACGGGGACCGGCCTGAACACCCACCCTCGCTTTGCTGAGCGGGTGCGCGCGCGCCTGAAGCGCGAATCTGGGCTGCGCCAGATCGCCGCCCCGCGCGACCCCTTCGAGGCGCAGGCGAGCCGCGACGCGCTCGTCGAGCTCTCGGGTGCGCTGAAGGTGCTCGCCGTGTCGCTCACGAAGATCGCCGGCGACCTCGCGCTGATGGGCTCGGGCCCCCGCGCCGGGATCGGCGAGATCTTTCTTCCGGAGCTGCAGAAGGGCTCGTCGATCATGCCGGGCAAGGTCAACCCGGTCATCCCCGAGGTCGTGCTCCAGGTGTGCGCGCAGGTGGTCGGAAACGACGTCGCGGTCACCGTCGCCGGCTCCCAGGGCCAGTTCGAGCTCAACGTGCGGATCCCGCTGATCGCGCGCAACGTGCTGCAGTCGCTCGCGCTGCTGTCGGCGGCCGCGCGCGTCCTCGCCGAGAAGTGCGTAGACGGGATCCGGGCCAACCGGGCCGGAGCCGATGCCTCGGCCGGTGCGACGCTGGCCGTGGCCACGGCGCTCAACGGCGCGATCGGCTACGACAAGGGCACCGAGATCGTCCGCGAGGCGACCGCCTCGGGGCGACCGCTGCGGGAGGTCGCCCTGGCTGCCGGTGTCGACCCCAAGCTCTACGACGACACGGTCGACCTGCGACGCATCGCGCGCGGCAACCGGCGCGTGCCGTGACGGGCGCCGTCAACGTGTGGGCTGGCGTCGACGTGTGGGCTGGCGTCGACGTGCGGCCACTGTGCCACAACGGCAGGCCGCGGCGAGGTATATCCACAGCAGAGCAGCAGTGAGATCGTTGCGCGTTTTCCGACTGACGGGCGTCGACGCGAGCGCCGGCCGGCGAGCGCGGGCCGCCGCCGGCGCTGCGCTGCTGCTGCTCTCGGCGCTGCTCGCCGCCTGCGG
>DASPVR010000233.1:0-7597 GCA_035622255.1 Solirubrobacteraceae bacterium | reverse complement strand
GCGCGCCTGCTCTCGGCGCACACCACCTGCCGGCTGCAACGTCGCTCGCTGTTCGCCTACCTCAGCGAGCTCCTCGCCGCTCACGCTCGCGGCGATCCTGCGCCGCTGCTCGCCTGAGCGGGAAGGCACTGAACGCTTACCCGATAGTCCCGATTTGCAGGGCTTTCGTGTCAGGTGAGCGATGGGGCTCGAACCCACGACCGCCTGGACCACAACCAGGAGCTCTACCAACTGAGCTACGCCCACCACGCGATCGCGCGGCCAAGACTCGACCACGAGATCCGGGGCGGAGTTTAGCGGCCCTCCCAAGCGGCTCAGCGTGAGCGGCAACTGGCCGCGACGGGCGTTCGCGCGAACCACGCCGCGAAGCATCGGCCGCGAACCGTCGCCCCCATCTGCTCAACCTGGTTGACTGCCCCGATTCCCCGACGCGCGCCGGCGGGGCCGCCTTGCTCGCGCGTCGGCCACATCGCACACGGAGGGACGCGCCGCACGCCGATGGCCTCGCGCAGCCGAGCATCGACCTACCGCCAGGACCGCCGAGCCCCGCTCGGCCGACGTGTCGTCGCCGCCCTGCGCCTCGGCGTCGCGCTGAGCGGGCTGCTCGCGCTCATCTCGATGCCGCTGCCGCTGGGCATCGACCCGCACTCTCATACGGCAGCCCACGCGGGATCCCCGCTCGCTGCGGGCGTCGCGCCCGTCTCCGGGGGCGCCGCCCAGCCCGCGCCGCCGCCGGCGCCTCCGCCGACCCCCGTCTCGGTCGCGATCGACACGCTCCAACCGCGCACCCCGGTCCCCTATGGGTTCCTCGGACTGTCGTTCGAGATGTCGGCGCTCGGGGAGCTGGCCGGCGACGGAGCGCGCGGGGACCTCGTCAACCTGCTGCGCTCGCTGGGCCCGGGAGTGCTGCGCCTGGGCGGCGTCTCGGCCGACACGCAGGCGGCCTGGACCGACGCCGCCACGCCACTGCCGTCGTGGGCGAGCGTCGCGGTCACCGATCGCGAGCTGCGCGAACTCGCAACGCTGGCGGCGCGCAGCGGCTGGCGCGTGCTGTTCACGCTCGGCCTGGCCCATTTCGAACCGATCCCCGCCGCGCGCGAGGCGGCGGCGGCCAAGGCGGCTCTCGGGAAGTGGCTGGCGGCCTTCGAGATCGGCAATGAGCCCGACGCCTACGTCGAGAACGGCCTGCGCACCGAACCGTGGACGTTCGCCCAGTACTACCCCGAGGCGCTCGCCTACCGCCAGGCGATAGCCCATCACGCGCCGGGCGTCGCGCTCGCGGGGCCCGACGTCTCGGGCTCGCACGCGTTCCCGCGCTGGGGACCGCCCGAGAGCGCCGACCTCACACCCGGGCTGCTCACCGGCCATCACTACCCCCTTGGCTGCCACAAGCTCCCGGCGCCCTCGATCGAAGGGCTGCTGAGCCCCGAGACGCGCTACAAGGAGCAGCTCTCGCTCGGCCGCTACATGACGGTCGCCGTCTCGCGACGCACGCCGTTTCGCATGACCGAGGCCAACACCGTCTCCTGCGGCGGCACCGCCGGGATCAGCAACACCTTCGCCTCGGCGCTGTGGGCGGTCGACTACACCGCGCGCGCGATGACCACCGGGCTCGCCGGGCTCAACTTCCAGGGAGCGCCGGCGAACTGCAGCGGCTACAGCCCGCTGTGTGCGAGCACCCCCGCCCGCCTCTCCCGCGGCGAGCTTCACGCCCAGCCCGAGTGGTATGCGCTGCTCATGACGCGCTCGCTCGTCGGTGATCGCCCGCTGCACACGGTCATCGAAAGCAGCGGCAGCTCCAACGTCGACGTGCAGTCGCTGCTCGCCCCGACCGGCGCCCTGGAGGTGGTGCTGGTCGACGACGACCCGCCCGGCAGCGCCAGCGACAGCGTCAGCCTACGCCCGAACCGCCGCTTTGGCGCGGCGTCGCTGCTGTCGCTCACCGCCCCTTCGCCCCAGTCGACCGACGGTGTGCGGCTGGGCGGGCGTGAGGTGCAGCCCGACGGCAGCTGGCGCGAACCCGCGAAGCTCCCGAGCGTCCCCGACCGAAACGGCGCGGTAATCGTCACGCTCGCGCCGAGCAGCGCCGTCCTTGTGAGAGTCGCGCCCGCGCCGCCGACCCGCCGCGCCGCCCACAGGCGCCATTAGGCGCCGACGAGCTCCACCCACTGATAGGCGACGCCGCACAGCGAGCGCCAGCGCGCGCCCGCCACCGCGCGCAGCACGGGTGACGCACCCGCGGGCGCCACGAGCACGCCGTCGAGCACTGCGGTGCCACCGCCCCCGGGCGCAAGCGTGAAGCCGCCGCGCGTGATCGTCAGCCGGTGCGCGCCGGCGGCCAGGCGCACGCGCAGCGGGGTCATCGTGTCGGGCACGAGCGAGTTGCCCGCCAGCTGACCCGCGATTGTGCCAAGGCGCCGTCCGTCGACATCCACGGTCACGGCCGGCATCAGGCGGCCTTCCAGCCACACCGTCCAGTCCCCAGCCCGCGGCGTCACGAACGTCGCCGACAGGCTCCCGGGCCTGCTCAGCACGAGGCTCCCGTGCACGCGTCCCCAGCCGCGCGGGTGCGCAGCGCGCTGCGGCGGGATACGCACGACAGTAGGCGCCGTGGCCGCCACCAGCTGCGCACCGCGGGCGGCGGGAGATGCGGCCACACGCGCGATCTGCGCGCACTGGGCGGCGGGACCGCCCGTGAGCGCGACGTGTGCGAGCGCGGGTGGCGCGCTCGGCTGCCGTTGCCACACCTGGTAGTAGGTGCCCTGCCAGGCCAGCCGGTAGGCGGCTGGTGGGCGGACCGCGGCCGGGTTTCGGCGCGTGATGATCAGCGGGTAGGCGCTCAGCGCCGCGGGCAGCGCGCGCTGCAGGTTGACGGGGCGCCCGTAGCCGCCCGCGATCTGCGCAAGCGCGGGGGGCGGGTAGACGAAGTCCGGCCCGCCGATGTCGAGGTCGCGCAGCTCATACATCGCGTATTCGTCGAAGTCGGTGAACAGGGTCGGACCGCGACCGGCAAAGCGCGCGTTCAGCGACGCGAGCTCTTCGTAGCGGGCGGTCGGCGCGAGGTCGGAGCTGCGGTACTGAAACGCGTCGGACACGAGCACGCCGCCGAGCAGCAGCGCCCCCACGAGGCCGGCAGCGAGTGACCAGCGCGATGCCCGCAGCGCGGCGACGCCCGCCCACGCGGCGAGCACGACGGCCGGCGAGGTGAGCATGAGCGTCTTCGCCCCCACCCACGTCGTCGAGGAGCTGCTAACGATCAGCCACACCCCAGCCATCAGCACCAGCCAGCACGCCAGCGCTCGCGGGCCGCTGCGCAGTAGCTGGACGACCCCGAGCACGCAGGCGGCGAGCGCGAGGGCGATCAGCGCGTACGTCAGGGTGTGCGCTCCGCCGCCCGGCGCGAGCTTGTAGCTGCCATCCAGCCACACCCCCAGCGCCTGCACGGCTTTGAGTGGACTCCTCAGGTTGCCCGGGTTGCTCGTGCCGGCGATGCTCTGGGTGACCTGCACCGAGCCCGAGAGATCGGCCCACGTAGGCAGCGCGGATACGGCCAGCACGACCAGGCCAACGGCCACGAGCACGAGCGGGCGGGCGGTGAGGGCCGAGCGCGTATCACGTCGGCGCACGATCGCGCCGCGGCGAAGGCGCGCACCGGCCCGCGCACGCTCGTCGCCGCCCACCAGCACGACGAGCGCCACGAGCGCCGCCGCCAGCGCCCACGCGCCAAAGCCTACGCCCAGCGCCGACACTCCCGCCGCCGTGACGAGCGCGAACGGGATCGCCCCGCGCGCCGAGCCGTGCAGCCAGTCGCTGCGCACGGTCACAAGCGCGCCCAGGCAGAGGATCAGCGCCAGCGCCGCGATCTCCTTGACCGAGCCGATCAGCGCGTATGCGTAAACGAGTGCAGGCAGCGTCGCGCACAGGGTCGCGACGGCGGCCCACGCGCGATCGAGCCCTATCCCGCGCGCGAGCAGCCAGGCCGGGCCGGCGGCCGCCGCGAGCATGAAGGCGATGAACGGCTGAAAGGCCCAGATCAGCGGCAGCCCGAGCAGAAACGCGCTGCCGCCGAACAGCGTGTCGGCTCCCGAGGGGTAGCTCGAGTTGTAGTAGTTGTCGATGAACAGCCCGTAGGAGTTGCGCAGGTCCAGGTGCGAGTAGCTCTGGCCGTGGCGGATCAGGTAGTCGGCGCCGATCAGATGAAACGCCGAGTCCGACAGGGCCATGAACGAGGAGAACGTCGCGCGACCCGACAGCAGCACGGGTGCGAGCGCGATCACGTACACGAGCACCGACGCCGCTGCGACCCAGCCACCCGCTGCGAGCAGCCGCGTGGCGCTCTCGCGTAGCCCGGCGCGCGCGCGCCGCGCGCGCTGCCACGCGAGTCCCACCCCGGCGAGTGCCACGATCGCCAGCGCGGCCGGCGTCGCGCGTGCAAGTCCCGGAATGTAGGTCGTAAGCTGGGAGAGCGCGATCAGCGCGGCCGCCCCGACGGGAACGAGCAGCGGGCCGCACAGCGCGCCGCCGCTTGCGCGATCGACGAGCACGCCTGCTCCGGCGCACAGCAGCGCCAGCACGAGCGGATACACGATCACGGTGAGGAGGAACATCGTCGGCGCTCAGTCTGCTGGAGCAGGGCAGCGGATGACCTCAGCCGGGCGGGGCGCGATGGCCGCCTGTAGCGAGGTCGCGAAGCTCGAAGACAAGCTCAGGAGCATGATCCGTCGGCCGCGAGCAGCTACGCCGAGGCGCTCGGGCCCTGCAACGCCCTTCCCGACGCGCTAGCCTCGTGCGGCGATGGTGCTCGCGGTGTCGACACCCCTGGGGTTCGTGTTCGCCGTGCTCTATGTCGTCCTGTTCGTCGTGCTCGGGCTCACGTCGATCAAAAAGGGGCACTGGATCATGTTCATCGTGGGCATCTTCATACCGCTCTTCTGGCTGATCGGCGCGTTGCTGCCGCCCACCCGTGGCGCTCGCGCCTAGCGCCGGCGCCATGCCCAGCCAGACCCCGCCACCAGCCGGCGCGACGCCTGCGCGCTCCTCGATGTCCGTCACCTGGGCGGGGCACTCGACGGTTCTGATCGAGCTCGACGGGATCAGGCTGCTCGCCGACCCCGTCCTCGGAGAACGAGTGGGCCCGCTCAGGCGCATCGCCAAGCCCGTCGCGCCGGCGGTCACGGAGCGCATCGACGCTGTCCTCGTCTCCCACCTCCACGCAGACCACGCCGACCTTCGCTCGCTCGCGCGCATCGGACGCTCGGTGCCGATCCTCGCGCCGCCCGGCGCCGCGCGCTGGCTGACGCGCAACGGCCTGCGCGACGTGCGCGAGCTGGGCGCCGGCGAGCAGGCGAGCATCGGCCCGGTGCGGCTGTCCACCACGCCCGCGGCGCACGACGGGCGCCGGTGGCCGGTCGGCGCGTCCACCGACGCGGTCGGGTTCGTCGCGCGCGGCTCGCTGAGCTGCTACTTCGCCGGCGACACCGACCTGTTCCCCGGCATGGCCGACATCGCGGGGCCGATCGACCTCGCGCTGCTCCCGGTCTGGGGCTGGGGCCCGACGCTCGGTCCCGGGCACCTGGACCCCGCGCGAGCGGCGACCGCCGCCGCACTGATCGCGCCGCGGGTGGCCGTCCCGATCCACTGGGGGACGTTCACGCTGCGCTGGCCGGCGCGGCCGCCGGCCAACCCCGAGCTGCCCGCGCGCCGCTTTGCGGCCCTGGTCGCGCGCGACAGCCCGTCGGTGCAGGTGCGCGTGCTCGCGGTCGGTCAGCGAACAGAGCTGTCACACGAGCGAGCGGCCGGAAGCTGAGCGGCCGCTCTCAGGGACAATGCCCGCCGGTGAGGCGTCGACGCACCCATCGCTACCCCCCGCTCGCGCGGATCGCGTTCGTGTGGCTGCTCTCCTCGGCCACGCTCGTGGCGCTCAGCGCCGTGCTCAGCGATGTGCACGTCGAAGGCTTCGCCAGCGCGCTTGCCGTGACGGCCCTGATCGGCCTGCTCAACGCGCTCGTGTGGCCGCTCGTGCTGCGCCTGGCACTTCCGCTCACGGTGCTCACGCTCGGCCTCGGGGTGATCGTGCTCAACGGCGCGATCGTGCTGCTGATCTCGCTCGCGCGCACCGGTGTGTACGTGTCTTCGCTGTCGGCGGCGATCCTCGTGACGGTCGCGCTCACCATCGTCAACACCGCCGCGTCGGGGATCCTCGGCATCGACGACGACGCGTTCTGGTACGGCAACGTCGTGCGCCGCTACGGCCGGCGCACCGCGCCGCCCGCCTCGCTGGACACGCCGGGGCTGCTGTTCTTGGAGATCGACGGCCTGGCCCATGACGTGCTGCTGCGCGCGATGCGCGACGGCAATGCGCCGACGCTCGCGAGCTGGCTGCATGCGGGCTCGCACGAGCTGACGCGCTGGGAGACCGACTGGTCCTCGCAGACCGGCGCCTGCCAGGCGGGGCTGCTGCACGGCGACAACCACGACATGCCGGCCTTTCGCTGGTGGGAGAAGGACCGCGGCGTGCCGATCGTCACCAACCACCCGCGCGACGCGGCCGAGCTGGAGCGCCGTCATTCCAACGGGCGGGGGCTGCTGTTCGCCGACGGCGCCAGCCGCGCCAACATCGTCTCCGGCGACGCGCCGCACAGCCTGCTCACGATGAGCACCGTCCTGCAGCGTGACCGCCCGGGTCGGGTCGGGCAGGACTACTTCACCTACTTCGTAAATCCCTACAACGTCACGCGTACGCTCGTGCTCGTCGTGCGCGAGGTGATCAGCGAGCTGTGGAGCGCCTCGCGCCAGCGCCGCCTCGATATCCAGCCGCGCATCGATCGCAGCTTCGCCTACGCCCTCGTGCGCGCTTGGGCGACGGTCGTGCAGCGCGACCTGCAGGTCAACTCGGTCATCGGCGACATGTACGCCGGGCGCCCCGTCGTCTACACGACGTTCCTGGCCTACGACGAGGTCGCCCACCACTCGGGCATCGAGCGCCCCGAAGCGCTCAAAACGCTGCGCGACGTCGATCACCAGATCGGCCGGATCGCCTCCGCCGCGCGGTCTGCACCGCGCCCCTATGAGCTCGTCGTGCTGTCAGACCATGGCCAGTCCCAGGGGGCGACCTTCCGCCAGCGCTACGGCGTGACGCTCGAGGAGCTCGTGCGCGACGTGGTCGCCGTCGGCGCGGTGGCCATCGAGGGCTCGCGCAGCGAGGCGCTGGCCTTCCTCGGCGCGTCGCTCGCCGAGGCCTCCGCGCACGCCCCGCTGCTCTCGGATGCGCTCATGCGGATGTCAGAGCGCACCACCGCGGACCGCGGCGTGCCCAGCGCGAGCGACGGCGACGACGCCGATGCCGACCGGCAACCGCCCGACGTCGTCGTGATGGCCTCGGGCTGCCTGGGGCTGATCTCATTCGCGCGCACCCCGGGGCGGGTAACGCTCGAGGACATCGAAGCGCGCTACCCGCTGCTGATCTCCGTCCTGCGCGAGCACCCCGGGATCGGCTTTCTGCTCGTGCGCTCACACCAGCACGGCGCGCTGGCGATCGGGGCGGGCGGCGTCAGCTACCTCGACGAGCAGCGCGTGGAGGGCGAGGACCCGCTGCTGC
>DASPVR010000232.1:0-3572 GCA_035622255.1 Solirubrobacteraceae bacterium | reverse complement strand
CGCTGCGCCGCGTGCCCGAGGGCATGGCCGACGAGGTCGCGCTGTTCGCGGGCGACGTGATGGGCACCGGCTGCCACGCCGTTTGGCAAGCGGGCATGCGCGCGGGCGACACGGCAGCGGTGCTCGGGCTGGGGCCGGTGGGGCTGTGCGCCGTGCAGGCCGCGCGCGCGTCGGGCGCCACCGAGGTGTTCGCGATCGACACGGTCGCCGAGCGCCTGGAGATGGCGCGCCGGTTCGGTGCCACGCCGGTGCACCTCACAGGCGAGGATCCCAAGCGCGTCGTGCGCGCGGCCACCGACGGCGCCGGGGTCGATGTCGCCGTGGACGCGGTCGGAGGCGTGGATCCGCTGACGCTTGCGATCAGCCTCGCGCGCGATGCGGGGACGGTTTCGGTCGTCGGCGTGCATTCGAGCAGCGGCGAGGTCCCGCTCGGGCTCACGTGGCTGAAGGGCATCACGATCACGACCGGCCTGGCGAACGTGATCGCGCACGTCGACCGGGTGCTCGCGATGATCTCGGCGGGGCTGCTCGACCCCGCGCCGCTGGTCACACACCGCATGAGCCTCGACGACGCTCCCGAGGCATATGAGCTGTTCGACCGGCGCGAGGCGCTCAAGGTCGTCCTCTCCCCCTGAGATGGCGGCGGGCGCCGCGTCGGCGAGCGTTGAAGGCGCCGGCACCGGCGGACAGGCGGCGCCCGGGCTCGGCGAGCGCGGCGCACGCCGCTCGCGCTGGACGGGAGCACTCGCGGGCGCGTGCGGCATTCTGATCGCGGCCGCGACGGCCGAGATCGTGCTCGACGGTGCGCTCGCGCACTCGCCGCTGATCCCCAAATCGCCTCAGATCGCCGGCTGGCTGGTCGGGGTCGGCGAGCGGCTCGGGTTCCGCGTGTTCCTGATCGCGCTGCTCGTGTTCACGGGCGCCTATGCGATCCTGCTCGAGCTCGTGCGCCGGGCCGGGGCCGGCGCGATCTCCAAACGCTACGCGATCGCGCTCGTGGCGGTGCCCCAGGCGATCGTGTTCGCGGGGCCGATCCTGCTGTCGACCGACGTCTTCAGCTACATCGCATACGCGCGCATGGGCGTGCTGCACGGCGTCAACCCCTATCTGCACGGCCCGATCACCATCTCTGGGGATCCGGTGTTCCGCTACGTCGGCACAAACTGGCTGCACGTGGCGACGGCCTACGGCCCGCTCTACACGCTGATCTCCTATCCCTTCGCGTGGCTCGGCGTGACGGGCGCGCTGTGGGGGATGAAGGCCATGGCGCTCGCCGCGAGTGCCGGGACGCTCGCGCTGACGTGGCGCTGCGCGCGCGTGCGCCGTCTCGATCCGGCGTTCGCGCTGCTGGCGGTGGGCGCCAACCCGCTGTACGTGATCTACACGCTCGGGGGTGCGCACAACGACCTGCTCATGCTGCTGGCGATGATGGCCGCCGTGAGCCTGTGGCTGTCGGGGCGCGACGCGGCGGCGGGCGCGACCGTCGTCGCCGGCGCGCTCGTGAAGGCCTCGGTCGCGGTGCTGCTCCCGTTCATGGTCATCGCGCGGCGGCGCTGGCAGCCGATCCTCGGCGCGCTGGGCGCATTGGCCGTGCTCGGGGTGGCCGGCTATGCGGCCTTCGGCGCGTCCGGGCTGAACGTGATCGCTGCGCTCAACCGCGACGCGGCGTTCGTGTCGAGCGACAGCTTCCCCAACGAGATCGCGCACCTGTTCGACAAGCCGGGCGTTTTCCCCGTCGACCACGACGTGCTCAAGCTGGCGCTCGTGGTCATCCTCGTTCACCTGCTGTGGCGGACGTGGCGCGGCTATGACTGGGTGGCCGCGTCGGGCTGGGCGCTGCTGGCGATCTCGGTCACGAGCACGTGGCTGCTGGCCTGGTACATCGTGTGGTCGCTGCCGCTGGCCGTGGTCGTGCGCGATCGGCGCCTGCTCGTCGCCACGCTGTTCGTGCAGGCTCTGTTCATCGTCCACCAGCTCGCGCCGCTGCTGGCGCCGGTGTCGTGACGCGCGCGCTCGACATGCGCAGCGTGCGCCTGATCGAGACGACCATGCTCGTGCTCGCGGGGCTGCTGCTGGCGGTCGCCACGGTCTACGACCTTGCGCTCAACGCGCGCGTCAACCACCGCCTCGTGGCCGACCTGCGCACCTGGCGCACCTACACGGGCCACGACTACCACAACCTCACCGTCGACCGCCAGCTGCTGGGCACGAGCAGCGCGCACGAGGTCGTGTGCGGCAACACCACGCCCGGGCCACCGGAAGCGAGGACGCAGCTGTGCCTGGTCATCTACGGCCCGGTGGTGGGCGGGCGGCGGGGCGTGCACGGCGGCTGGTACACGACGGCCTACGGCCACGACGAACGCGCCAGCCGCTACGGCTGCTTCGGCGCCGGCGCGCAGGGCAGGTGCCCGGCCGCCACCGCCACCCCCGTCGACGTGCGCCCGGCGCCGAGGAGCGGGTGAGCGTCGCGACCGCCCCGCCGCGCGCCGCGCGCCCGCTGGCAGGGACGCGCGTGCACGCGCTCGCGCCCTGGTGGCCGCTCGTGGCGCTCACGCTGCTGGCCGCCGGGCTTCGCTTCGGGACGCTCGACCTGCAGAGCTTCTGGTACGACGAGGCGTTCACGCCCGTGCGCGTGCTGCACCCGAGCTTGTGGGCGACGCTGCGCTCGGTCGTGCACACCGAGAACACCCCGCCGCTGTGGTACATGCTCGCCTGGGCCGATGCGCGGGTGTTCGGGACCGGCGAGATCGCGCTGCGCTGGCCGTCGGCGCTCGTCGGCACCCTCACCGTGCCCGTGGCATGGGCGAGCGGACGCGAGCTCACCGGCCGGCGCGCGACGGCCGTGGCGACCGCCGCGCTCGTGGCGGTCAACCCGCTGCTCGTGTGGTACTCCCAGGAGGCACGCGCCTACGGGCTGTTCGTGTTCACGAGCGCGCTGGCGATGCTCTGCTTCCTGCGCGCCCGCGCGCACCCGAGCCCGCGCCGCCTGGCGGCGTTCGCGGCGACCGGTGCCCTGGCCCTGCTCAGCCACTACTTCGCGGTCTTCCTGCTCGCCCCGATGGTGCTCATGCTGCTTCTCGACCTGCGGCCGGGGCGCGGGGGACGGCCGCCCCCCGGGCATCGGGCGACGATCGTCGCCGTCGCGGCGCTCGCGGCCGTGGGCCTGGCGCTCGTGCCGCTGATCGCGGCGCAGGCCGGCCACGGCACTCAGTGGATCGGGCGCTGGGCGCTGTCCTCGCGTCTCGCGACGATCCCGCAGTACTACCTCACCGGCTACATGGGCTCAGCGCTCGGCCACGGCATCGAGCTGCTCGTCGCGTTGCCGATCGTCGCGGGCGTCGTGTTCGGTCTGTGGCGGGTCCTCGACGCGCGTGAGGAGCGCGCCGCCGCGGTCGTGCTCGCGATCGCCGCCGGCGGCATTCTGATCCCGCTCGCGCTCGCGCTGCTGGGAGCCGACTACCTGGCGCCGCGCAATCTCGTGGCCGCGATGGTGCCGGTCAGCGCACTGATCGCTGTCGTGGTCGTCGCGCGGCGGGCCGGGCGCACGGGCGTAGCGTTCGCGACGCTGATCG
>DASPVR010000231.1:0-7336 GCA_035622255.1 Solirubrobacteraceae bacterium | reverse complement strand
ACCGGGCAGCCGGACGATCTCCCAGAGCGCGCCCATGTCGAGCAGGCCGTCGACGGGATAGACCTCGTCCTCCTGGACCCCGAGCAGCGACGTCAGTTCGTCGCGCAGCTGCTCCGAGCAGCGCGCTCCCACCTCGACGCGCACGATCTCGCCGAAGCGCCGTCTGCGCAGCTCGTCCTCCACGGCCTGGAGCAGGTCGGCGGCGTCGTCGGAGACCTCAAGGTCGGCGTCGCGCGTGACTCGAAAGACGCTGTGCTCGATGATCTCCATACCGGGGAACAGTGCGTCGAGATGGTGGGCGATCACGTCCTCCAGCGCGACGAGCAGGACCGCTCCGGGTGTCGTCGACTTCAGTGTCACGAAGCGCGGCAGGATCTCGGTCGGCGCCTTCACGCGCGCGAACACGGTCTGGTGGGTGGCGGGATCGCGCACCAGCACGCCCAGGCTCAGCGACAGGTTGGAGATGTAGGGGAAGGGGCGGCCTGGTGCAACGGCCAGCGGCGTGAGCGCAGGGAAGATCGTCTTCTCGAAGTGCTCGGCCAGTTCGGCGCGGCGCTCGTGGTCGAGCTCCTCGACGCCGACCACGCGGATCTCGTTGGCCGCCAGCTCGGATCGCAGTTGGCCTTCGAAGCAGTCGGTCAGGCGCCGGCTGAGGCCGAGCACGCGCTCGCGGATGAGCGCGATCGTCTCCGACGGGATGCGCCCGTCCTGTCCGGGGGTCTCCACGCCGGCGTCGATCTGCTCGCGCAGGCCGGCGACGCGCACCATGTAGAACTCGTCGAGGTTGGTCGTGTAGATCGCGCAGAACTTCACCCGCTCGAGCAGCGGGATGGAAGGGTCCTCGGCCAGCTGCAGCACGCGGTCGTTGAAGTCCAGCCACGACAGCTCACGGTTGAAGTACAGACGGGGGTCATAGCCGTCGAGCGCGGCGCCCTCGCCGTCGCCTGCGGTATCGACGAGCGCCGGCTCGGTGAGCTGGTGCTCGGGGCGCCCGGCCGTGGTCTTGGTGCCGTCGCGCTGTGAGGCTATGTCGCTCCGCGCCTCGGTCAATGGATTGCCTCGATCCGCGGGCCAGCTCGGGCGCGCCTGCTCGGCCGCGGCCCCGTCGATCAGGCGAGCCCGCGGCCGCGATGCCTGTGTGCCTCCCCTGTCGTGCTCGTGCTCATCGGGGGACATGTCTGCAATCACGCTACACGCTTCATCCTGCCGGCACGGTGACGATCCCGCTAGGGTGGCCCCAGGGATGGCGCGCCAACTCTGGCTACTACGTCACGCCGACGCGGAGCCCCACGGTACGCGACCCGACGCTGAGCGCGAGCTGACGGCGCGTGGCATCGACCAGGCGCGCGCGGCGGGCCTTGCCCTGGCCCGTCTGGACGTGGCCTTCGAGGCGGTCCTGTTCAGCCCCAAGGTACGTGCTCGCCAGACGGCCGAGATGGTCGCCGGGCAGTGGAGCGAGCATGGGCGCGCGCGGCTGCGCAGCCACGCCCCGCTGGCGGGAAGGTTCGACGCCTCGCAGGCGCTGCAGCAGCTGAGCGCATGCGGTCCCGATGGACGCCTGTTGCTCGTTGGTCACGAGCCCGACCTCTCTCACCTGGTGGGCGAGCTGACCGGCGGGCGGATCGACCTCAAGAAGGGCGGGCTGGCGGTCGTGCGCCTAGAGAACGCCGTCAGCGGCGAGCTCGCGATCCTGCTGCGTCCCCGCGAGCTCGCCCTCATCGCCGGGATCCCGGGCGAAGGCGAGTGACGCGGGCTCCTCGATGTAGCTCGCGTCCCGTGATTCGGCGGCGAAGCGATAGCCGATGCCGAAATGCGTGTGGATGTAGCGCCAACGAGGCGAGGCCTTCTCGAGCTTCTGGCGCAGCTTGCGCACGAACACATCGACCGAGCGGTCGCCGCGCACCATCGTGTAGCCCCACAGGCGGGAGTAGATCTCCTCGCGCTCGAGCACGCGTCCCTCGGCCGCGGCGAGCAGCTCGATCAGCTCAAACTCGCGCCGCGTCAGGTCGATGCTCTGAGCGTTGACGAAGGCCTGGAAGCGATCGGTCCGGATCTCGACCTCGCCCGCCAGCAGCGGTTTGACCTCGGCGCTGCTGCGGGCCCGGCGGCGGCGGCGCACGACGCCCTGCACGCGCACGATCACCTCCTCGGGGTGGCAAGGCTTGGTTATCCAGTCGTCTGCCCCCACGCGCAGCCCGCGCACCCGTTGGGCCACGGTCGATGGACCTGTGCACACGACGACGCCGAGCTCTGGCAGCGCTCCGCACAGGCGCTCGAGCCATTCCCACGCCGGCGGGCCGAGCACGGCGAGGTCGACGACGAGCGCGCTCAGGCGCATCGCTGCGATGGCGTCGGTCGGGACCGGGCTGGCGAGCACGCGATGCTCCCAGCCGAGGCGATCCAGACGCTTGCTCAGGACCTGGATGAAGCCGCTGTCGCGATCGAGCACGGCAATCCGAGGAGAAATGCCGCCGACACCACCCTGCGGCACCGCCTCCTCATTGGCGCGGATGCCATCTTCGGTCATCGGGGCGCAGTCTACGGGACCGGCCCGGACGGTGCTTAGGCTTTCGTCTCGGCGGTCACAGGATGTTTACACCCAAGCACGCTAATTGCGGCGTATCGAGCGGGCCTCACACGTGGCTCGAGGAGTCGGAGAACTCGCGGAACAGTCCGGTCACCACGAACGCGACCTGCTCGCCGATGTCCACGGCGTTGTCGCCGATGCGCTCCAGCGCGCGAGCGACGAGCGTCATGAACATCGCCCACTCGCGCGTGTCGGGATCGTCGCCGATTTCCAGCGCCATGCGAAAGATCTCGCGGTTGAGCCTGTTGATCTCGCGGTCCTGACGCACCAGGTCGTCGGCCAGTTCGATGTCGCGCGCGGCGAACGCCGCGCGGCACTGGATCACCTCCGAGCGCGCCCGCCCGCCCATCTTCGTGAGCGTCACGAGCATCTCGCGACGTACCGGCGGCTCATACCCCGACAGGGGGATCAGCTTGGCGATGTTCACGCACTGATCACCCATCCGCTCGATGCGCATGATCACGTGCAGCAGCGCAGCGACCAGACGGAGGTCACCCGCCACCGGAGCCTGCAGCGCGAGCAGCGAGAGGATGCCCTGGTGCACCTCCAGGTAGCGCCCGTCGATTCGATCGTCGTCGGCGATCACCATCTGCGCGAGCTCGACGTCCTGATGGGTGAGCGCCTCGAGCACGCGGTCGAGCTGCTCGACGACTAGGTCCAGGCCCCCCAGGGCGCGTTCCTGGAGCTCCTGGAGCTGGCGCTGGAAATGGGCGCGTCCAAGGCCCTGCCCTTCGCCGGCTGCCTCCAACTCGACCGCCAGCGGGTCGCCGTCAAGCGACTGCCCCGGCCCGGCGGGATCCTCTCGGCGGGGGTCCTCGGCGCTAGCCGAACTTTCCCGTGACATGCGCGCAACCAACCGCTGTGCCCGTCTTGAACCTGGTCACTTCGTCTCCGCTTGGTGCTGTTTGACGCCTGGCTGGGTATGAGGCCCGCAGCCGCCTCATACCCCGAGCGGGGTATTTTAATCCCCTGTTGCCCTGATGTGAATATCTTGCGAAGGCCAGCTTCCATCGGCGCCCGGCACCTGGGCGCCATCGGATGAGGCATCGCCCGCGAGCGCTCGCGAGGGCTCGGGCTGGAAGCGGTAGCCGAACCCCGGGTGGGTGTGGATGAAGCGGCGGTCGGGCATAGCCGTCTCGAGCTTGCCGCGGAGCTTGCTCACGTACACGTCCACCGAGCGGTCTCCGGGCCGCAGCTCGCCGCCCCAGACCTCGCGGTAGAGGTCGGCGCGGGCGACGATCGTGCCCGCGCGCGTGGCCATCGCGGCGAGCAGCTCGAACTCGCGGACCGACAGCGTCAGCGCGCGTCCGGTCGCCAGCACCAAGCCCTCTCCCAGCCTGATCTCCAGTTCGCCCGCGTACAGGGTGCTCGCGTTGTCGGCTGAAGCCGCCACGAGACCCTAGTCTCACCCCACGCCGCGCTCAGAGCGTTGCGATGTCGTGATCGACTCGTGAAGAAGTCGTGAAGGCGGTGACGCGGTGCGCGGGCGTCCATAATCTGCATTGATGCGACCGTTGCGAGGTTACGATTCCACGCTCACGACCCTCGTCGAGGACGCCGGGCGCAACGTGGAGCAGGCGGGGCTGCTGTTGCGCGATCTGCTCGCGGCCGTGCCCGAGCACGCCACGCTCGCGCACGAGCTCGCGGACTGCGAGCGCACCGGCGACCGGATCACGCACGACATCATCCACCGGCTCAACGGCGGGGGTCGCAGGGTGCGCGCCCCGTTCGACGCACGCGAGGGCTACGCGCTCGCGACGACGCTCGACGACATCGTCGACTACATCGAGCAGGCGGCAGCCCAGCTCGACCTCTACGGCGTCGAAGCGCCCATGGAGCAGGCGGTCGAGTTCGCCAGTGTGCTCATCAGCGCGGGCGCCGAGATCCGTGCGGCCCTGCGAGCCCTGCACAACGGCGAGGATCTCGCGCCGCGCCTGGTCGAGATCCATCGCCTGGAGAACGAGGGCGATCGCCTGCAACGCGACGGCGTCGCATCGCTGTTCGCGCAGGGCATCGACCCGATGGTCGTGATCCGCTGGAAGGACATCTTCGAGTCGCTGGAGGCGGCGGTCGACTCCTGCGAGCGGGTTGCACACGTGCTCGAGGGCATCACGCTGCGCCACGGCTGGCGCGGCTGAGCACGGCAAGCCGCCCGCGGGTCCCGCCGGGACGCGACTAAGCTCCCGCAGCAGATGCTGACCGCGATCGCGCCGCCGGTGGCCTCGACCCTCAGCTACTTCCAGGCGATCGTGCTCGGTGTCCTACAGGGCGTCACCGAGCTGTTTCCGATCTCGAGCCTGGGCCACACCGTCCTGTTCCCGACGCTGTTCGGATGGAACGAGCTGGTCAAGGCCCAGTCGCAGCAGGAATCCTTCTGGCTTGCGTTCGTCGTGATGCTGCACGTCGGCAGCGCGCTGGGTCTGCTCGTCTATTACCGGCGAGAATGGGCTCGCATCGTCGCGGCCTTCTTCGCCACGCTCGCCAAGCGCCGCGCGGAGACCGCGACCGAGCGCCTGGCATGGCTGATCATCTTCGCGAGCATCCCGGCGGGCATCATCGGGCTGGCGCTCGAGCACCAGCTGCGCACGCTGACGGCCAAGCCCGAGGTGGCCGCGATCTTCCTCGTCGTCAACGGGGGCATTCTGTTCGCGGCCGAGCACTACCGCCGGCGCGCGGAGGTGCGCGAACTGGCGATCCGCGAGGGCGCCAAGCCCGACGGCGGGCGCAGGCTGGACACGCTCGAGTACCGCGAAGCGTTCGTCATCGGTGCGGCCCAGTCCACGGCGCTCGTCGCCGGCATCAGCCGCGATGGCGTCACGATGGGCGCCGGCCTGGCACGCGGCCTAGACCACAGCGATGCCGCCCGCTACGCGTTCCTGCTGGCGACCCCGGTGATCCTTGCCGCGGGCGTGGTCAAGCTGCCCGATCTGCTCGGGCATCTCGGCGACGGGATCCGCGGACAGGCGCTCGTCGCGTGCGCGGCGGCGGCGGTCACCGCCTTCTTCACGGTGGCCTTCCTCGTGCGCTACTTCAAGACGCGCACGCTGATCCCGTTTGCGATCTACTGCGTCCTGTTCGGGTCGGCGATGATCGTGTACACGCTGACGTGAGGCCCTAGCCACCGCGACCGCCGCGGGGCCGCGCTTGGGATCGCGTGGCGCGCCTGCCACCATCCAGCCCATGGTGAACACCCCACCGCGAACGCCGAGAACCCCGGCGCGCATGTTCGAGACGCGCAGCCAGGCATGGCAGGAAGTGGGCTTGTTGCGCGAGGTCGACCGGCGTGCGGCGAAGCGCGCTGGCGTCGAAGCCATCGTGCTCGGGATCCTCTTCATAGCGGTCGTGGCCGTGTACGACAGCCGCCAGAGCCTGCTCGGCGTCGATTCGCGCGGTAGCTCGGCGGAAGTCAACACGCTCGCCCACATCGCCACTGTCCTGATCCTGCTGATCCTCGGCTGGGCGATCGCGCGCGACGTCGGTCGCGCCCTTGGCCCGCGCCTGTTCAGGCGCATGGACCCGGCGACGGCAGGAACCGTCGGCTTTCTGATCCGCCTCGTCACGATCGCCGTCGCGGCGCTGGTCGCGCTGCGCGTGGCAGGCGTGGACCCGCGCACGCTGGTCGTCGGGGGTGCGTTCACGGCCGTGATCCTCGGCCTCGCGGCGCAGCAGACGCTGGGCAACCTGATCGCCGGGACGGTGCTGCTGAGCGCGCGGCCCTTTCGCGTGGGTGACCGCGTGCGCCTCCAGGGTGGGCCGCTCGCCGGGCAGGTGGAGGGCACCGTGAGCTCGCTGGGGCTGCTGTACACGACGTTCGCGACCGGCGACGACTCGATCATGGTCCCCAACAGCGTCGTCCTCAACGTCGCGGTCCTGCCGCTGCGCGAGCCCGAGGCCGTCAACCTGCGCGCCCGCCTGCGTGCCGGCATGACGCCATCGGAGCTGCAGGAGATCCTCGAGACGTCGATCCAGACCCCGCTGCGCGACGCTCCCCGGATCACGCTCGAGGAGCTCGACGGCGACGAGGTGGTCGTGCGCATCGCCGCGACCCCCTACCAGGCCTCCCAGGGGCGCCATCTCGCCAGCGAGCTGCTCAGCATCGTCTCGCGCGAGACGCGCTCGGGGGTGGAGCCTCAGAGGCCGTAGCGCAGGAACAGGTGCGAGTCGCTTTCGGCGACGCTGATCAGCCGCATCGACAGGGGCGGCACGAGCTCGCCTCCGGCGACGATGCGCAGCTGCGACTGGCCATCGTCGCCGGCGAGCAGCGGCGCGAACGAGAGCATCAGCTCGTCGACAAGGCCGGCCGCCAGCAGCTCGCCGTTGAGATGGGGACCTCCCTCGCACAGGAGCGTCGCGATCGAGAAGCGCTCGCGCAGCTCGGTCATGGCCGCGGGCAGGTCGAGCATCCCATCGCGCTCGGCGCGCACATAGTCGACCTGAGCCCCGGCGCGGGGGAGGCTGGCGGCCGAGGGCGTGAGCAACACGACACGCGCGTCGGGGTCGGCCAGCAGCGGAATGTCCGTCGGCAGCGTGAGCCGCGCGGAGACGACGCAGGCGAGCGGCTCCTCGCGCAGGCCCTGCTGCACCCGTCGCCGTCGCGTGGCCTCGTCGCGGATGATGCGGCCATAGCGCTCCCGGCGCAGTGTGCCCCCGCCGATGAGCACCGCATCGACGGTCGCGCGCAGGGCGTGAAACAGCTCGCGGTCGGCGCGGTCGCCGAGCGGCCCCGAGCGCCCGCCGATGCTCGCGCGC
>DASPVR010000230.1:0-14358 GCA_035622255.1 Solirubrobacteraceae bacterium | reverse complement strand
CGAGAAGGCCGACCAACTTGGCCTGAAGGCGCGTGCGCGGATCGTCGATCAGGTGACCACGGGCGTCGATCCGGTGATCATGCTCACCGGCCCGATCCCTGCGACACAGATGATCCTCGAACGCAACGAGCTGGCGATGGGAGACATCGACCTAGTCGAGATCAACGAGGCGTTCGCTTCGGTCGTCCTCGCATGGAAGCGCGAGCTGAAGCCGGACATGGACCGCGTCAACGTTAACGGCGGCGCGCTCGCGCTCGGACACCCTCTGGGCTCCTCCGGCGCGCGATTGCTCACCACGCTGCTACACGAGCTCGAGCGCTCGGACACGGAGCTCGGCCTGGTCACGATGTGCACCGCCGGCGGAACCGGCCCGGCGACGCTCATCCAGCGGATCTGACGATGGCTGCGGCTCAGGGGCGCGGCGGTGCGCGGGTCGCCAGCGAGATCGGGCGGGACTGCCTGGCGGTCCGCGTGCGGCTGCTCAGCCGAGCCCTGACGCGCGTCTACGACGCGGCGCTGCGACCGCACGGGCTGACGATCGCACAGCTCAACTTGCTCACCTCTATAGCCAACCGAGAGCCGGCTCCCGCTCGAGAGGTGGCGCAGGTTCTCTCGCTGGAGATCTCGACGCTCTCGCGAAACGCGCGGTTGCTGGAGGATGACGGTCTGATCCAGATAGAGCACGCTGAGCACGGCAACGGGCGCGTGCTGGCCCTCACCGACGCGGGCGCCGAGAAGCTCACCGAGCTGCGCCCCGCGTGGCGAGCCGCCCAGGAGCAGGCGCGTACGCTGCTCGGCGGCGACGCGGCCGACTCGATCAAGCGACTCGTCGACCGCATATTCGCCGAGCAGCTCGCGCGTGTAGCCGGCCCGGCTCCTCTCCCGAGCAGGCAACAGCGGCTCACGAAATCGAGCGCGTAGCGCCGGGACAACGCGGCACTTCGCGTGACGGACCGCCGGCTATTCTTTGACGGCGCAGGCGGTGAGCCCGTAGGGGTGCGCGACCGCCGCGAAATTCGCGAACGGGTGCGAGCTTTCCGACGTGAACACGGCGGGATTGCTCTTTGTCTTGTCGAGGTCTTCCTGCGCGAGGGCGAGCATATGGCTGACCGTCGCAGCTTCCCCCGAGGGAGCCCCCAGTGCGCGAACCTGATCGATCTGCGCCTGGATGTTCGGGACGAGCGTGCTGGTCATGAAGGCCTTGACCTGCGCCTCCGATGGATGTTCGCCGAGCGAGGCCACCGCAGCGCGCTGCTTGGCGTTGCCCTGTACGCAGATCGCGTTGGCCTTCTGGACGTACTCGGCCTTCGTGATCGTGGGCTTGGAGCTGCTGCCACAAGCAGCCACGGCCACCGCGACGAGCGCCGCTGCCGCGACTAGCGCCGGGAATCGCACGGCGGCGCCTCGTGCGCCCCGCACCGCGACCCCTCGTGCGCCCGAGTCGTGCGCGCGGACGCGCGCGGTCGCAAATCGCATCCCTTCTAAACCTCCGTTTTCGGTTGGCGGCGCTGGAACCTCCCCCGCCGCAATCGCGCGCGCGACCGAACGCCTGACATCGTATTGATGGGAGACGCGCGCCGCAGCGCCGCCTCGCATTCACTACGCATTTTGGAGTGGCGCCTTCTCGTCAGGGTAGGCTCAACTCATGAAGGTTCGCGCACTCGCCTTCGATGTCTTTGGGACCATCGTCGACTGGCGCTCGGGCATCGCGGATGCCTTTCGTGCAGGCGGAGTCCCGGGCGATCAGCACGAGCTGGCTGACGCGTGGCGCGCGCGGTACTGGCCGATCCTCGGCCAGGTCAACGAAGGGGCTCGTCCGTGGGCCAACTTCGACGAACATCACCGTATGACGCTCGATGATCTACTCAGTGAGCGGGGCGTTGACCTCACTGCCGAGGAGCGCCGTCGGCTCGTCGGGAGCTGGCATCGGTTGGATCCATGGTCTGACGCCCGGACAGGCCTCGAGGCGTTGCGCCGCCAGCACGTCACGGCGACGCTTTCCAATGGGCACTTGGCGCTGCTGGTCGACCTCGCACGCCACGCCGACCTGCGTTTCGACTGCGTGCTCTCGGCTGAGCTAGCGCACGCCTATAAGCCAGCGCCCGAGGTCTACGCGACCGCCGCACGCCTGCTGGGCCTGGAGCCCGATGAGGTCATGATGGTGGCGGCGCATCCGCTGGATCTCAGGGGCGCCCGAGAAGCAGGTCTGCAAACGGCGTTCATCGATCGGCCGCTCGAGTACGGGCCGGGCTCCGCGGTGCGCGAGGACCCCGAGGCAGCCCTGTCGGTGAGCGACCTGAACGAGCTCGCAGAGCGGCTGAGCGGCTGAGCGGCCGCTCAGATATCGATCTTGAAGCCGCGTGAAGCGATCTGAGTCCCGATCGAGGCGAGGTGAGGGCGGTGCGCGCCGGTACCAACCGGCCTGGCCAATCGTCCTCAGCGGGCGGTGTCGGACACGCGACGCCGGCTTCCGTCCAGCGCGGCGCTGGCGTCGCGGGCTGCGTGCCACAGCGCGTCGTTCGCAGACTTCACGTACAGCGGCCCATTGCCGTCTGTCAGCAGCCGCTCGGCGAGGATCACGCCCGCAGGGCTGACCTCGCCGCTGCCGCGCAGCGAGCATTCGAGCTCGAGCAGCGCGGCGCGTGCAGCGCGCACGTCGGCCTGCACGAACGGCACCGAGGCCGAGATTCTCGGCGTGCCGCTCTGCTCGCAGAGCCGCATAGCCTCCTCGAGACCGTCGGCGAGCAGCCGCCGGTGACGTCGTGCCGTGAGCTGGCGCGCACGGAGGGCAAGCTCCGGGCGGCTCGCGGGCTCGGCGCCTTCGAGAAGCTTGCCGTCGAGCCGTCTGCGGTGAAACAGGACTCGGAAGTACAAGCTCGTAGGCGCGCGGCGCTTGGCACGCATGCGGATGGTCGAGTGGATGTGTGGTGTCAACGAGGACATCGTGCGCTGCTTGTGGGGAGGGACACCTCGATTGTTGGCTAGCCGAAGTCAAGTCCTCATGAAGATTTCGCTGCTCCCCATCACGATCTCGTGAAGATGGTGCGACTAATCGCCAAAGCGGTAGCCGATACCCGGCTCGGTCTTGATGAACCGCCAATTCGCGGCGTGCTCGCCCTCGATCTTGTGGCGCAGGTTGGCGATGTGCGTGCGCAGCAGGGCCGAGTCGCCGGCCTGCGCCGACTCGCCCGCCTGCGCCGACTCGCCCGCCTCGTGTATCGCGCCGAGCAGAGCGCGTGTGGTCAGCAGCCGGCCACGGTGGCGCGCGAGCACAGACAGCAGGGTGAACTCCGTCGGCGTCAGCTTGACCTCCTGCCCATCGCGGCGCACGCCGTGCGCAGGAAAGTCGATTTCGAGCCCTTTGACCACGAGCACCGGCTGCTCGCGCGTGTCGATGACGCGCCGGAACACGGTCGCCAGTCGCGCCAGCAGCTCCCGTGCGGAGAAGGGCTTGGTCAGGTAGTCGTCGGCGCCCGCCTGCAGCGCCTGCACCTTCTGCTCCTCCTCGTCGATCGCAGACAGCACAACGATCGGCATCGTGCTCCAGCTGCGCAGCTCGCGGCACAGCTCGATGCCGCTGCCGTCCGGGAGCATCACGTCCACGATCGCGCCGTCCGGTGACTCGGCTTTGACCAGTTCGAGCGCCTGTGCGAGCGTGGTGGCGGCGGTTGCCTGGTAGCCCCCGTCGCGCAGGATCACGGCGAGTGCCCTAACCGTCTGCGGCTCGTCGTCGCAGACGAGGATCCGCCGCGGATGCGGCTGCTGGGGGTCCCTAGCCACCAAGCAGGTTGTGCACCACGAGCTCGATCAGCTTGATCCCGGGGCGATCTTGGCCGCCGTTAGGCGGTTGTCGCCAGTCACCGTCACGAATCACTAAAGACATATAACGATTCCGCAAAGATCGTTCCGGTGAGATCACAGATCTCTCGCCGCGATGTCGACGACGATCGTCAGGACGTCGGGGGCGTCACTACACCGGTCGGTACTCACAACGGCATTGCGAATCGACAAGGGCGTAAAGCGGTCTTGCGAAGACGCGCGGCCGCTAGCTCGCTACGAGCGCCGGTCGCGGCCTCTTCGTCCGTGGCGCAACTGGGGTGCACGGCGTCGAGCCCTGGGCAACGTCACCGACGCTGCCCGGGTCGAAGCGCACGCCCGAGCGTGGCTCAGTGATGAAATAGCGTGGGCGACCGGGATCAGGCTCCAGCTTGCGGCGAATCGAAGAAAGGTATACGCGTACGTAGTTGTTCTTCGTGTCCGCTATCCCCCAAACCCGCTCCAGCAGCTGCCCGGTCGTGACGAGGCGTCCCGGGTTGCGTGCGAGGAACTCCACGATCTGCCACTCGGTGGTGGTGAGCCGCACGTCCTCGCCAGCGCGCAGCGCGCGGCGCGCTGAGAGGTCGAGCGTGAAGTCGGCCGTCGCGAGCACGGGGTCCTCGGCGCGGGGGATGGCCACACGCAGGGCTGCACGCAGCCGCGAGACGAACTCGGCGATGCCGAACGGCTTGGTGACATAGTCGTTGGCTCCAGCATCGAGCGCCGCTACCTTCTCGGTTTCCTCGGCACGAGCCGACAACACGATGATCGGCAGCGTCGTCCAGCCGCGAAGCCCTTCGATCACCTCCACCCCGTCCATGTCCGGCAGGCCGAGGTCGAGCACGACGACGCTCGGATGTCCGCGGGCCGCGACCGCTAGCGCCTCACGCCCACCGCTTGCACGGAGCACCTCGTAACCGCGTGCGCGGAGGTTCACGTCCATCGTGCGGAGGATCGCCGGGTCGTCATCGACGACCAGCACACGAGCAGGGGCGGCTGGTGGTGCACCATCGCTGCCCGCCCGAAGTCGGGTGACCAGCGGAGCCAAGGCGAGCTGATCCATCGCAATACGACGGTAGGCGGGCAGGCGTGAAGATCGCATGACGAAAGCAGCCCGCGGTGTAACGATCGTGTTAAGAAATGCTCAGGCCCGGCTGCATGCGGCGGTGGCGCGCGGCGAAGCGGTAGCCCACCCCGATCTCCGTGCGGATCAGGTTCTCGCCGAGCTTCGCCCGCAGACGGGCGATGTGCGTCCGCAGCCGCGGCTCCACGTCACTCTCAAGCGGCCCCCACACTTTCGCCGCCAGCGCCCGGTGGCCGACCGGCCCTCGGCTCGTCACGAGCGCGCGCAAAAGCGAGAACTCCGTCGGTGTCAGATGCACGTCCTCGCCGTCGACGACCACGCTGTGACCCGCGAGGTCGATCATCACGCCGTCCGCCTCCACACGCGCAGCGTACGCTGCCCGGCGTCGAACGGCCCCCAGCCGGGAGACGAGCTCGCCGGCGCTGAACGGCTTGGTGACGTAGTCGTCGGCACCGGCGTCGAGGGCATCGATCTTCACCAGGTCGTCATCGAGCGCCGATACCACAACGACCGACATCTCGCTGCCCTCGCGCAGACGCCGGCATAGCTCGACGCCGTCCATGTCGGGCAGCCGCACCTCGAGCACGACCGCCTGCGGGCGATCGCTGCGCGCGCGTTCCAGCACGTCGCCCCCGCCGGCGACGCACACCACCTCGTAGCCGGCACCGCGCAGTATGAGCTGCAGCGAGCGCTGCACCTCGCGGTCAGGGTCGCAGACCAAAACGCGTTCGCTCATCAGCACATCCGCGCGATCGAGTCGGACATGTGCGCGGCGTCCATGTCGGCAAGCCGGAGGGTGAACACGAGCGTGGCGCCGCCGCCGGGCGTGTCCTCCAGCGTGAGCTCGCCCCCCATCGCCTCCGCGAAGCCCTTGGCGATCGCGAGCCCGAGGCCCAGCCCGCGACCATTGCCACCCTTGTCCCCAAGGCGCTGAAAGGGCTTGAACAGCTCTTCCCGCCTGTCCTTGGCGACGCCGGGACCGCGGTCGATCACGCGAATCTCGACGAGCTCGTCCGCGACGCCGGCGACCACCCTCACTGGAACCGTTGGAGGGGAGAAGCGACGGGAGTTGCTGAGTACATTGGCGAGCGCACGCTCGAGCAAGCCCGCGTCGGCGTGCACAGCTGGCAGCGACTCGGACGGCTCGAAACAGATGCTCACGTCGCTGGGCGGGAGGCTGGCGATAGCGGCGCACAGCACGTCTTCGAGATCGGTCGGGCCCGCCGACACCGGTAGCACGCCGGCCTGGAGGCGACTCATGTCCAGGAGGTTCTCGATCAGCGCCGTCAACCGGTCGGTCTCGGCGTCGATCGTCTCGCACAGGTCGCGCGTCTGCTCAGGAGAGAACGCGACATCGTCGCTGAGCAGGCTGGTGGCGGCGGCCTTGATCGCGTGCAAGGGGGTGCGCAGGTCGTGGGAGACGGCCGCGAGCAGCGCGGTGCGCAAGTTGTTCGCCTGTGCGAGCGCGGTCGCCGTGGCGGCCTGACGCGCCAGCGCCAGCTCCTCCTGGGCCTGGCGCAGCTGCGCGACGAACGCCTGTAGCAGCCGCGAGTCCTCCGCGCTCAGGGCGCGGCCCGCGAACACGAGCACGGCCCGTTCGTCGAGTTGGGCCGAGAAGGCCGCGTCCTCAGGTCGCTCCGGGACCGGGTCTCCGGAGGCGGCGAGCGCGCGCCAGCCGCCTTCCTCGGGGACCAGCACCGCGGCCATGTCGAGCTCGAACGTGCCGCGCAGCTCGGCCACGAGCGCCGGCAGACGCTCGGATCTGAGCGGGGCGGAGCGCCCCGCAAGCCGGGCCAGCGCCTCGCTCTCGGCGCGAGCACGCGCCATCTCCAGGTCGCGACGGATGAGCCGGTCCACGAGCGCGCTGACGAGGGCGGCGACGGAGAAGAACACGGCGATCGCAACGGCGTCAGCGGCGTGCGCGATACGCAGGCTGTGGACGGGCGGTGTGAAGAAGTAGTCGGCGACGACGGCCGCGATAAGAGTGGCGGCGACCGCCGGGGGGACGCCACCGATGACGGCCACCGCCACGACGCCTAGCAGCAGGCACAGCAGCCCGCCCGGCAGGCCGAAGGTGCTCTGCAGAGGCGAGAGTGCGACGCCGAACAGCGCGATCCCGACCGTTGCGAGCGCCCATCCCGCCAGTCGTCGGCGCGGCGGCACGGCCGCCGGGCGGTAGCGGCGCGGCGACGCCGGCAGGGTCTGGCCAGCCGCGCGCCGGAGCGAGATCACGTGCACGTCGATCGGGGCCGAGTCGCGCACAACGTGGTTGATCGAGGGCGCGCGCAGCAGCTGGCGCCAGCGCGGCCGCCGGCTCGCCCCGACGACCAGCTGAGTGGCATTCTCGGCTCGGGCGAACTGCAGCAGGGCGCTGGCGGTATCGGTACCGCTGACCTCGGCGCTCGCGCAGCCGAGCTCGCTCAGCAGCCGCCGCTGGGACTCCAGCGCGGGGGGATGCGCCTGGATCAGCCCTTCAGCGGTGCGCACGTGCACACCGATCACGGGCGCGCCCAGGCGCGCGCCCATGCGTGACGCGCGCCTGATCAGGTTCTCTTCTCCGGGCGCACCGGCGAAGCCAACGACGATACGCTCGCCCGTCTCCCACAGCTCTTTGATGTCGTGGCGCTCGCGGTAGGACGCGAGCTCCGTGTCGACCTGTCCAGCGACCCAGCGCAGCGCGAGCGTGCGGAGCGCGTCGAGGTTGCCGGGACGGAAGTAGTTGGCCAGTGCCGTGTCCACCTTCTCGGGCGGATAGACGTTGCCGTGCGCCAGGCGCCTCCGCAGCGCCTGGGAGGTCATGTCCACCAGCTCGACCTGGTCGGCCGCCGCGACGACGCTGTCGGGGATCGTCTCGCGCTGGGCCGCGCCCGTGATGCGCTCGACGACGTCATTGAAGCCCTCCAGGTGCTGGACGTTGAGCGTGGAGACCACCGTGATGCCGGCGTCGAGCAGTGCCTGCACGTCCTGCCAGCGCTTCTCGTTGCCCGAGCCGGGGACGTTCGTGTGGGCGAGCTCGTCGATCAGCGCAACCGCGGGTTTGCGCGCGAGGATGGCGTCGAGATCCATCTCCTCGAGGACGCGATCGCGGTAGGCGAGCCGCTTGCGTGGGATCGTCGGCAGGTCGCGCATCTGCGCCTCGGTAGCGGCACGCCCGTAGGTCTCGACGAAGCCGATCACGACGTCTGTCCCGCGCTTGCGACGCCGATAACCCTCGGCGAGCATCGCGTAGGTCTTGCCCACGCCGGGGGCCATCCCAAGGTAGATCCGCAGCTCGCCCCTTGTCATGGCTCCGTCGCGCCTTCGGCGTCGAGAAGGCTCCTAGCCGGTCCGTTCGAGCGCGAGGTTGAGTTCGAGCACGCGCACGCCCGGTTCGCCCAGGAAGCCGATCGACCGCGAGTGCGTGTACCTCTTCATCAGCGCCATCACCGTGGCCAGCGGCAGCTTCCTGACCCTAGCGACGCGTGGTGCCTGAAGGTCGGCGTTGGCGATCGAGATTTCCGGATCCAAGCCGGACGCCGACGCCGTGACAGCATCGACCGGGACCGCGGCCCCCGCGGGCAGCCCATTGAATTCACGGTACGCTTTCACGCGCTCAGGGATCGTTTCCGGGTAGCACACGTAGGCACCGTCCTTCTTTTCGAGCTGTTCGCCCGGTTCCGGTTCGGGCACGGGATCGCCTTTCTTGTTCGTGGGCACGCAGTTGGGGTCTTCCTTGGTTGCGTAAGGATTGGCCTTGGACGCCGTGTTGAACCCCGGGACGAGACCGATCAGCTTCGGCGACCCCGGGCCAAAGTTGCTCGCACCGCTGGAGCTGGCGTTGTACGCCTTCACTTCCGTCTGCGACGGGCGAGACTGGAAGTATTGCGGCAGCGGTTCGCCCTTTTCATTGGTGAATGCCTGCCCGATCAGGCTCGAGCCGACGACCTGGCTGTCGCGTATGATGAAGGAGCCATCGACTTTCTGCTTGAACGCAACCTGTCCGATCGCGTAGACGACCGCGACGTAGATCGTCAGGAACACGAGCACGACAGCAGTGAGAACGATCGACGAGATGAAATGACGCCTCAGCATCGCCAACATGTCAGTGCACCCCCAGCGGGCCCACGATCGCGAGGTCGATGAGCTTGATCAGCACGAACGGCGTGATGAAGCCGCCGACTCCGAAGATCAACACGTTGCGCCGCAGCTGCGCGGTTGCGTTGAGAGCCCGGACCGACACTCCCTTGAGGGCGAGCGGCACGAGCAGCAGGATGATGATTGCGTTGAAGATGATCGCCGAGAGGATCGCCGAGTGCGGGTTGTGCAGGTTGAGGATGTCGAGTTTCGTCAGCGACGGGTAAACGCTGTGGAACATCGCGGGGACGACGACGAAGTACTTGGCGATGTCGTTGGTGATGGAGAACGTTGTGAGCGCGCCACGCGTGATGAGCAGCTGCTTGCCCACCTCCACTATCGACATCAGCTTCGTCGGGTCGCTGTCGAGATCTACCATGTTCCCCGCCTCGCGCGCCGCCTGCGTGCCAGTGTTCATGGCCACGCCGACGTCGGCCTTGGCTAGGGCCGGGGCGTCGTTGGTGCCATCGCCGGTCATGCCCACGAGTTGGCCTTCGGCCTGTTCTGTACGGATCCGGTCGAGCTTCTGCTCGGGCGTCACTTCGGCCAAGAACTCGTCAACGCCGGCCTCTTTGGCGATGAATGCGGCTGTGAGCTGGTTGTCGCCCGTGACCATGACCGTGCGGATCCCCATCGCGCGCATCTGCGCGAAGCGCTCAGCGATGCCCTCCTTGACCCTGTCCTTGAGGTAGATGACGCCGAGCACGCGCGTTCCTTCGGCAACGACCAGCGGCGTACCGCCCTCGCCGGCGATGTGCTCGACCACCGGTTCGAGATCGCTGGGGATCGAGCCGCCGCGATCGCGCACCCAGCGCTCGACCTGCTCGGCAGCGCCCTTGCGGATCGAGCGTCCCCCCCACTCGACTCCCGACATGCGCGTCTCGGCGGTGAAGGGCACCAGCTCTGCGCCTGTCAGTTCCCTGCTCTGCAGGCCGTAGCGGCTTACGGTCAGGTCGACGATCGATCGTCCCTCGGGTGTCTCGTCAGCTAGCGACGAGAGCATCGCCGCCTGCGCGAGCGCGCTTTCATCCTCGTCGCCCACGGGGATCAGCTCCGAGGCCATGCGGTTGCCGTAGGTGATCGTCCCGGTCTTGTCGAGCAGCAGCGTGGTGACGTCGCCCGCCGCCTCCACCGCGCGCCCGGACGTAGCGAGCACGTTGTGCTGGACCATGCGGTCCATGCCGGCGATGCCGATCGCCGACAGCAGCGCCCCGATCGTCGTGGGGGCGAGGGCCACGAGCAGCGCGACGAGCAGCAGGATCGGCTGTTCATCGCCCGAGTAGATCGCGAAGGGCTGCAGCGTCGTGACCGCGATCAGGAAGATGAACGTGAGGCTGACGAGGACGACGGTGAGGGCGATCTCGTTCGGAGTCTTCTGTCGGTCCGCCCCCTCGACTAGCGCGATCATGTGGTCGAGGAAGGTCTCACCGGGGGCGGTGGTGATCTCGACGACGATCCTGTCGGAGAGCACCCGCGTGGAGCCGGTGACGCCAGAGCGATCGCCACCGGCTTCGCGGATCACCGGGGCGGACTCGCCGGTGATCGCGGACTCGTCGACGAGCGCGACCCCCTCGATCACGTCGCCGTCGCCGGGGATGAGCTCACCGACATTGACCACACAGCGGTCACCGATCCGAAGCTCGGTCGACGGCTTCTCCGCGACCGAGCCGTCGGGCTGGACCACGTGCGCGACCGTCGACTTGCGCATCAGGCGCAGCGTCCCTGCTTGGGCCTTGCCCCGTCCCTCGGCGAGCGCGTCGGCGAAGTTGGCGAACAGCACGGTGAACCACAGCCATACGAGGATCAGCGCAGCAAACGCGTTCTCCGCCCCCTTGGCGTGACTGACGTCGCGGAAGAAGAGGATCGTTGCCCAGATCGTGCCGACGTACACGACGAAGATCACGGGCTTCTTGATCATGCTGCGGGGGTCGAGCTTGAGGAACGATTCCCAGATCGCCCGCTGCACGATCCGACGGTTGAAGGGCGCCACACCGCCCGTCGTCCGTTTTGGGGCGACAGGAGGCGACGGAACGGGCGCCGGGACCTCGGGTGATGTTGCTAGATCAGGCATTGCTTTTCACTAGACCCCGTAGTGGCCCGAGAGGTGCTCCACGAGCGGGCCGAGCGCGAGTGCCGGGAAGTAGGTGAGGCCGACGAGCACGAACACGACGGCGATCACCATGAACGTGAACAGCGGCGTATCCGTCCTCACTGTTCCGATCGTGCTTGCGTAGGTGCGCTTGCGCACGAGCGAACCGGCCAGCGCGAGCGCAGGGATGATCTCGAAGAACCTCCCGAAGAACATCGCGATCGCGAGCGTGATGTTGTACCAGTGAATATTCCCCACGAGACCGCCGAGGTCCGAGCCGTTGTTGTGGGCTGCAGACGTGTACGCGTAGACCACTTCCGTTAGCCCGTGCGGGCCGGGCGCAGCCCCCACCTGTTTAACGGCCACCGGCAGGAGGATCGCCACACCCGCGAGCATCAGGACGGTAGTGGGCAGCACGAGGATGTAGATGGCCACCAGCTTCATGTCGGGGGCGAGGATCTGCTTGCCCAGATACGACGGTGTTCGTCCCACCATCAAGCCGGCGATGAACACGGTGATCATCACGAAGATCAGCATCCCGAACAGCCCCGTGCCCGTGCCCCCGGGGATCACCTCCCCTAGCATCATGTTGAACAGGGGGATCGTGCCTCCGAGCGGCGTGTAGCTGGTGAGCGCCGAGTTGGAGCCGCCCGTGGAGGTGGCGGTGATGTCGGCGGCGTTCAGCGCCGAGCCGACCGCGCCCAGACGCAGGTCCTTACCTTCGAGGTTACCGCCGGGGTTGTGAGCGGTTGCCGCCTGCGCGACCCCGGCGGGCCTGAAATTCGGGTTGCCGCGCTGCTCGATCGGCACCGCGATCAGCACCGAGATCAGGAACATGATGCTCATCACAGCGAGCACCATCCTGCCCTGGCGCATCGAGCCCACCATTCTTCCGAACGTCCATGCGAAGGCGAACGGGATCATGGCCGTCAGCCACAGAATCAGGACGTTGATCAAGCCGGTGGGGTTCTCGAACGGCTGGGCGGCGTTGGCGCCGAAGTAGCCGCCGCCGTTGTCGCCGAGCATCTCGATCGGGACCATGCTCGCGACCGGACCACCGGGGACGCTCTGCTGCAGCGTCGTCGACTTGCTGTGCGTCACCTGCGCCGCCAGGGTGGTGACGGTCTTGCTCGCGTGGAGGTTGTCGACCACGCCCTGGCTCATGAAGAAGATCGCGAACACGAAGGTGATCGGGATCAGGATGCGAAGCGTCGAGCGAACGGTGTCCGCCCAGAAGTTCCCCAGCGTGTTGCGCCGCCGGCGCACAAGCGCACGGATGAACGCCGCTGCGAGCGCCATGCCGACGGCAGCTGAGATGAACTGGTGCCAAACCAGCCCGAACATCTGGCTGAGCTGGCTCATCGTCGCCTCGCCGGTGTAGTTCTGCCAGTTCGTATTGGTGCCGAAGCTGATCGCTGTGTCGAACGCCAGCGACGGTGAAACGTTCGGGAGTTTGTCGGGATTGCCGGGCAGGCTGGCCTGGATCCTTAGGATCACGTATGTAAGGAGAATCCCGAAGAGGGTGAAGGCGAGCAGCGAGATTACATACGTGCTCCAGCGCTGCTCGGAGTCCGGGTCGATCCGACACACCCGGTAGACCAACCGCTCGATCGGAAGGAAGAAACGGTCGCCGGGCGCAGGGCCATTGCTGTACACCTTGGCCATGTAGTTGCCAAGGAGCGGCGTGCTGATCGCGAGCAGGATCCCGAAGAAGATCAGCGTCAGCCAGCCGTCGCCGGTCATCTACATGCGCTCCGCGTTGACCAGCACGTATACGAGGTAGAAGCCAACCAGGACGGCGATCACGATCTCGGCGACCTGCGGTCCGCTGATGGCTGCGAGCAGCATCACGTGGACACCTTCTCCCTGAGCTTTTCGGTGCTCAGTGCCAGATCTGACTCCTCGGCGAGCTCCTGCTCGTCCGGTCCAACGATCTTGTTGCAGGCGATCACAAAGAGAATGCCGATCGCGATCAGCGCCACGGTGATAGCGACATACAGAAGGTCTTCCATCGTCACATCCTCTTTTGCGATTTCCGGACGACCCGTAGGGGCCGTGATCCCCTGTATACGTCGACGTCGACGGCGAGAAAATCGATTTAGCGGTTTCTTTACGCGCCGCGCAGCCATTTCTACGCGCGCTTAACGCACTTCGCGCGGATCGCGCCGGATGGCGCGTCCGGCGCGACCTACACCGTCGCCGGCAGTTGGGGCGCGCAACCTACTGGGGATGTTCATCGCGCTGTTTTTCGCGACTGTGTTCAGGCTCGTCTACGGCCGTGCAGCAGCGCGCGGACGACGTGCCGAGAAAGCGCTCGTCCCGACCCTCGACATTCCGCAGTCGGTGCCGGTTCTAGGCTTCCTAACGATCACTGTGACCGGGTGGGTCCGCTCCCTCCCGGGACTCGCCTAGCGGCGGCGCGAGCCAATGTCGAGCACCGGGGGCTCATCCGACTCGGTTGGACTTGGAAGCCCGGCGAAATAGACGTCGTAGTGAGCCATTTCGGTCCTTCGCTATTTGCGGATATCTTGAACCGTCGGTTTGCAGGGAAAATGCCTGCACGCTGATATCGGACTGCGTCAAGGTGCCGCCTGAAAACGCCCAATATCCGGCGTCATCGACGCCGCCAGACGCGTATCATGCGCCGATCGGAAAGGCGCGGCGGGACACAACGCGGCAGCCCTCACGACGCAATGGCAGGAAGCCCCAGCGTTGATCACGGACTGAGAAAAGGGACGGCATGGAGGTGAGCAGGATCTATGAGGACGACGGGTATGGGGCTCTTGCGAGTTGCCGTCGTGTCGCTCGTCGTGGTGGCCGTGGGGCCTGTCGCGATCGCCACGGCCGAAAAGCCCAGCCTCACGATCCAGAGTCCGCCCAACGGGCGCGCCTCCAACAACCAAACGCCCTCCTTCAGCGGCATCACGGACGATCTTCTCGATGAGGTGACGCTCAACATCTACGCCGGTACCGGCGTCGCAGCAGGGGCCCCCTTGCAGGCCCTGACGACCCCGCTCGTCCCGGCTAGCGGCACGTGGGCCGTTGGGCCGGCCGAAACGCTCCGCGATGGCACATACACCGCGCAGGCGGTCCAGACCAACCTTGCGATGGAAAGCGGCGCGAGCGAACCCGTGACCTTCACGGTGGACACGGAATCGCCGACGGTGACCCTGGCTGCGCCGAAATCGCCGTCCAACAACACGACGCCGTCCTTCACCGGCACCGCTAGCGAAACCACGCCCGTGACGGTTCGGAT
>DASPVR010000229.1:0-3991 GCA_035622255.1 Solirubrobacteraceae bacterium | reverse complement strand
GTGGGTGCGTTCGTGGGCTCGCTCACGGGCGCCGTGATCCTCGGGCTGATCATCTACGGCGCGAAAGTCGGCTCGCTGGAGGTTCCCGGCCAGCGGGCGACCGACATCGCGGTCGTGCTGTACGCCGTCCCCGGCGCGCTGCTCGGCATCGCCGCCACATACCTGGAGGGCATGCGCCGCGAAGCCAGGGCGGCTGCGCAGGCGCCGCCGGCCTCGGCCTGAGGATTCACCCGGGCCCGCCGGGCGCAGCCCGCCCTCAGCGGGCCTGCAGTCGCGCACTGCAGCGCACCCGCGGCGCCCGCGGTTTTTCAGCGACGGCGGGCGTAGCGTTCCGTCGACACGCGACCTTACTGTTGGCGCGTGCTCGAGCCGCGCTTTCAGATCGCCGACTGCCCGCCGGCCGCGGTGGCGCGCCTGCGTGGCGCGCTCGGCGTGAGCGGGGCCGTGGCCCAGGTGCTCGTGCGCCGCGGGATGCACGAGCCGGCGGCGGCGCGGGCGTTCCTGGCCGCCGGCGAGGCCCACGCGCCAAGCGCCTTCGCCGGCATGCACGAGGCGGTGGGCGCGATCCTCGCGCACGTGCGTCGTGCCCGGCGGATCACCGTGCACGGCGACTACGACGTCGACGGCGTGTGCGCCACGGCGGTGCTCGTGCGTACGCTGCGCGGGCTGGGCGCGGACGTCGACTGGTACCTGCCCGATCGCCGCGGTGACGGCTACGGCCTCGGCGCCGCCACGGTGCGCCGCCTGGCAGCGCGCGGCACGCGCCTGCTCGTGACCGTCGACTGCGCGATCACCGCCGTGTCAGAGGTTGCGCTCGCCCGTGAGCTGGGGATGGACGTGATCGTCTCAGACCACCATGCGCCGCGCGAGGACGCCGTCCTGCCGCCGGCGAGGATCGTGCATCCGGGCGTGTGCGGTTACCCCTTCCCGCAGCTGTGCGCGGCGGCCGTCGCGCACAAGCTCGCTCAGGCGCTGCTCGATGAGGCCGGCGGGCCTGCGGGCCCAGGCGACCCCGGCCTCGCGCGCGCACGCGCACGCCTGGAGGAGGACCTCGACCTCGTGGCGCTGGCGACGATCGCCGATGTCGTGGCGCTCGTGGGCGAGAATCGCACGCTCGCTCGACGCGGATTGCGCGCGCTGGCGGGCACGAGCAAGCCAGGGCTTCGCGCGCTGATGTCGGTGGCGGGTCTGGATCCCGCACGGGCGGACGAGCGCGCGGTGGCGTTCGCGCTGGCGCCGCGGCTCAACGCCGCCGGGCGCATCGATCGCGCCGACGCCGCGCTCGAGCTCCTGCTAACCGAGGACGTGGCGCGTGCCGGGCAGGTCGCGTCGGAGCTCGAGCGGGCCAACCGCGAGCGCCGCCAGGTAGAGCTGCGCATTCGCGCCGAGGCCGAGGCGCAGATGGCGGCGGCGGGCGAGCGCTACGCGTACGTGCTCGCCGCCGAGGGCTGGCACCCCGGCGTGATCGGCATCGTCGCCTCGCGCCTGGCCGAGCGCAGCCGCCGCCCGGTCGTGATGATCGCGCTGCACGGCGACGCCGGGCGCGGCTCAGGACGAAGCGGGGTGGAGGCCTTCGACCTGCTCGCCGGGCTGACCGCGTGCAGCGACCGGCTGCGCGCATACGGAGGCCACCGCGCCGCCGCCGGCCTGGAGCTCGACCGCGCGCACGTCGGAGAGTTCGCCGCGGCGCTCGACGCGTACGCCGGGCGGATGCTCGCGCCCGCCGACCTCGCGCCCGTCGAGCGCGTCGATGCGATCGTCGCAGGCGAGGAGCTCGGGATGGGGCTCGCCGAGGAGCTCCAGGCGCTGGCGCCGTTCGGCATGGGCAATCCCCCGGTGTCGCTGATGGTGCAGGACGCCAGCTTCACCGACGTGCGGCCGATGGGAGAAGGACGCCATGCCCGCTTCACCGTCCAATCTCCCCGCGCCCGGGCCCGTGCCGTGGCGTTCGGCACGGGCGGCCGGCTGCCGGTCGCCGAGGGCCAGGCGGCCCAGGCGACGTTCACGCTCGAGGTCAACGAGTACAACGGCGTCAGCGAGCCGCGACTGGTGCTCCGCCAGGCAAGGCCCGCGCGCGACGAGTGCGCTGAGCGCCCCCAGCCGGTGCCCGCGGGCCTGCGCGCGGTCGCGGTCGCACCCTCGCAGGCCGCGCGGCAGCCGCCACCCCCGCCGCGACCAGAGCCTGGGCACGGCCACGACCCCGAGCCGCAGGAGGAGCTTGTCCTGTTCGCGCTGCCCTGAGATGATCCGCGGTTTGCTCTGAGGGCTCGCTCCCCTACCCTGTGACCATGGCCATCGCACCCGATCCCGACGCTCCACGGACCGGCGAGGCCTTCGCCGGCACGAGCCTGGAGGAGGCCACGGCGGCGAGCGTGCGCGCCGACGAGCCCTCACGCGAGGCGGTCGGCTTCGAGGCTCGCCGGCCGGTGCCGGCGCTGGCGGATCTCGATCTGACAGACCCGCAGCGGCGGATGCTCGGCGACCTGTTCGCGATCGTGTCCGAGCACGCCGCGGACTCGGCGGTGGAGATCGACCGCGAGCGCGTGCGCGACGCGTTCGCCTTCGCCTGCGAGCACCACGCCGCCCAGCGGCGCAAGTCGGGCGAGGACTTCATCGTGCACCCGGTCGGGGTGGCGCGTATCTGCGCGGGAATGGGGCTCGACACCGAGACCCTGTGCGCGGCCCTGCTGCACGACACCGTCGAGGACACGAGCGTGTCGATCGAGCAGGTGCGCGAGCGCTTCGGCGAGGAGATCGCCGGCCTGGTCGACGGCGTGACCAAGCTGACCGGGATCACGTTCTCCTCGCACGACGAGGCCCAGGTCGAGAACTACCGCAAGATGATCGTGGCGATGGCGACCGACGATCGGGTGATCCTGATCAAGCTGGCCGATCGGCTGCACAACATGCGCACGATCGACGCGATGCCCAAGCAGAAGCAGACCGAAAAGGCGCGCGAGACGCTCGAGGTGTACGCGCCGCTGGCCCACCGCCTGGGCATCCACGCGATCAAGTGGGAGCTCGAGGACCTCGCGTTCGCGACGCTTCACCCGCGCAAGTACCGCGAGATCAAGGACCTGGTCGCCCAGCAGCGCGCCGACCGCGAGGGCTACGTCGCCGAGGCCGGCGAATACCTCGAACACGAGCTGGCCGAGCTGGGGATCGAAGCGCAGATCGCCGGTCGCGCCAAGCACTTCTACTCGATCTACTCGAAGATGACCAAGAAGGGCCGCGAGTTCAACGAGATCTATGACCTCACGGCGATGCGCGTGATCGTGGGCTCGGTCAAGGACTGCTACGGCACGGTCGGCGCGATCCACTCGCTGTGGAAGCCGCTTCCGGGGCGCTTCAAGGACTTCATCGCGATGCCCAAGTTCAACATGTACCAGTCGCTGCACACGACGGTGATCGGGCCAGAGGGCAGGCCGCTGGAGATCCAGATCCGCACGCAGGAGATGCACGACATGGCCGAGTTCGGGATCGCCGCCCACTGGCGCTACAAGCAGCGTCCCGAGGCCAAGCCGCAGTGGCTGCGCTCGATGCTCGACTGGCAGCGGGAGCTGTCCGATCCACGCGAGTTCAAGGAGGCGCTGCGCAACGACCTGTTCGAGGATGAGGTGTTCGTGTTCACGCCCAAGGGCGAGGTCAAGTCGCTGGCGGCGGGGGCGACGCCGCTGGACTTCGCCTACGAGGTGCACACCGAGATCGGTCACCGCTGCGTGGGCGCGCGCGTCAACGGCAAGATCGTGCCGCTGCACTGCGAGCTGCACTCAGGCGACATCGTCGAGATCCTCACCGCCAAGCGTGAGCGCGGACCTTCGCGTGACTGGCTGGCGATGGTCAAGACCACGCGTGCGCGCAACAAGATCAAGCAGTGGTTCAAGGCGGAGTCCCGCCAGGACACCGAGCACATCGGGCGCGACCTGCTACAGGAGCATCTGCGCAGGCAGGGGCTGCCGGCGCAGAAGATAAGCGGCTCGGCGCTGCTTGC
>DASPVR010000228.1:0-3549 GCA_035622255.1 Solirubrobacteraceae bacterium | reverse complement strand
TCCATCCCCGCTGCCCCTACGCGCAGCCGCGCCACGCCGAGGTCGATCCGTGGCTCGAGCCGCTGCCGGGCGATCGCGACCACCAGGTCGCCTGCCTGCTCGCGCCGCAGCTGCGCCGGCAGCTGTCCTCACAGCCGGCCGGCGGGCGCGCGGCCGCGGGCGCGATCGTGTCCGGGGCGGGGCGGGAGGCGGGCGCGTGAGCGTGACGGCGTCGACGCCGCGCGGCCCCGCGGGGGCGCGCGTCTCCCCAGGGCAGCCGCTGATGCAGGTGCGCGAGCTGGTCAAGCACTTCCCGATCACGCGCGGGATCGTGTTCCGGCGTCAGCTCGGCGCGGTGCGCGCTGTCGACGGCGTGAGCTTCGACGTGCTGCGCGGCGAGACGCTCGGGATCGTGGGTGAGTCGGGCAGCGGCAAGACGACCACGGCGCGGCTGATGAACCGCCTGCTGCAGGCCACGAGCGGGGAGGTGCGCTTCGAGGGCCAGGACATCACGCGCCTGCGCGGCGCGGCGCTGAAGGCCGTGCGGCGCAGGATGCAGATGGTCTTCCAGGACCCCTACTCGTCGCTGAACCCGCGCCGCACAATCGGTGCGGTCATCGGCGAGCCGCTCGTGATCCATGGCCTGGCCGCCGGCCGCACGGCGCGCCGGCGTCGGGTGAGCGAGCTGATGGAGCTCGTCGGTCTGGACCCCGACCAGCTCGATCGCTATCCCCACGAGCTCTCGGGCGGGCAGCGCCAGCGCGTGGGCGTCGCGCGTGCGCTGGCGCCGGCGCCGGCGCTTGTGATCGCCGACGAGCCGGTCTCGGCGCTGGATGTCTCGATCCAGGCGCAGGTGCTCAACCTGCTCGCGCAGATGCGCAGCCAGCTCGGGCTCACACTCGTGCTGATCGCGCACGACCTCTCGGTCGTGCGACACATGTGCGATCGCGTGGCGGTGGTGCGCGGCGGCGAGATCGTCGAGCTCGCCGACAACGAGCAGCTCTACTCGGCCCCGCGCCACCCATACACGCGCGAGCTGCTGGCGGCCGTCCCTGGGGCGCGCCGTGATCGGCGTAGGATTCCCCGGTGACCAACGGCGACCCGGCTCCGTGAGCGGCGACGATCCCGCGGCGCAGGCGCTCGAGCTCCTGGCCGCGCTCGTGCGCTTCGACACGGTCAACCCGCCGGGCAACGAGCGCCCGCTCCAGGAGCACCTCGCCGCGCTGCTCACCGCGGCCGGCTTTCAGTGCGAGCTGCTGGGCGCTGAGCCCCGGCGCCCCAACCTCGTGGCGCGCCTGCGCGGCGCCTCCCCGGGCCCGACGCTCTGCTACCTGGGCCACGTCGACACCGTGCTCGCACAGCCCAGCGAGTGGACCCACGACCCGTGGTCGGGCGACGTCGACGACGGCTTCCTGTGGGGGCGCGGCGCGCTCGACATGAAGTCGCAGGTCGCGGCCGAGGTCGCCGCCACGGCGGCGCTCGCGCGCTCGGGCTGGCGCCCGGCGACGGGCGACCTGCTCGTCGTGGCGGTCGTCGACGAGGAGACGGGCGGGGAGCTCGGCGCCCAGTGGATCTGTGCGCAGCACCCCGACAAGGTGCGCTGCGAGATGCTCGTCAACGAGGGCGGCGGCGGCAGCTTCGAGCACGAGGGGCGCCGCCACTACGGCCTGTGCTGCGCCGAGAAGGGCGTGTTCCGCTTCACGCTCACGACCGACGGCGTGGCAGCGCACGCCTCGATGCCCGGCATGGGCGACAACGCGCTGCTGAAGATGGCCCCGCTGCTGGCGCGCCTGGCCGAGCGCCAGCCCTCTTACGAGCTGACGCGCGTGCCGCGCGAGTTCTTGCTCGGCGTCGGCGAGGACCCCGACGACGTGGCGGGCTCGGTCGCGCGCCTGCGCGCCTCCGACGCCGCCGTGGCGCGCATGTTCGAGCCGATGTTCGGCGTCACGTTCACGCCCACGCGCATCTCCGCGTCGGAGAAGATCAACGTGATCCCCAGTCGCGCGGAGCTGCGCGTCGACTGTCGCGTGCCGCCCGGTCTCGGCGAGGCCGAGGTCCGCCGCGCGATCGCCGAGGTGCTCGGCGACGGCGGCTTCCAGGTTCAGTTCACCGAGTGCATGGTGGGCAACGAATCGCCGCTCTCCTCCCCGCTGCGCGACGCGATCGCCGCCTGGATCGCCGCCAACGACCCCGACGGCGATGCGGTGCCGGTGATCCTGCCCGGCTTCACCGACTCGCGCCACTTCCGCCAGGCGTTCCCCGAGTGCGTGGCCTACGGCTTCTTCCCCCAGCGCCACCAGCCGATGACCGCCACGACGCCGCTCGTCCACGGCGCCGACGAGCGCATCGACGTACGCGACCTGGCGTTCGCGACCCGCCTGTACGGGGACCTGGCCGTGGGCGTGCTCGGCTGAGCCGGCCCGGGCCGCCCCACCCGCTGGGAGCGGACCCCGCCCGGCCGCCCGTCTCCGGGCAAATCGGGCCCAGCCGACAAAGATTTTTCGGCAATGTTGTACTTGACAAACCCAGAGCTATCCAGTATGGTTTGGGCATGTCGATCAACCTCCTGCAACTGGCCGATCACCTGCGAAGCGAGGCCGGCGCCTACGAGCTGCTTGAGCACATGCGCTGGGGCGATAAGCCGGTTTGTCCGCATTGTGGCTCTGTGCGCAAGCACTACTTCCTGAAAGCGAAGGATGGGGCGCGCAAGACGCGGACGGGCTCGGCCACCGAGCGTCGCGTTTGGAAGTGCGCCGACTGTCGGCGTCAGTTCACGGTGCTCGTCGGCACCATCTTCCACGGCTCCAAAATCCCGCTACGTATCTGGCTCCTTGTGATCTTCGATGCCTGCTCGGCCAAGAACGGGATCAGCGCCCGCGAGGTTGAGCGCAAGTACGGACTGACGGCCAAGACGGCTTGGTTCATGATGCACCGCATCCGCGAGGCGATGAAGCGCGAACCCATGGCCGGGATGCTCGCGGGCCGTGTCATCCTCGATGAGACGTGGGTCGGCGGAGCGCCGAAAAACCGCCACGGAAACAAGCGCTCCAAGCGCCCGCAGGGCCTGACCGACAAGACGCCGGTCGTGGCGCTCGTATCGCGCGAGACCGGAGAGGTCCGCTCGCAGGCCGTCCCGAACGTGCGGGCCGAGAACCTACGCCCGATCCTCCAGGCCAACATCAACACCAAGCGCGCGCACCTGCACACCGACTCCGGGACGCAGTACCCGCAGTTGGCCGAACCCTTTGCCGCGCACTCGACAGTCGATCACAAGGCCGGCGAGTATGTGCGCCAGGATGTCACGACAAATCACGCAGAGACCTTCTTTTCGCAGCTCAAGCGCTCGCTGAGCGGGACGTTCCACCACGTCTCGCGCGAGCACCTGGACCGCTATCTGGCGGAGTTCGACTTCCGCTACACGACCTGCAAGCTCAGCGACACCGAGCGAGTCGATCTGCTCGTCGGCCGCGTGGGCGGGCGCAGGCTGATGTACCGCCAACCCGCCGCCGCGTGAGGCGCAGCCGCGATTACGACCGTGGCGCCGCGTAGCTTTCGGTTGCCCCCGTAGCT
>DASPVR010000227.1:0-6887 GCA_035622255.1 Solirubrobacteraceae bacterium | reverse complement strand
CGCGCCACGAGCCAGGGGCACACCCCCGGACCGCTGCTGCTCGAGCGCGCGCTCATAAAAGACCTTACCCACCGCCTCGGGTCCCGCAGCCAGAATCTCGTCTAGCAAGCGCGTATTGAGGGCTCCAGGCGCGATCGCGTTCACGTCGACACGATGCTCACGCAACTCCTCGGCCAGCGTCTCGGCGAAGCGGACGACGGCGGCCTTGGATGCCGCATATGCGCTCAATCCAGGCAGCGGATTCGTCGCGCCGCCGCCTGACAGTTGCACGATCTTTCCGTAGCCGCGCTCGACGAAGTGCTCAGCTAGCGCGCGTGCGGGCAGCACCGAGCCATAGAGGTTGATCTCCACCGCTCGCACCCAATCCTCCCAGCTCACACGGTCGATCGTCCCCTTTGGCCCGTAGATCCCGGCATTGCTCACAAGGATCGTGATCTCGCCAAAGCGCCCTATCGCCGTGTCGACGATGCGCCGGACGTCGACGGGGCTTGAAACGTCAGCGACCTCCGCCAGCACTGTCTGCTCCGTTCCGGCAAGCTGCTCGAGCAGCTTGCGCGCGAGCGCCAGGGCATCTGGGTCGCGACCACAGACGCACACCCCGGCCGCCCCTGCAAGGAGGTAGTTGCGTGCGATTTCCAAGCCCAGACCCCGTGTGCCGCCGGTGATCAGCGCATAACGTCCTGTCAGCACGCCGCTCACCGGGACACCTCCCGCGCGGACGAGACGTGAGCGTGCTCCGGCTGCGGACTGCCAACGCGCGCGTAGCACATTCCCGGATGGCTACCGAGCGAACCGAGGAGGAAACCGGCGGCATCGATCACGACGACACCGCGCAGCGCGTTGGCGACCGCGCCCGCGTCCACTTCACGGTAGAGCGGCCAGGCCGTACACACGACGAGCGCGTCGGCACCTTCGGCAGCCTGTAGTGGCGAGTCGCACAGCTGAACAGCTGCGAGACCGGCGGGCAGACGCGTCACCGCTGGATCGTGGGCACGTACACTGACGCCGCGGTCCACCAGCCAGCCGCATAGCTCCACAGCGCTCGACCGTCGCAGCGTGTCGGTCCCTGGCTTGTAGGTGAGTCCCCAGACACCAACGGTATCGCCGCGCTGCGGCCCGCCGCCGTCGTGAACGAGCTGGCCGAGCTTTCGCCGCGGCCAGCGCTCGTGCGCGGCGTTGCCAGCAGCGACGCCGGCGAACACACTGGCCGGAAGCCCGTGGGACTCCGCGAGGGCGCGCAAGAACCCGACGTCGCGCGCCAGCGTGCCGCCCGCGAAGGCGCCACCTGGCGCAAGATAGGCGCCGGGCCCGATGCGGCACTCGCTCTTCAGCCCGCGTGAGACCTCCGCGGCGTCGGCGCCGACTGCCTCGCAGATCACGGCGACCTCGTTTATGAACGCGACCGAGGTCGCGAGGAAGCCGTTGAGCGCGTGCTTGGTCATCTCCGCGGACTCAACGCTCATCCACTGCACATCGGCCGGAACCGACGCCAGCAGCTCGCTCAGCTGGGAGCGATCGCGCTCATCGCGCACCCCGGCGACGATCCTGTCAGGGGCGCGGAAGGCGTCGAGCGCCTGTCCCAGACGCAGGTTCTCGGGCAGGCAGGCGAAGCGCAGGCTGTCCTCGCCTCGGGCCGCGGCACAGCGCTCGCGCAGCCGCGCGACGCTGCCGACAGGGAGCTGCGAGGACACGACCACGAGCTCGTCTGCCGGCAGCGCTGCGAGCATTTGGGCTGAACGCTCAAGCACCCAGTCGACGTCTGCAACGTCGTTATCGTCGACCGGCGTGTCGAATGCCACCCAGGCGCAGGCGGCGTCGGACAGCGCGTTAACGTCTGCCGAGAAGTGCAGACGCGTCGAGTACTCGACCAGCAGCTCGGCGAGCCCCGGCTCGGCGACTGGAGGCCGACCCTCGCGCAGCTCTGCTACCAACCCGGCGTCGGGATCCACACCGATCACCGCGTAGCCGGCCTCGGCCAGGCAGGCGGCGGTCACGCTCCCCAGGTGCCACAGGCCCAGCACGCCGATCGGGCCCCGGTGGCTGGTTCGGGTGGCTGGCATAGCTGACCGCGATCCTATGCGCGCGGAGCGACGGCGCGATGAACAGCCGCGTAGGGACCGCTTGCGTAGGCCGCCTCGATCTGTTCCCAGGCATAGCGGGCGTCGCTGAGCCTGCCGTTCAACAGGTTTTCGTCGTCACGGTGGATCGCCGTGGCGAAGCTCTTCCACTCGCGCTCCCACGAGCGGTCCTCGTTGGAGTACTCGAGCTCCTCCAGCTGGGGCGGGCCCAGGTCGGGGCCCATGCGGTAGATCCGCAGCCGCTGAGAGCCGTAGGAGCGCACCAGCCCATCAACCTGGATCTTCGCCGTCCGGCAGTAGAGCTCGAGCGAGAAGAGATTCTTCCACTCGGTCCAGCTGACATGCAGCATCGCCCAGGGATCGGAGCGGGAGCCGACGCTTCCAAGGATCAGCGCGGCGTTGTCCTCGACCTCGGTGTCCCAGAAGTGGGTCCGTAGCAGCGCACAGTGCAGCGCCAGCGGCCCCGCCAGCCAGTGCGTCAGGTCGAGCAGATGCATGCCCTGATCGACCAGCTCACCACCGCCGGAGCGCGCGGGCTGTGTTCGCCACTCGCGGTCATAGCCGAGTCGCCCGCCGTGGCCGTAGCGAGCCCGCAGGTACATGAGATCCCCGTGGCGCCCGGAGTGAACCTCCTCGGCCGCACGTGCGATTCCAGGGTGAAAGCGATGGTTGAATCCCACCTTGACCAGTCGCCCGGTTGCGTGCTGACACTCGATTAGCGCGTCGATCTGTGCGGTCGAGATGCCGGCCGGCTTCTCCAGGAGCACGTGCGCGCCCGCCTGTAGCGCCAGCTCGGCGATCCCCGCGAGCTGATCGTGAACGACTGCGACGATCACGACCTGCGGACGCATCGCGAGCAGCTCATCCAACGTTGCGCACACTTTGGCCCCGTACTGCGCGGCGACACGCTCCGCGGCCGTGTCGCTCACGTCGTGGCAGGCGAGCAGCTCATCTTCGGGTCCGAGCGCCGCCGCCCGCTTTGCCCCGATCAGGCCGCAGCCGACGATCGCCACGCGTAGCGCGCTCATACGCTCATATGTACTCGTTGGCGTGGGCGCCGTCGAACTCGAAGTCGAACGTGAGCTCAGACGCCCCCGCCGCCGCCATCGCCTGCCTCGTGTCCTCGGGTCGCTGGGCGTAGACCAGGAGAAACCCGCCCCCACCAGCGCCCACGATCTTACCTCCGATCACCCCGCTACGGCGAGCGAGGATGTAGAGACGGTCGATCCGCTCGTTGGCCATCCCAGGCGAGCGGCGGCGCTTGTGCTCCCAGTGCTCGTGCATCAGTTCGGCGTAGCCCTCGAGGTCTCCGCTGCGCAGGAGCTCGCTGCTACGGTGCCCGAGCTCCTTGGTGTGGCGCAGGTTCTCGAGCATCTGCTCATCGCCAGCCTTGGAGCGGTTGTCCTGATCGGCGAGCATCTTCGCCGCCGACCGTGCCTCGCCCGTGTAGAAAAGCAGCAACTGGTCGCGCAACCGCCGCAGGACTCCCGGACTGAGCTCGAGTGGCTGGACCTCCACGCTGCCATCGCGACCGAATGTGTAGGCGCAGATGCCGCCATGTGCCGCCACGTAGGGATCCTGCTTGCCGACTGGCTCGCCGAGCACATCGATCTCGATCTCACACGCCGCCTCGGCAAGCGCCCCTGGAGTGATGGATGTCCGCCGTGCGTGCGCAAGCCCCTTGAGCAGGCACACGGTGTAGGCGCCCGACGAGCCCATGCCGGTGCCGGCCGGGACATCGGCAACCGAGGCTATCTCCAGGGGGTTTCCGCGCCAGTGACGTAGCAGAGTCTCGCGCAGGATGGGGTGTCGAATCTCCGCGATCCTGTCGACCTCCTCCATCTCTGAGTACTTCATGCGGTACCGGCGCTGAAAGACAGTGTGGGTGAGCATGTAGACATACTTGTCGATTGCCCCGGAGACCAGAAAGCCGCCGTGCTCACGGTAATAGGACGGTAGATCCGTTCCACCCCCGCCAAGCGAAACCCGCAGCGGAGCACGACTGAAGATAACGCTCATCGCGCCGCGGTTCCGTCCATTACGAGAGCCCTCCGGCGACTGGGTCGCGCCAGGCGTACTCGCTGTCTGCAAGCCACTCAAGGGTACGCACCACGGCATCGCGAATCGTAATCCGCGGCTCCCAGCCGAGCCTGCGCACACGCGTGGTATCCAAGAGAATCAGCGGACTGTCCCCCGTCCACCCGCGACGCCCGCCTGTGTGCTCGATCTCCGGCGAGAGACCCAGCTGCTCGGTGATGATCGCCACCGAGTCGTCGACGATGATCGTCTCGGTGGTGCCAAGGTTGTAGATGTGGGCCCCCGGCTCGTCGCCGTGGTGCTCGGCGACCATGAGCATCGCGTCTATGCAGTCCTGAACGTATAGATAGGACTTCTCCTGGCGGCCATCACCCAGTACGCGCAGGCGTTCGGGGTCACGCTTGAGCGCGCAGTAGAAGTCGAACACGTGCCCGTGTGTGTAGCGCTCGCCAAGAATCGAGACGAAGCGAAAGATCAGGCCGGTGAACCCATAGCCGGCCGCGTATGCCTGTATTAGCCCCTCGCCCGCCAGCTTGGAGGCGGCATAGAGAGAGGTCTGAACGGGGAACGGCGCGTCCTCGGGCGTTGGAAACAGCCGTGGCTCGCCGTAGACGGAGCCGGTCGAGGAGAACGCGATGCGCGTCACGTCATTGGCTCGCATCGCCTCCAGCACGTTGGACGTCGCGATCGTATTCTGCTCCAGGTCGCGCCGCGGATGCTCGAGGCCACGGCGTACATCCGCATTGGCCTGGAGGTGAAAGACCCAGTCGCAGTCCCTGACGGCATCGCCAAGGGCCAGCGGATCGAGCACATCGCCCTCTACGAGCCTGACTCCGGGAAGCGTCAGTGTCTCTGCCACGAACTCTCGCCTACCGGTGCGAAAGTCATCGAGTATGACTACCTCGACACCATCTGAACTCAGCCTGGACGCCAGAGTGCTGCCGATGAACCCGGCGCCGCCCGTGATGCAGACGCGTTTCAATGGGCCGACCCGCCTGCGTCCCGATAGGGGGCCATGATCCCGTGAGACGCGGTGAGCATCGACTTAGAGCGTGAAGCCGGCGGCTACGGCATCGCCGTGAAACATTTTCACCGTCTCCAGCGAGTACTGCTCGAGATCTTTCCCCAGGCAATCGAGCTTTTTGAGTAGATCGTGGGTCATCGTAATTATGTGACAGCCCACCTGGTCGGCCTGCACCAGGTTCAGTATCTCTCGAGGTGAGGCCCAGATCAGTTCAGAGCGGGGGGCCTGGCTCATGATGTCAACCGAGCGCGCCATGATCGGAATCGGATCAACACCCGCATCGGCGATTCGCCCGGCGAACACAGATATATAGGACGGGGAGCCGTCCTTGACCGCTGCGGTGATCAGCTCGACCTGCGCGGTGGTGAACAGCGCGGTGACGTTGACCTTGATGCCGTCCTCGGAGAGTTCGCGAACGAGTGGGGCCATCGACTGGCCGTTCGTCGTCGTGACTGGGATCTTGACGTACACGTTCTGGCCCCACGAGGCAATCAGTCGTGCCTGGCGGCGCATCTCGTCGGCATCGTCGGCGAAGACCTCGAAGGAGATCGGATGCTTGCTGATCCGCTCGAGCAGCCGCTGCGCGAACTCGGCGTAGTCGGTCAGCCCCGCCTTCCACATCAGCGTCGGGTTCGTCGTGAAGCCAGCAATCCGTGGATCGGCGGCAAGCGCAAGGATACCGTCGAGATCGGCTCCGTCAGCGAATATGCGTGTGGAGATCTCCGCGAACACTGCTCACCTAACTGCACAGCCGGGCCCTCGCCCGATCATCGGTCCTTAAGCTTAACCGCCATCGTAGTCGAGTAGTTGCGCGACGCCGTCGAAGAGGTCCCGAGCGCGGAGGTCCGGGCCCGAGCGACCCGAGCGCTTATGGGCGGTATCCGGATACTCGATCAAGACGGTTCGGCATCCGGCGGCCCGTCCTGCCTGCACATCGCTATCCGTGTCGCCGAACATCCATGAGCGGCTCGGGTTGAGTGCCAGTCCGTCCACGGCGTCGTGCAACAGGCCCGGCGAGGGCTTGCGACAGTCGCAACGCCGTGAGAGCTCGGGTACCGTGCCCTCGGGGTGATGCATGCACAGGTAGGAGGCCTCAAGCGAAACCCCCTCTTGCGCAAGCAGATCCAGGACCCGCTCGTGCACCGCCTGCAGCTCTGCGACCGTTGCCTTCCCCTTGGCGGCGGCGGGCTGGTTTGAGACGCAGATCAAGGCATACCCCGCCTGTCGCAACCGGCCTGCCGCCTTGGCCGCGCCTGGAAGCAAGTGGACGTCCTTCACCTCCAGGGGAGACTCCAGCAAACCAGACGCCGGGTCGGGAACGGCCTCGTTGAGGACGCCGTCCCGGTCCAAGAACGCCGCCGCCCGGCCGGACGCCAGATCCAGCGGTCGGGCTGGGCGGAGCATCAGTGGGCCTCGGTTGGGGGATCCCGACCAGCGGTAGCTCACGACTTGGCGCGCGCCGCGAGCGACTCCCAGTGGGCCTGCCGGACCGCCAGCTTGGGATGGGAGACGAGGGCATGCCAGAGGACTGCTTGAAAGGACTCCACGAGCGGAGTGCGCAACTCTCGGGGCGGATCGATGAGGATCGCGACCTCGGCCAACTCGGCGAGCGTCCCCCCAGGGGCGCCGACGACCCCGTAGATCGGCGCGCCGATCTGGCGCGCGTGCTGCATGGCATCCACCAGGTTGGTGGAGACGTTTTGCTCTCTCGAGCCTCCCCCGACCGAGAAGACGAGCAGCGCGTCGCG
>DASPVR010000226.1:0-29924 GCA_035622255.1 Solirubrobacteraceae bacterium | reverse complement strand
CGGTAGCTTGGTTCGACTACCGACCGAGGAGATCAAGATGCGTGTGCGCGTGAGGCTCGACGAGCTGCTGCCCACCAAGACCGCGGCGCGGACGTTGCCGCAAGCGCTCGCCCGGCTGGAGAGCGGGGATGCCGAGCAGCTTGTTCTGACCACCCGCAACCAGCCGCGCGCCGTGCTCATCACGGTCGAGCGCTATGAGCAGCTACTCGGCGCCCGCGGCGTGGAGGCCAGCGGGCTCGCGGCCTAGTCGGCCATTGGGGGCACCTGGTGGTCGCCGGGCCGGTGGGCACAGCGGGGGAAAAGGGGCTCGGGCCCAGGCCAGTCGGCGGGTAGCCCGAGGACATCGCTCGCAGAGCGGATGGCGTCGGTGGAAACGAGCTCATCGGGGACGAGCCGCACCGTGGAGAATGGTAGGTCGGCTTCCAAGCGGTACCTCGGATCCAAGTGGTGCCATAGGCGCGGCCAAGCGGTAGCGCACGTGCGCGGAACGATGCCGACGCCCATCAGCAGAGCCGACATCCGCTTCGCAGCTGGTCCTCGCTTGCCGATCCATACGCCGTCCGGGCTCCGTGTGATGCGCGTTGCGCCGGTCGCGATCTCGACCTTGACGGCTTCGTTGCCAAACAGCGCATTCTCGACATCCCTGTTGTCCACGAACCCGTTGAGCGCGAGTACGGCGATGACCAGCGGCTTGTTCGGCGTGCCGTAGTGCTTGCGCTTGTACAAGATGGCGCTCCGCAGCTTGGCGACATCGTTCGTGAAGCCGCCGATCGCGCCGGGCGACCCGATGAGTTGGTTTTGAGGGCAGCCACGAGCCTCGAGTGAGAACGGAATCGGGCGTAGTTGGACCTCCCAGCCTCCGAACGTGAATGGCTCGTAGGGCGCCGGCTCCGAGCGGGCCAAGAGCTCATCGGCGTCGATCGTCGCGAGCCATGACTTGATCGGCTCGACGATGTCACGCTTGCGCGGCATTTTGTCGGTGACCCTGTCGTATTGCATGGAGACCATCACCAAGGGTGCATCGATCGTGTTGATTACGTCCTGGACCTCAGCCTCTAGCCGCGCACGCCGACCACCCGCGACGATTCCCGACGAGACCGTGGCGCCCTCGAGGTAGAACGGTTCGCCGGCGTGCTCGACAAGAAAGTCGGGATGACCTTTGCTCCCTGGAACCGTTGGGTGCACGGTCAGCTCGAACCCGAGCGCGGTGAACACCGCGTGCAGGTAAAGCTCCCACCAGGCGGCGAAGTGCTGCCGCGGATCGGGTGACCGGAACCTCCGCCGAAGGTTGCCGTCGTCGTCGGGAAAGGCGGCGTACCAGGTGTCGAGCCTGTCGCGGATCCTCTCCCATGCGGGACCGGCGACTCGGTTGTGAAACGAGAAGCTGTCCTCCGAGTACTTGCCGGGCGGCTGCTCCGTGCGCGCGAACTCGTCGAACAATCCGGCTGGCTTCTTGCTGGGCATGTCAGCAAGCTAGCGCGAGCCGCGACGCTGGAGTAAAATACAGAGCAACATCCACCCACGACGCCAAGGAGATAGAGCCATGGCGGACGGTGCGCACAGCGCCTACACACTCGTGCCCCGCTACGTGAACAAGCGGAGCAACAAGCAGCTCTCCGGCTTCGCCGTTGACCTGACGGTCAGGTTTAACAAAGGCGGGGCCGCCTTCCTCCAGGACCACAACGGTCTCGAGGACCCGTCGACCTACCCGCACAACAACCTCGACGAGCTCAAAGACACGCTCGACAAAGAGCTCACCCGTCTCTACGAGGATCACTTCGACGGCTAGATTGGTGCCTGCGGCCAGCGGCTGAGGCACCTGCAGGTCAGGCGGGGATCGCGCCAAGCGCGGTCCCCGCCATTAGTCGCTCGGCTAGGCGTCGGGCGGAACTGCTCAGCCGTCTGCTCGGCGGAGCAGATAGTCGCGGAACTTGGGCGCGGTGTAGGCGTACTCGCCCTTGCGGATTCGGTAGAGAGCACCGGCGTCGACCAGCCGGCCGAGCAGGACGTTGACGTTCCCGGGCGTCTTCTCAGACGCCCTGTTGAGCTCGGCCGAGCGTAGCGGTGGATATGGGCACGCGGCGGAGGCGGCAAGGAGGTCCTGCTCGGCGGGCGTGAGCGTCGCGATCCGTGGCTCGTAGAAATCGCGGTCAAGCCTCCCGTAGATATCCGGGCGCGTGGCGTCTAGCAGCTTGACCGTAAAGCGCTCTACGCCGGCGAGGTCCGCGGCCTCCCATAGCTCTGATCCCCACAGCTGCAGGAAGTAGGGGTACCCCTCGACCTCCTTCACGACCACCGCCGCGAGCTTGGCATCGGTCTTGCGAGCTGTCTGCTCGAGCGGTCTAGTGAACGCCTCCAGCGCCTGCTCGGGTGCCAGCGAGTCGACCTCCTCGCCGCGAAAGAGTCGCTCGCTGTAGGAGCGAGCCTTCTGAAGGTTGCCGGTCAGGGTCGGCAGACCGCAGAGGACGAGGCCGAGCGGCAACTCTGCGCGCTGCAGAGCCACCACCGGTGCGATCAGGAGCGACAGCGGGTGCTCGCCGTGGCGGTCGCGCTCGTCACGCACCAGCTGCGCCTCGTCAAGCAGCAAGACGACTCCGTCGCGGCCCTTGGCGAGGGCGAGCTCTACTGTCGAGAAGAGGTCGCGTGCGAGGTCTTCCTCGCGCTCTGAGCCGAAAGAGACGGCCAGCGAGACGTCTTCCCAGGTGAGCGACAGGCTGACCGCCCGCAGCGCCCGGCCAGCGACCGAACGCAGCCGCGCAAGGCGCGAGATGCGCTGGCGCGTGCGCTCGAGCACCCCGCCGAGCACCGTCTTCAGCGCCTCGTCGGTGTTGTGCGATGGCTGCAGCTCCAGGAGCGCGGGCTCCCAGTCGAGCTTCTGCGCATGCTCGGCGAACTCCTCCAGCAGGACGGACTTGCCCACCCCGCGCAGACCGGTCACGCGCATGCACGCCTGCTGCTCGGGCGCCGCGCGCAGCATGGCGGCGAAGCGTCGCAGCGGTGCCTCGCGTCCAGCCAGGTACAGAGGGCGCACGCCTACACCGGGCCGGTAAGGGTTCTTTCCCGAAACTTGGCTCATTACGAGACTGCTGTAATGTGGCGCAATTCTAACAAGGTTGCTGTAATTAGCCCCGACTCGGGCCGTAGGCCCCCCGAGTGGCACCAGTCCCACGCCGGCTCACCCAGGAAGAGAGCTGGCTCGCGCCTGTCCGGTAACGGCGGGACCATCACGATGTGGCGATCTTTGGTCCGCTTGATCCACTTCGCGCGCTGAGCGCACTGCAGTCAGGTGCAGCACGGCTTGGACGCTCTGCGTATGCCGATCACACGACCATCAACGAGCGCTCGTTGCGCACCTACAGCGGCGTGATGACGCATGCCTTTCTGCACGCCGCCGTCGCGCCAAGTCGGCGCATCCGTCCCCGCAATACGGATCACCTCGTGGAGCGAGCCGCCGCGCTTGCAGCGGCGTTCGGCCTTCCGACCGTGCCGTACCTCGCCGACGCAGACAGTCAGACGTTCGCCCAGGAAGACGATGGCGGGTCCCGCGTTAGGTCGCTGCTGGTAACGCGGTCCGGCGTCCTCGAGATGCTTTGGGCGCTGCAGCAGATGCCGACCGACGACGGTGCTTGGGCGGTGCGAGCTGTCGATGCGTGCGCGCAGCTTGCCCGCTTCATACGCATCGTTGGCAGCGACGACTACGGCTACCTCCTTGGGGATCCACGCTGGTTGGGCCTGCGACACGCGCGCATTGATTGGACCCTCGGCGTCACCACTACGACGGCTGGCAACGCAGGCCAGCGTGGATGGCGCGACATCGTCATGGTCGGCCCGCAGCCTGACCGTGCTAGCGGGCACGTTTACGGATTTATGCCGCCGTCCGGCTATAGCGCCGGCAAGCTCCGCGGCGTCAAGCGCTCGTTGGGTTCCGAACAAATCCTGCGCATGATGCTGGAAGAATGGCTGCGCGCTAACGGCTACCTGCGCACCTCGGATGCAGTCAGCCGAACAGTCGAGGCCGCCATGGACGCTAGCGCCGGGTATCCGAGTCGTAGATAACGCGATGTTGTTCGGCAAAGGCGCCAGCTGCAAAGACCTGAAATAGGCCCGTCATGGGCAGCTTCGGGCCAAGAAGTCGTCGCAGAGCCATCGCTTGGCTTGCTGCCATCGCACCGATGACGGGCGAGATAGCGACATTCCCGCAAAGTCGGCGTAGAGTCTTGTTGCTCGGAACACCTTTAGCTCGGCTTACTCATGGATGAGCGGCTTTCGACAACCGTGCGGCGCATCCCGGTCCTACGTTTCAGGCTGGGAAGGACGCGCATGATCCGGCCGTGGCAGCGGAATGGCAGATTTTCGCCGGAGGAGGCAGCGGGAGAGTTGCACAGCCGTCGCGCCGAGCTGATCGGCCAATTGCGACGGCGCAGCGAGGCACGGGGCGTCCCCGCTTTCGCGCACGAAGAAATCGTGGACGACGCGATCTCGGCTGTCGTCATGTCCCCGCGGGGGGTCGTCAACGAACACCATCTTCTAGGCGCCTTCTGGCTCGCAGTCGATCACCGTTGCCGCAGGCACCGCGAAGGAAGGCACCTCACGCGCCTTGGCTCGAGGCGGCGCGTTGAGTTCGACCTTGCGGCTCAGCAGGCGCCGGCAGGGGCCAACCCTTACGACGAGCTGGAGCGTCCTTGAGCTGACCACGAGTGGACATGCCTGAGCCGGTATGCGGGGAGGCCGACGCGGTCGCCCGGTGTCTTGCGGAGGACTTTTCGCCCGTGAACGCGCGGGCGGCCATCAGCAGTTAGCCGGGCAGTCCACGCTTCCGCTCGCACCTTGGATGCGGGCGCGTGGGCGGCCAACACTCCTCCTCCATCCAAGCCGGGCGTGCAGCAGGCGCTCTCCGCACCCGAGTGTAGAACGGGTGCGGGGGAGCGCTCGGGCTGGCATGAGGGTGTCACCCCGCGCATGAAACCGGGCATGCGAAAGCTCACTCGCCCGGTGTCGTCTCGCGATGCCGACGGCCTGCCTTCGGAACGTACGCTCTGATACGCTCGCCCACGCGGCTAACGGCTCGGATGACCGCTGGGCCCAGCGGGGGAAGGGAGTCCTGGTGAGACGGCCACATAGGAGCTTGTGCGGGGGTGCTGCTCTGGCGATCACGCCAGTGGTGGCAGGCACCCAGGACTTCAAGAGCTTGCGACGATGATGCGTGGCCGTGCTCGAGTAGCGTTCGGGGTGGACCTGACACGGGATGTAATACGTCAAGGGGGTCGTTGTGTCCGCTAGTGAGAGTCATCTGCATCTAGCGATGTCAAGCGCAGCGCGCCTGACAGCGATCGTCGTCGTGAGCGTCAGCGCGCTCTCCACCTTGGCGGCGCTCATGCCCGCAAACGCTCATGCGGCCGGCTGCACCGACTCGTGGGCAAAACCCGTGAGCGGGGAATGGAACACGGCCGCCGACTGGTCGACCGGCAAAGTGCCCACGTCGGGCGACGAAGTCTGCATAATGGTCTCGGGGACTTACACGGTGTTGGTGCACAACCTCGCGGAGGCCCATACGCTGACGCTGGGCGCTAGCAGCGGCTCAACAAAGCAGACGCTCCTGGTGCAGACCTACGAACTCGCGAGCAAAGCGATCTCAGTCGCCGGGCTTACCTTTGAAGAAAACAGCACGATCAACCGGGACGGAGTGCTGGAGCTGGAAGATCTCGTGGGCGGGGACGTGGACGTGAACGCGCCGCCCAGGGCCACGCTCAGCAATCAAGGCGAGGTGACCAACTCGGCGAGCACCGCCCCGAGCAGCATCGACATCCTGGAAGCGTCGCTTACGAACGAGGCCTCGGGGACCGTCGAAGCCGCCGCCGGCACGTTCTATGTGAGCCGCAACGACCGAAACGTGTTGAACGAAGGCGCCTTCAAGGTCGCGACAGGCGCGACCCTCAATGATGCAGCAAACTCGGGCACCTTCGTCAACAGCGGCACCGTGGCCAACGGCGGGACGTTTGAACTTGAAGCGGCCACCGCGTGGACCCAGGACGGCGTGGACACCGGCAACCCGGTCCGTGTGGAGGGAGGGAGCTCGCTCGACTACGAGGGCGGCAGCGGCAACTTCGACCTCGTGGGCAGCGCGATGACCCTGAGCGGGACGATCCCCAAGGGGCAGGCCCTGACGTTCGAACCCACCGGCGACCGAGCTCTGTCCATCTCGGAAACCGTGGTCAACGAAGGCACCCTCACGGCGGTGTCCTCCATCCCCGGGTCCGAAACCCACATCCAGCCCGAAAATGGCGCCTCCAAACTCGAAAACAAGGGCCTCATCAGCGTGCAATCGGCATCGACGGGGCCAGTCACCTGGACCGTCCCGCTCACCAACGAGGTCTCCGGGACCGTCGAAGTTGATGGCGGCGGGGAGCTGATTAGCGACGCCACGACCACGAATGAAGGCACGCTCGAGCTTGCCAGCGACGCGATCTTCGACATCAGCGGTAGCGCCGCTGCGCTCACCGACGAGGCCGACGGCACGCTGCGAGTCGACGTCGCCAGCGAAACCAAGTTCGGCAGGATCAAGGTCAACGGGGGAACTTTCAACCCGGGAGGCACGATCTTCCCAAACCTCGTCGAAGGCTATGACCCGCCGGTGGGCACCGAGTTCGACGTGGTCAGTTCCGGTGCTTCGATCAGCGGCACCTTTGAAACGGTGGCCAACGGCTTCGAGGGTATCTATTCCATACCGGACACGATCGCGGTGGAGCGGGTGGGACCGACGAAGGCAGAAGAAGAAGCGGCCAACAAGAAGGCCCCAGAAGAAGCGGCCGTCAAGAAGGAGACAGAACTGCAGGGTGTCACCACGACCACCGCTGCGAAGATGCCCAGCTCGGGCGTTGTGGGCAGCCAGGCGGCGGCGCTGCCGGCACCGAAGCTCGCGGTGACGGGCAACCTGGCGCCGGTCTCAGGCAGCGTGCTCGTGAAACTGCCCGGATCCTCGACCTTCGTCGCCCTGGCGACGGCCGAACAAATCCCGTTCGGGACGGTCGTCAACGCGACCCACGGCCGGGTGAGCGTCACGACCGCGGGGCCGCACGGCGGCACCCAGACGGCTGAATTCTTCGAAGGCGAATTCATCCTGACCCAGGGTCGCAACGGCCTGGTGGTGGCGACGCTAACGGGCGGGGACTTCGCGGTCTGCCCGACCGCGCGCGAGCGCAGCCACGTGGCGCGAGCGAGCTCTAGGTACGCCTCGGGCAAGCACGTTGTGCGCAAACTGTGGGCCAACGCGCACGGTAGCTTCTCCACCAAGGGCAACTACGCCGCGGGCGCCGTGGAGGGCACCGAATGGCTGACCGAGGATCTGTGCGAAGGAACGCTGATCCGTGTGACGCGCGACCGTGTCCTGGTGACGAACCTCGTCAACCACCGTCACGTCACGGTGAAGGCGAAGCACCGCTACCTGGCCAAGGCGCCCTGACGTGCGCCCGGATTCACACCCGCAGGACGGCGCGCCGGCCTGACAGGCCTCGCGCCTTCCGAGCAGAGCAAGAGGGTGAAGTGAACCATCTCGACGAGGGTTGCCTCAACGCCGTGTCAAGGACATGCGGAAGGGCGTCCAGGTGACCTCTAGGACCACGCTGTATACAGACGGCGCTCCGACTTGGGGGCTTGCGGTTAGCATCAGCACGCCCAAGCTGGAACCGTGACAGGAGCGGTTGAAATGGGTAGAGCGGGGTGGCGGCGACGCAGGACGACTCTGCTGATCGCGGTGGCCCTCCTTGCTAGCGGCGTCGGTGTGCTGGCCTACGCGACGCACCTGCTGCGGCGCACCGAACTGCAAACGATCGACGCGCGGTACTCGATCCGAGGCACCGAGCATCCGCCAGCTGATGTGGTGCTTGTGGAGATCGACCCCGCCACCTTCCAGGAACTCTCACATGCGGGGCTCCCCTCCGAGTTTCCGTTTCCGCGCCACTACGACGCCGAGGTCATCGACCGCCTGCGCCTGGCCGGGGCGAGCGTAATCGCGATGGATCTCGAATTCACCCACGAAACCGACAGGGCTGACGACAATGCGCTCATCGAAGCGATCGGCCGGGCCCGCGGCAAAACAGTCCTGGCAGCGCTCGAAGTCGAACCCGACGGTGCCACCGAAGTGCTTGGCGGCGGCAACCTGCTGCACGAACTCGGAGCGCGGGCCGCCGACGCGCGACTCACAGAGGACTCAGACGGCGTGGTCCGCCGCTTCGCATACTCCTACAACCGCCTTCACAGCTTCGCGGTGGTGACCTACGAAACAGCGACCGGACGCCCGATCCCTGCCTCGCTCTTTGAGGGCGGGTCACTGCCGATCGACTTCGCCGGGCCGCCTGAAACGTTCTCGGCGATCCCGTTCTCCAGGGTGCTCAAAGGCCAGTTCTCGGCGAATGCCGTCCGCGGCAAGATCGTGATCGTGGGGGCTTCCGAGCCGGTCCTACACGACGTTCACGCCACCGCGACCAGCGGCAACGGAGTGATGTCGGGCCTGGAAATCTGGGCGAATGCGGCGACGACCCTGTTGCGGGGAGTACCACTCACCGACACACCGGGCTGGCTGAACGTGGCGCTGATCGCGCTGCTCGGAGTGGCGGTCCCGCTGGGCAGCCTGCGCCTGCGCCACTGGCGCTCGCTGCTTGATGCGCTGGCGCTGGCCGTGGTCTTCACCGTCGCCGTCCAGATCGCCTTCGACAGCGGGTGGATCGTGGCCTTCGTCTACCCGCTGCTGGCGCTGGCCGTCGGCACGCTGGGCACGCTCGCGGTGCTGTACGTGGGAGAGACGATGGAACGCCAGCGCGTGCACGACCTCTTCTCGCGCTTCGTGCCCGCCAACGTAGTCGACCAGGTGGTGGCGAGCGCCGGCGACAATCTCCGGCTCGGGGCTGTCGAGCGCGACTGCACGGTGCTGTTCTCCGATCTTCGCGGGTTTACGAGCTTCTCGGAGAAGCTGCCGGCTGCGCAGGTGATCGAGGTGATCAACTGCTACCTGAACGAGATGACCGAGGCGATCCTGGGCGCCGGCGGCACGCTGACCTCCTTCATGGGCGATGGCATCATGGCGGTGTTCGGAGCTCCACTACAGCAACCCGACCACGCCGACCGAGCGCTAGCGGCGGCCATCGAGATGATCGGGCGACGCCTTGACCGCTTCAATGCCTGGCTTGCAGAGCAGGGGCATGACCACAGGTTCGCGATGGGTGTGGGGATCAACAGCGGCCCGGTGATGGCGGGCAACATCGGCTCCGAGCAACGGGTCGAGTACACGGCCCTCGGTGACACGACCAACACGGCCTCGCGCCTGGAGAGCATGACCAAGAGCAGTGGGCACATGTTGTTCATCGCCGATTCAACCCGGCAGCGGATGCGGCATCCGCCCGACAGCCTCATCCTGGTCGGTGAGCTCGAGATTCGCGGGCGCGTCGCAGCCGTTCCAGTGTGGACGATCGCCGGAGCCGGCGAGCGGGCAGGTTCGGTCGGCCAAGCACCCGCAGAAGGTGCTGGCGCGAGCTCAGACGTCCCGAGCTAGGTTGCCACGGCGAACGAGGATCCCACTGCGCTCCGCGTCAAGATCGCTCTCGGCCAGCGCGGGCGCCTTGCTTATCCGCCGCCCCGCTCAGCACGACGATCAACCCTCGTGCCCGATCGCCGTCCGCGTCCTCGCCGGCGCATCAAGGTGACGATCTCCTCGACGGTCGGCGGGTCGGCGGGATAGCGAAGACCCTTGCTACGCGGCGCCTTCCGCACTGGTAGCCAGGTAGGTCGCCGGTGAGCGACGACGACCAGCAACAACCAGCAGCACAGAGCTCATGACTTCTGCTCTCGATACTTGGGGGGAGCTCATCGTGCTGATCCTGGGCGTAGCACACAGCTCCTCGTCGCGCCGGGTGCAATCCGCGACTGTGCTGCTGCCGATGACCGATGTCACGCCGCGGCTGTGGAATTGCGAGCTCGACGTTGGTCGTGGTAGCTACCCAGCCCCACTGTCTGGCGCGAGCCCGAGATCCGCGAAGGCGCGCTCGCGGTTCCAGTAGGCGACGAGCCTCGTCACCTTTCCGCCGCGCATGTGGAACAGGTTGGCGCGCATCTGCCCGACCTGGACCCCACTGGCTTTGGCGAGCCCGCTGGCGTAGGTGAGCACGAGCACGCGCTCGTCGTCGAGCTCGCGGTACTCGATCGCCTCGCTGTGGTACTCCTGCCAAGCCTTCTGGAATTCCAGGAGCATTGGCGCGAGGCCCGTCCGGCCTGTCGAGCGACTCGGTTCGGGTCCGTCGGCGACCACGAACTCGATCTCCGGGTCAGCCCACTCGACCGAGCTGTAGCAGCCACGCCCCCACGCTGCGGCAATGGATCGCACAAGCTCCAGGTTCCTCGACCCCATGCATGCAGTATCACCGGTCACACACCCGAGGGAGGTCAATGAGGGCGCGCCGAAGGGGCGGCTCGCTGCGTTTCGCTTTGATGCGCGCGAATCGGCCGGCGCCGGGGAGCGCCTACAACGAAAACATGTCCACAGGCCCCGCTTTTCCTATGGGCGTGATAGGAGCACCCCCGCCAGCAGGCCGCTTTTCGCGCAAGTCCAAGCGTGCGCTACGGCGGATGCGCGGGACCGAAGGACAGCGGTCATGAGGTATGGGGAGAGCCACTCCCCGCAGGTGCGGCGGCGAGCGCTCGATGGTAGGCTCGCTCGCCTTCCGCGGTTCTTTGGGGATAGGGTGATGCAGTCGGTTCATCTTGCAGCGATCGGTCCCGCCGAGGCGATCGGCAGGGTTCGCTGGATCGCGACCTGCGCGTGAGCTTCGCCGATGCCCTGCTCGTGCTCTTGGTCTCGCACATCGTCGGTGATGTGCTGCTGCAGACCGAGTGGCAGGCGCGGACGAAGGCGCTCGGCCTCGGCGACGCGAGCGGGCGTAGAGCGCTCGCCGCGCACCTGTGCACCTACGTGCTGGCTTTCGTGCCCGCGCTCGTGTGGATCGGCGTCGAAACCAGCGCCGTCCGCGCAGTCGCGGTTGGGGCGTTCGTGGCCCTCACGCATCTGCTCATCGACGACGGGCGTCTGGTGGTCGCATGGCTCGAGAACGTCAAGCACGCTCACAATCCCCCGCTCGCCCTTGCGATCGCGGTCGACCAGAGCCTACACGTCGTCTGCCTGCTGGGCGCGGCCGTGATCGCGTCGATTTGATGACGCCGATCGCTCTCCTGCGCAACGTGCCGGTTCTCGCCGGGCTCTCCGACGAGCTGCTAGAGGCGCTTGCCCACCAGCTCGTCGAGCTGCGCGTGCGTGCCGGCGAGTGGATCATGCGTGAGGGCGAAGTCGCCGAGAGCGCGTTCATCGTGGTCGGCGGGCGTGTCGAAGTGCTGGACGAGCGTCCGCCGGAGACGTTGATCCGGGTCCTGCGCCGTGGAGACGTCCTGGGCGAGCTCGCGCTGCTGCGTGAAGGCACGCGCTCGGCCTCGGCGCGGGCGCACCGCGACACGGAGCTGCTCGAGCTGGCGCGCACGGGCTTCGAGGGGCTGATCCAGCAGGCGCCGAGCTTCGCGCTCGGCCTCACCCGCGCGATGGGGGCCCAGCTCGCCGCCAGCCGCACGCCCGTAGCCGCCGCGCCCCCTCGCACGATCGCGGTCGTCGGCCTGGACCGCGGTGCACCGGTTGCGCAGACGGCCGACGAGGTCGCGGACGTGCTCGGCATGCACGGAACGGTGGCACGCCTGAACATGGGCGGACTCGCCGCGATTGACCAAGCCGAGCGCGACGCGGACCGCGTCGTGCTGTGCGGCGGTGTGGAGCCGGAGGACCCTTGGACACGAATCTGCACCCACGAGAGCGACCTCGTGATCGCGCTCACGAGCGGGGCGCCCGCACGACCCTGGCTCGAGCGCGCGCCAGCGCTGCGGGGTTGCGAGCTGGTCGTCTTCGGCCCCGGCGTCGCGAGCGAGGCGATCGCCCGGCTTCAGCCGCGCGAGGTGCAGGTCATCGCGCAGAGCTCGATGGCGCGCCCCGCGCTGCAGGCGACCGCACGGCGGCTCGCGGGACGCTCGCTGGGGCTTGTGCTATCCGGCGGCGGAGCCCGTGCCCTGGCGCACCTCGGGGCGCTTGAGGAGCTGGCCGCCGCCGGGCTGCGATTCGATCGTGTCGCCGGTGTGAGTCTCGGCTCGCTCGTGGCCGCCACGGCGGCGATGGGCCTGACGCCCGCAGAGGTCTACGAGACCTTCGAACGCAGCTTCCGCGCGACGAACCCGACGCGCGACTTCACGGTCCCCGCCTTCTCCCTGCTGCGCGGTACGAGGGTGCGCCGTCTGCTCGATGAGGTCTTCGGCGAACGGCGCATCGAAGAGTTGCCGCTGCGCTTCTTCTGCCTCAGCTGTGACCTGGTCGAGCGCGAGCCGGTCCTGCACCGCACCGGCCGCGTCGTGGACGCCGTCTACCCGAGCTTCGCGATCCCCGGCGTCTTCCCGCCCGTCGCCAGGGCGGACGGTCGGCTGCTCGTCGACGGCGGCGTGCTCGACAACCTCCCCGTCGCCACGATGGCCCGCAGCGGCGAGGGACCCGTCATTGCGGTCGATGTGACGGGCGGCATCGGACGCTTCCAGAACACATCGCGCCCGCGCCTCGCACGGCTAGCAAGACCGGTGCGGCGGCTGCTCACCGGCAGCGAGGCGCAGGTGCCGGGACTGGCCGAGACCATGCTGCGCACGCTCACCGTCGGCAGCGTCGACACCGTCGCCGCGGCCCGGTTGCACGCCGCGCTGGTCATCACCCCGTCCGTCGACGGCATCGGCCTGACGGAATGGGGTGCTATCTCGCGTGTGCGCGAGCTCGGCCGTGCGGCCGTTCGGGAGGCGCTCGCCGCGGACCCCGACCTGCCGGCCGCGTTGGGGGTGTAGCCGATGTCGGGCTCGAATGTCGTGACGGAGGCCGCCGGTAGCGCACCGCCGATGCGCGGTCAGACCGGTGCGCTGCGCCGCCTGGCCCCGTCCCCGCGCCGGGTGCTCGCGATCGCCTCGCTCGGCGCCGCCGTCGCGTTCGTCGACGCGACGATCGTGAACATCGCGTTCCCCAGCATCGAGCGGTCCTTCCGGGGCACCTCGATCGAGTCACTGTCCTGGGTCCTGAACGCCTACAACATCGTCTTCGCGGCGTTCCTCGTCGCGGCGGGGCGATTGGCTGACCTGCTCGGGCGCAGACGCATGTTCGTGTTCGGGCTAGAGCTGTTCACGGCCGCCTCGGCGCTGTGTGCAGCCGCTCCCTCGGCGGGGTCGCTGGTTGCCTTCCGGGTGCTGCAGGCGCTCGGCGCGGCGTTCCTCGTGCCGGCATCGCTGGCGCTCGTGCTGAACGCCTTCCAGCCCGAGCGCCGCGCTCATGGCGTGGCGCTGCTCTCGGCCGTGGCCGCTGCGGCCGCGGGCCTCGGGCCCTCGCTCGGCGGGCTGCTCGTGTGGGCCGACAGCTGGCGCCTGGTCTTCCTCGTCAACCTGCCGATCGGCCTTGCAGCAGTGGCGCTCGCGCGCCGCCAGCTGGTGGAGAGCAGGGCTCCCGGCCGGCGGCGGATGCCCGACCTGCTCGGCGCGCTGCTGTTCGCACTGGCGATCGGTTCGCTCGTGCTCGGCGTCGTGAAGGGCTCGCAGTGGGGCTGGGGCAGCGCGAGGGTGCTCGCAGCGTTCGGCGCGGCGATCGTCCTCGGCGCGGTCTTCACGTGGCGCTGCACCTGGCACCGCTCGCCGATCATCGACCTGAAGCTGCTACGGATGCGCACCTTCAGCGCCGCCAACGCCATGACCATCATCGCCGCGGCGGGCTTCTACGGCTACACGCTGACGAACGTCCTGTTCCTAACGGGCGTTTGGCACTACAGCGCGCTCGAGGCGGGCCTCGCGCTGACCCCGGGGCCGTTCGTGGCGGCCGCGGTCGCCGTACCGACGAGCAGGATCGTGCAGCGCGTTGGCCACCGCCCCGTGCTGCTCGCGGGCGGGCTCATTTGGGGGGCGGCCGTTCTGTGGTTCGTCGAGCGCGTCGGCGTGCAGCCGCATTTCCTCAGCGAGTGGCTGCCGGGCATGATCCTGCTCGGTATCGGCGCCGGCACGCTGTTCCCGAACCTGAGCGGCGCGGCGGTGGCGTCGGCTCCAGGGCAGAGCTTCGCGACTGCCACCGGCCTGAACTCCGTATCGCGGCAGGTCGGCGCTGCGCTCGGCGTGGCGGTCGTCGTTGCGATCATCGGTGCGCCCCCGCCGCTGCAGGCCGTGCACGCCTTCGACAGCGCCTGGAAGTTCGGTGCGGCGTGCCTGTTCGCGGCGGGACTCGGGTGCCTGCTTGTTGGGCGCGTCATCACCGAGGCGCCCTCGCTCGGTGACGCCGCCCGCCTCGTGCTACGCAGACCGCCCCCGGAGCCGGCGATCGAGCCGGCGGTGCCGCGCGCGCGGCGGGCGATGCGGGTCGACACCGAGCACAGCGCCCCGGCGGCCGCTGCCGAGGGACCCTCCGCTTTCCTCGCGCACGCTCCGCTGTTCGCCGATCTCGAGCCCTCGTTACGCGAGCAGCTGGCCGCGCGAGCGCGGCCGCTGCGCGTCGGCGCCGGGCAGTGGCTGTTCCGCGGAGGCGAGATCGGCGAGGCGATGTACGTCGTGCGCGCCGGGCGCCTGGAGGTCGTGGACGAGGGTTCGGACGCTGTCATCCGCGAACTCGGCCGCGGCGACACGCTCGGCGAACTTGCACTGCTCTCGCGCTCGCCACGCTCGGCATCGGTGCGCGCGGCCCGCTCTAGCGACCTGCTCGTGATCGAGCGGGAAGACTTCGACGCGCTCCTGGCGAGCTCGCCTGCGCTCTCGCTGGCGCTCAACCGGGTCCTGAGCGAGCAGCTGCGAAGCACCCGCGCCGCGGTCGCGACCGCCAGGCCGAGGCCGGCGACCGTCGCGCTCGTCGCGCTCGACGAGCGCGTCCCGCTCCAGGCGCTCGCGCGCGAGATCGCAGTCGCACTCGAGCGTCTGCTCGACACGGCGCTCCTGAGCGCGGCGGAGCTGCCCGCCGACGCTCGCGCGTATGAGCCCGCGAGCGTCTTCGGGGCACCGCTCGACCGCGCCGAGGCCTCGCACGAGCTGGTGCTGCTCGACGCCGGCACTCTGCCCGAAGGGGACGCATGGGGCGAGTTCTGCATCCAGCAGGCCGACAGGGTCCTCGCCATTACTACGGGCGGAGCCGTGCCAGAACAGCTGCGGAAGCGCGGCGACCTCAAGGGCTGCAATCTCGTCGCCTATGAGGTGGCGCCGGGCGCGCACGCCCTGGAGGCGTGCTCGGCGCTGCTCGACCCCGTCGAGTGCCACGCCGTGCGCGCACAACAGCGAGCAGCGGACGTGGAGCGGATCGCGCGGCGCCTCAGCGGCCGCTCGGTGGGGATCGTGCTCTCAGGCGGCGGTGCGCGGGCCTTCTCGCACATCGGCGTACTCGAGGAGCTGAGCGACGCCGGCGTCGTGATCGACCGAGTGCTGGGGGTCAGCATGGGTGCCTACGTGGGGGCGCTGTTCGCGATGGAGCTGGACGTCGAGGAGATCGACGCGCGCTGCTTCGAGGAGTGGGTCCAGCGCCGCCCACTGGGCGACTACACGCTTCCGCGCTACTCGCTGATCCGCGGCGAGCGCGCCAAAGCGATGATGCGCAGGACCTTCGGCGAGGTTGCGATCGAGGAGCTTCCGCGCAGCTACATGTGCGGCTGCACCGAGCTGCGCAGCGGACGCTTCGTCCTGGCGCGCCACGGACCGCTTTGGGAGAACGTCGGCTTCAGCATGTGCCTGCCGATCATCGCCCCGCCCCAGGCGCGCGGGCGCGAGCTGTTCATCGACGGCTCGCTCGTCGACAACCTGCCCGTCGGCGCGATGGCCGACATGGGCGAGGGCCCGATCATCGCCGTCGACGTGAAGGCGAGCTTCGATCAAGGTGCCCGCGACGGGACCAGCCGGCCCGCAGGCGCTGACGCCGGGGCGCGCCGCGCGGCGTCGCGCTCGGAGCGGCCCCCGAGTCTCGGCGAGACGCTGACGCGCGTGCTGCTACTCGGCAGCTCCAATACCTCCGACGCAGCCCGCCGCCACGCCGACCTGATCATCAAACCGCGCGCCGAAGGCGTAGGGTTGCTCGAGTTCAGCCAGCTGGACGCCGCGCGCGAGGCGGGGCGCGCTGCGGCGCGCGAAGCACTCGAGCAGGCACCGTCGCTCCTGTTCGCCTGAGCGGCGCGGTCGGTGGTGCTTCCTTTTTCGCGCGGTACCTCTACTGGGACCTTCCCGACCCGCGGGTTCTCGCGGGCCAGGCGGATAATGAGCTCGCGGATCTCCTTGCGCTTGCGCGGCCGGCCTGGGCCCGTGGCATAGGTCCAATGATGAGCCCTGTTGCGCTGGCATCGCCGCCTTGTGGGTCTCCGGTCGGACGAAGAACGCGCGCCAGCGGTTGCGGGGCATGAGGCGAGCGAACGCGGCTAGCAGCGCTCGATCGGCCGGCCGCAGCTCGGGCCTGGCGACCTGGCGGCGGACCACCGCCACCTGTCGCCGTAAGACGAGGATCTCGAGCTCCTTCGCCTCGTCGCAGCGACAGATCAGCACGACCAGCTCGAACACTCGCCTGAGAGTCAGGTAGATCAGGGCGAAGACAACGGGCTTTGCGCGGTGGGTCGCCATGGACGCGAGACCCTACCCGGCGCATCGTCGTCTCGGCGCTTGAGTCGGGCATGACCGGATATTCGGCACGCACGCGCACGAAGAATGCGCGCCAGCGGTCGCGGGGCATAGCGCGCGACAGCGCGGCCAGCACCGCTCGATCGGCCGACTTCAGCTCGGGTCTGGCGACCTGGCGTTGGAGCACGGCCAGCTGATGGCGCAAGACGAGGATCTCGAGCTCCTTGGCCTCATCGCAGCGGAAGAGCAGCACGATCAGCTCCAGAAGCCGCCGGAGCACCAGGTAGATCAGGGCGAAGACGACGGGCCTTGCACGGTTGGCTGCCATGAGGGCGAGACCCTATCTGGCGAGCGTCGTCGGGCTTCAGTCGGGCGCGACCGGATATTCGGCACCCACGGGCTGATGATCTTGCATTCCCCAACGGCATGCACATTGCTCCCGACGGCTCGACGTTGATCGTCGGCGAGTCGTATGGCAAAAGGCTCACCGCGTTCGATATCGCCGCCGACGGCGGCCTGTCAAACCGGCGCGTGTGGGCCGATCTCGGCGACGGCGTTCCCGACGGCATCTGCATCGACGCGGAGAACGCCGTCTGGTACGCCGACGTGCCGAACATGCGCTGCGTGCGTGTTCGCGAGGGCGGCGAGGAGCTCGACATCGTGGAGGTTGACTGCGGCTGCTTCGCCTGCGCACTGGGAGGCACCGTCGGAGCACGCTGTTCATAACGGCCAACCACTGGAGCGGCCCTTTGACGATGTTCGATGGAACCGCGGGCCAATTGCTGGCCCTCGCCGCACCAGCTCCTGGCGCGGGCTGGCCGTAGGCAGCTGACGCCCTATCGCGGCCCGGCTTTATTCGGGAGACCTCTCCCGGGTGCAATTCGTCGAAGCGTCAGCGCGACCCTCCGCGTCGGTCCCCCACCTGAGAGCAGCAGCGAGCTAAGGATGCGCCCAGCTGAAGTGGCAGTGCGGCAGCGCGAGCCTGGAGGCGATGTCGTAGGGGTAGACGTATGCGGTGATGCCATCCAGCCGGCGCATCGCGCGCGGCCGCCCCAGCGCCCTGTCGCGCCCGAGCACGCCGTTGAAGGAGACCCCCACTTCGTCGACGATCAGCAGGCTCCTCGTATGCGGTTTGGGTGCGTACCAGCTGGAGATCATGCCGATCTGCGGATAGCACAACGCGAAGCTCGCGGACGCGGAGCAGACGCGCACGGGCCTGATGAGAACCTTGAAGCCGGTCTCCCAGGTGAGCGCCTCAGCATCCCAGTAGCCACCGTACCCGTAGCTCACGCGCTGCTCGCGCGCGAAGCTCGCGAGCGCTGCCGCGGTAGTCAGACCGGGGAATCGGAGCGCTTCGTCGGGTGGATGGATCACCTCGAAGGGACGCCTGATCAGCTGGTAGGTGGTGACCAGCGCGAGGGCGCACACCCCGATCATCACCGCCCGGCGCGCGCGCTCGCCCTGTAGCGCGATCAGCGGCAGCAGCGCGGCAATCGCCGCGTACGCGCCGAGCAGGTATCGCCCGCTGAGAGCGTTCCGCGGCGCAGTTGTGCCAATGAAGACGAGGCTCGTGGCGATCAGGCTCGAAGCCCAGAACGCTACGTAGAAGACCTGGGGCGTTGAAAGGCGAGCGGGCGGTGCGACGCGCCCGAGCGAAACCCGCGCGAGCCGGACGAGGCCAGCGCTCAACGCGAGCAGGACCAGCAGCGCGGTGGCTGGAACGAGAATGCCCTGGGCGTCGAGGCGCGGCGCCGTCAGGCGCCCGCCGGCCAGATATGCGTAGCTTTCGGCGAGCAGCTCGATGTTGTGACCAATCCTGCCCGGCGTGGCGAGCGTGATCGGAAGCGCGCGCGCCGTGACCCCTCCTGCGCGCATCGCGCCCGCGATTGCGACGGCGCCCACGACTGACGCGACCAGCACGATCACGACGAACGCGGCAAGCCGAGCGCGCAGCCGCGAAGGCGCGTGCCACGCCGCCGCAGCACTCCTCGCGATCAGCGGGCCGAGCGCCCAGAAGGGGAAGAGGCCGTCCGACGCCGTCGGCAGCGCGCACGCGGCTCCCAAGCAGACGGAGACGATGACCAGCCCGCGTAGCGAGATCCTCTCGGCGTGGTCCAGGAACCACAACGACGCCGCGACGAGGATGATCATGTGCGTGAAGGCGAAGGAGTGCCAGCCAAACGAGAGAAAGCAGAAGCGCCCGAACGCGCCGACGCACAGCAGCGCCGCCCCGCTGAGCAGCGCGTACCTGCCTCCCCACACCCGCCACGCCGCCACGACGAACAGCGCGAGCCCGGCGAGGCTCACGAGCGCCGGAGCGATCTGCCACAGCTGCCGGTGGCCGGGAGCTCCTCGCGTCGCGAGCAGGAAGAGCCATTCCTCGTACCAGGCGTGATTGCCGAGCGAGACGTAGCTCCCCGCCGGTGCGTGGCCAATCGCCTGTGCGAGCACCGGCCCGACGGCGGCGTCGCTGTCGACGTATACCGAGGCGATGACTTCGTGGAAGTTGACGACCAGGGCGATGCCGTAGGCCGCTGCGCACCCGCCCACTAGCCACCATACGCGGCTCCCGTCTCCGCGTCGGTCGGGCTCACGAGCCTCCCCGATCGCCGCCGGCGGCTCTTGGCCGCGACGCGCCGCTATCCGCGCGACCACGGCACGGCTAACGGGGCGGTCGGCGCACCTGACGTCTCCCGCCGAATCGGTGAGGAGCGAATCACGAGTTGGCGGCGAGTATCACGCACACGAGCATAGGGACGCTACTGCCTCTCGATCGGAGGATCAACGAGCGCGTTGCACTCGGACCCGCTTCTCGCTTCTGCATATTGCGGGAGGAAGGCCGGCGCGCGGCGTTCGCCGGCAAGTCCGAGCAGGGGAGGGACCCGCTGCGGGGCGAGTAGTCCGCTCGGCGCACCCGAGATCATCGCCGAGGCTTGTGCGGCGACTCCCTGCGTCGCGGCGCGACTACAGCCGTCAACGCACGCCACAAACTTCAGACGGATTTCATTCCCTCCGCCATTCCCTCGGCCCCTCTGAGGCGTCGACGCGGCCGCGCAATCCCACTGCTAGAGCCAAACTTCGGTGCTGCGCGCCTCTCACTGCGGCGGTCTCGAAAACCGTTTCGGGGGGTTTTCCTCCGACGAGGGTTCGAATCCCTCCCCCTCCGTTTCCCGAGCCGGATTGCGCCGATTTGCAGGCGATTGTTGTCGCGCTGAGGCAGCGTTCAGCGCGTCCAGGGACTCCGCTGGGGACCCGCTTGAAACCGCCCAAGTCGGAAAAGGACTGGCGCAAAACTGGCGCAGAGATCGCGTAGTAGGTCGAGGCTTCTTTAGAAACGGATCAGGTGTCCGCCGCGCGCACCGGTGCGCACCATCATCGGCTGCCTCGCACGCGCCGCCTGGACGCCGTCGTGGCGCCTCGCAGCGGACTATGCGGCTCGAGCGCGCAGCGCCTCGAGATCGCGAACGAGGAACTCTCGGCGTTCGGTCTCCACCCATCCGAGCTCGCGCAACGACTGAAGCGCATGTTCGACGCCCGCGCGCGAGGCGCCGGTCCATGCTGCCAGATCCTCCCGAGAGAGCGGCGAGGTGATCGTTACCCCCGCATCGGATGAATCGCCATAGCGTTCGGCGAGCTCCACGATCCTCGCGGCCAAGCGGCCCATTGTGTCCGAGGCGGAGAATTGCGCCCGCTTGAGCGTGGTCTCACGAAAACGTCGAACGACCACCTCGAGTAGCACGACCGCTACGCGCGGCGTGCTCTCCAGATGACGACGAAACGTCTCGGCGGCCATCACGAGCGCCTCAACCGGCTCCAGGGTCGTCACAGTTGCGATGCGAGGCTGGCTGTCGATGAACGCGAGCTCGCCGAGCACATCACCGGGGTCGCGGATGCTGAGCAGCATCTCGTGTCCGGCGTGGTCCACATGTGTGACCTTTACCCGCCCGGTCGAGAGTATGATCACGCGCTCGTCGGGCTCATCCTGGAACATCACTGCCGCGCCGCGCTGAAAGCTTCGCCGTATCCCCAGCCGTTGGAGCGCCTCGCGCTCTTCGCTATTCAGCGATGCGAGAAAGGTCCTGGGGGCAAACTCAAGGTCGCGCACAGCAGGCACCGTTCAGCAGTAGCCGCCAACGAGCACGCGCTCAACCCGCTCCGGCGCGCGGATCGGCAGCAACGCCCGCTCGATGACCAACCGTGCAAGGAACGTCCGCTCTTTGGTGCTCCTCTCTAGCGCCAACGCCACGTCCTTGTAGCTGTTTCATGTCACAGTCATGGCGCCTCGGGATTTCTCTACTGCGCGCGTAAGGCCATCGGCAAACAGGCGTGTGGCCGTGTCGTGGGCCTGATCGAGCATGGCCATCGCGCGCTCGACGTCCTCGGGTCGACCGCGCGCAATCAGCGCGCGAGCCCATTCGAGGCGAGTGTTGGCCAGGAAGAGAGGAGCGTCGGCGCTCTGCTCAGCACCGGCAGCGAAGTGGCACTCGGCCTCCTCGTAGCGCTCGAGCGTCGCGGCAAGGATGCCTAGCGCCGCGTCGAACGGTCCGGAAAAATTGGCCCCGGTAAAGGCAAACTGACCCGAAAACGGTGCCAGCATTTCGTACAGCTCGCCTGCGCGATCGACCAGGCCGAGACGTGAGCACACCAAGCCCCAGCTAACCATGGTGACACCCCACACCTGGTCCCAGGGAACCCTCTTCAGGTCCTCGGCCAGCGCCAGCTCGCGAGCCTCGTCCTTTCGACCGCTTTGCATCATTGCGAGTGCGGCGGCCGCACGCCAAGTAGCAAGGTTTTCCGGGTCGCCGGCGAGCGCCCCCGTTTGCTCGACAAGCTCACCTAGCCGACCCTGGAAGTAGCGCACCTGGGACACCTGTGCCCCGAAGATCATCAGGGCGTCAGGCTGGCCGGCTGCCGTGCCAGCCTCGGCAGCCCTGTTCGCCCACTGCTCAGCTTGGTGTAGGTCGCCCTGCATGAGGAAGCGCGCGCTCTCGTATAGCGACCAGAGCCACTGGATGGTTGGCTGGGGCACCGAGGCGGCCAATGCTCGCATCGCCACCAAGCCCGACTCCATTTGGACGCGGTCGCCGGCCTCAAAGCTCACATTGAGCTGGCGGAGGGCTGCGATACAGCTCAGCCATGGGTCATCCAGGCGTTCAGTGAGATCGACCAGCTCATCGATCAGGCGTTTGCGCAGATCGAGCGTGTCTGGAACATAGATGGCCCAGGTGACATGGCAAAGCGTATGGGCCAGCACGACCTCGTCGCCGCCGGCTCGAGCCAGCTCGATGGCCTCGGCAGCCAGCTGCCGGCACCGCGAGGGTTCGCCGCTGTAGTGAAGCTCGCTGGCCAGCAGCGCAAGAACCTGCCCGCGACGAGGATCGATACTCGGGAGGGCTTGTGCTGCAGCTTCGAGCGTCTGCACCCGCTCGCCGTCCACCGCCCCCGCATGACTTGCCACTCCGCGCGTGTTGGCGAGCACCGCGCTGGCCAGCCGGTCGGTGTCGCCGAGCCCTTGGGCGAGCTCGGCGGCATCGAGCAGCGTCTGGCGAAAGTCCGGGTCGCCGGTCTGGCGTTGGGCCTCACCGAGGCCGATCAGCAGCTCGCACCGCTCCGGGCGATCCCCGTCGGTTGCCTGGTCATTCAGCTGAAGTGCGTCGCGATACCAGCGGGCCGCCTCATCGGGGGCGAGCTTGGCCAGCGCGTGCTCGGCGGCCCGCCGGGTGTATCGAAGCGCCCTCGCGATGTCGCTGCTGACGACCGCGGCGGTCCAGTGGGCTGCGAGCTCACCCAGGCGTTCGCTGGGCTCCTCCCCGCACTGCTCCTCGAGCGCCTCTGCTACCCGCCGGTGAAGCCGGGCGCGGCCCGTCGCCCCGAGATCCTCATAGAGGGCGTGCCCGACGAGAGCGTGGGTGAATGCGAAGCGCCCTGCCCGATCTCTGTTCTCCTGCAGAAGCGACGATGTGACCGCCTTCTCGAGCAGGTCGAGCAGATATGCTTCGGGAACCTCGAGCACTGCGAGCAGCAGCTCAAGGTCGAAGTCACTGCCGATGACCGCGGCAGCGCTCAGCGCCCTGTGTGCGTCTGAGCCGAGGCGCCCGACACGCCGCCCAATGACCTCGCGCAGGCTCTCGGGCAGGCCGAGTTCGGACAGGTCTCCTACCAAGCGCCAGCGCCCGCCCTCGCCCTGCACGACCGCGCGGGACTCTGTCAGGTAGCGCAGTAGCTCAACCGCAAAAAACGGGTTGCCCGCCGTCTCGAAGGTGATCTTCCGAGCGAGCGCGCGGCCGTCCTCGTCAAGCTCGTGGCCCGCCGCAGCCTCCATGAGTGCGAGCACCTCCTCGGAGTGAAGACCGGTGAGCTTCAGGCGCTCAACCCCCTGCTCGCGGTGGAGGTCGGCCAGCAGCGAAGCCAGCGGATGATCCTGCGAGAGCTCGGAGTCGCGGTATGCCCCAACCACCAGCACCCGCATCGAGGAGCCCGCCCCCGCCACATGGCGAAGCAGCGACAGCGTCGGCTGATCGGCCCAGTGAAGGTCGTCGAGGATCAACATCAGCGGCTTCTGCTGGCCGGCTTCCTGCAGCAGGCCCGCCACGGCCGCGTACAGCAGATAGCGCTCTGTCTCAGGGTCGCTCTCGCGTGGGGAGGGCAGATCAGAAACGCGATCGTGCAGCACCGGTACGAGGCGGGCAAGGTCGCCGCCGTGGCGCTCGAGATGCCTCTCCAGGATAAGCCGGGGTGCCTCCTTGACGAAATGACCGATGGCCTGCGCCCACGGCTGGTAGGGGACACCGAGGTCCTCGTCACAGCGACCGTAGAGCACCGTCGCGCCCCCCCCATGGACCTCGATCGCCAGGTGCGTTGCGAGGCGGGTCTTGCCGACTCCGGCCTCCCCTCCGATCAAGACCAACCGAAGCGAACCCCCGCGTGCCTGCGCCCAGAGCTGCCTGAGTCGCTCGCCCTGTGTCACCCGTCCGACATAGGCAGTCGCGGACAGCTCACGGAGCCGCTTCGGCAGCTCGATGCCCGCTGCGAGGATCGGCTCCCACACAAGCTCAAACGCTTGCAACGGCTCAGCGATACCCCTCAGCTCGAGCGCGCCAAGCGAGTGGAAGCGATGCTCCGCGCGAGCACCCGCGACCTGACGAACCAGTGCGTTGACCACGATCTGCCCTCCTTTGGCCTCAGCACACAGCCTCGTCGCCTCGATCGCCGGCCAACCAAAGTAGTCCCCCTCCTTGACCGTAGCGTCGCCGAGGCTCATGCCGATCCGTAGGCCGAGAGGCTCCTCGGCGCGGCGGTTGCGCGCGTCGATTGCCTGCTGCAGCTCGACCGCGCACGAAAGCGACTGAGTGGCGCTATCGAACACCATCATCAGCCCATCGCCGAGGTTCTTGACCTCACGGCCACCAGTGCGCTTGAGTGCCCCTCGCAGCAGCGCGAAGTGCTCGGCTCGCAGTTCCTCGGCCGCCGCTTTGCCCAGCCGTTCGGCCATTGCGGTGGAGCCCACCAAGTCGGTGATCAGCACCGACACCGTCTCAATCGTCGCGGGGCTCATGCGAGGATCATCCGCCCCTCAGGGGACTGGCGCAACCCTACGGGACTGTTTCGTTTGGCGGGACAGCTCACCGAGGCCGAGGGGCGGTGATCGCCGCAACGACCAACACATGGATCGCGCGGTCGATCGGGTTGCGCCCGGCTTGACGCTACGGCTCGCGTTCCGGATGTGACGACGTCGCGCGACGCCGGCCCGACTGGCCGCGTCGATGACTCCAGGACGCTTCCCGGCGGCTGTCCAGTTCTAGACGCCAAAGCATCCAGAACTGGCTTGCCCGATCAGACGTCGTGGGCGATCGTGAGGACCTGAGCAACGACCCACGACACATCCAGGACGTGCGCCACTCGATGGCGAGGTGCACAGCGAAAGGAGCAGTGATGTGATGGTGAAGTTCTTTGGAGCCCTGGGAGCGGCGGCGGTCCTAGTGACGGGCGCGGTCGCGATCCCCACGGGTGCCTCGGCCAGCGGTGTCCTGCAGGCGACGATCCCCGTAACACCCTCGACAGTCATCAAGTCGGTGACGATCAGCCCCACGAGCGTGACGTTCGGGGAAAGTCCCGGCACATGTACACAAGACCAATCGACCACGACCAAGCTGCAGTTCCCCAACGGCGTGTGCACGGCCCCCAAGGTCACGGTCACTGACAACGGGTCAGGGACCAACGAGCAGATCAGCGTCAACGGTGCGGACGCCGTGCCATCCGACATGGGTACCAACTGGGCACTCACCTCTAATACGAGCCCAGGGAGCAACGAATATCGCGTGAGCAATGGGGGGGCAGCACTGACCACCACGGCGACGTGCGATTCCGATTTCACGCAGTGCGCCTCAGTCTCGCCCAACAGTAGCCAGGCCGAGACGCTCACGCTGACTGGTCCTACCTCGTCGACCGACCAGAGCACGTCGTTCAGCACACAAGTGACCTGGACGGCCAGCTAGCAGGCGGGCGAAGCCGTAACCACGCGAGATAGTCGGGTCGAGCCCTGATGCAATCACGATCCGTATACCGCAACCGGCGGCCGTCGTTCCGCGACGGCCGTCGCGTCGCGGCTCGCGCAGGCCTCGTGGGGCTGGCAATCGGCGCCGGACTGGGCGGCGCTGCGCCGGGCGCTCCACTGCCCCAGACCGCACACGGCGCCAGCGCAACGGCGACCATCCACGTCGCGTTCAAGTCCGTCACGCTCAGCACGACAAGCCTCTCCTACGCAAACTGCACGGGCGGGAGCTCGTCGGGCGGAGCGCTCGGGTTTCCGAACGGTAGTTGCGAGACGGGCAAGGTCACCGTCACGAACGCCGGCGCGCCGAGCACGGTCCTGATCGCGGGCGCCGACGCCCTGCCGAGCGACGGCGGCAAGGCGTGGAGGCTCTGCGGGGGCGGCGGATCGCCCGCCTGCGCTTCGCTCACGCCGGGCTCAGACCAGTACAGCGAGACATACCTGCCCGGGCACCTGCTTGGCATCACTGCTGTCTGCGACGCGGACTTCGCCACCGGCGGGATCTGTGGAGACGCGTCCGCCAGCCAATCCAGCGTGGAGGCGCTGCGCCTGGTTGGCCCCGTGTCCTCCAGCGACCACAGCGCCATCTTCACCACCCACATCACCTGGATCGCGAACTGATCCGAACCCGACCACAAGGAGCAACGATGCGACGTTCACAGATCCTCACCGCGACCGCGCTCGCGGTCCTCTTCGCCCAGCCTGCTGGCGCCTTTGCGAGCATCGGAACGGGCGTCGGTGCCACCCCTCTCACGCTCAGCACTCCGGCCAAGGCAGGCAGGACGTACGCCCTGCGGTGGCTGTATGTCAAGAACACCGGCAGCGTCGTCTCGAACTACGCCGTGCACGCACAACGGCTCGCCGGTGGCTCTGGGCGGACGATTCCAGCCGCCTGGGTGAGCGTCAGCCCGGCCAGGTTCCAACTTCGCCCTGACGCCATCCGCACTGTCGGCGTGAAGGTGGCGATCCCGGCTGGCACGGCGGGCGGCTCGTACCTAACCGACCTCGTGGCAAGCACCTATACCCATGGCGCACCGGGGAGCACGGCGCTCGGCGCGGCGGCTGCCGACAAGCTCGTCTTCGATGTCCCCTCGAGCACAAGCTTCCCCTGGCTGATGATCGTGATCGCGGGCGGGATCGCCTGTCTGCTTGGACTTGGGTGGCTGGCGAGGCGATCGGGTGTCAGGCTGAGGCTGGAGTCGCCCGCGTAACTCACGCCCGCATCGCTAAGGCTAGAAGCCGAGCAGTGTGGCGCCGGAGGCGTCATGAGAGACTAGGACCTCCTCCCGCCGAGACTTGTTCCGTGGGCCAATGAGCCCACTGTCTGTCGCAAACACTACTAAGCGCGCTCCTGGGCGAGCCGTTCGGCGGCCGCGCGGGCCTTGTCGATGTCGAAAGAGTTGGCCGTCCGATCTATCAACCCATCCGTCCAAGTCGCAAAGGCCGCATACCGTTGCTCGACCCAGCCGCTGCTTCCTGGCGGCCTGCCGCGCTGAACGACGACGCTGAACGTCACCCGGCCGCCGAGATCCCGAGTCTCCTCAGCCGCTATCTCGTAGTCCTCGTACCCGCCCCACCACCCCTCGAAGAAATCACGTAGTGCCGCGCGACCCGTGAAGGTGCCCAGGCCGACCCCGAGAGGTCGAAGACCGAATCGGATGTGAAGAACGCCAGGAGTGCCTCGATGTCTCGGGCGTTCCCCGCCTCAACAGACTGCTGCCACGGCTCCACCGGGTCGGGCGTCGTGGGCTCCTCGGTCATCTCCCGGCCAGTATCCCTGACGGACAGACTACGCGGCGAGCGATACGACCCGCGCTCTAGCGAGCGCGCAGGAGAGCTTGGCGAGGGATCGTCAGGTCGCCGCGTCGTCCGAGCGGCCACTGGAGGCCCTGCCAGCCCTGGGCAAAGTGAATAGTTGTCGTGAATTGGCCGGAGCTGCGGATACCGCGCTGAAGCCGGCGCGGTCCGTCGTGTCACCCCGCTGGCGCGAGCTCGAGCTGGGCGGGACCCCCTCTACGACCCGCCCAGGACTTGGCGCAGGTCGCCGCTCGGCGCGGGGAACGTTTCGATCCGCGACACCTTGCCGTCGGCCAGCGTGTAGAGGGCAACGGTGCGCTGGTCGACCTGAAGGCGGCTCTCGCGGCCACGACCGACCTCGCGAGTAAGAACTGCCACCTGCTCTCCACCGCTCTCGAACTGCAGTGGTTCGGTTCGGTAGTCCTCAAATGTCTCGCTCAGTTTGACGAACATACCCAGGATCTCCTCGCGCCCGACGTAGGTGCCATCGATGCCCGGAGCTCCCCTCCGATTCTCGAACTCCACCTGCGGATCCGCAAGCGCGAAAGCCGCGTCCAAGTCACCTGCGAGGAACGCCGCGACCACTTGACGGACCACCCGGAGGTTCTCGGTGCTCCTAGCCTTGCCGCTCACGGCAGACATAGTCGCGTCAGTCTATCCGCCGTTTATCCGGGGGTCCCCGGGACCCTGCCAGCCCTGGGCGAAGCAGGCCTCCAGATTTGTGCTTTTGCGCAAAAGGAGCGTCGTCGTCGTGACGGCACGCGCGCTGTCGGGATGGACGAGGATCGAGCGCCGAGTCGGCAGTTCGTTGTGCGCCTTCTTTCCCCGAGGAGCATAAGTCGCCGCCGGCCTCAAGCAAAGACCAGCCGCGCTCCCAGGCAAGCCGGGCCATCGCCTGGCGGCCGACGCCTTGGAAATTTTCCAATTGCCGATGGCGCTGCACGGCAGTAGGATCAGGAGGATCACCTTTCGGGTTAGGAGGAATGCTTGGTTTCTCGCCGGATGATCAGCAGGAAGAGCCCTGTCGAAAAGAGGTGAGGCCGTGCGGCACCGTCGCGCAGTGGTCCTGATCTCGGCTGCCGTCAGCGCCTTAGCGTTGATCGCGGCTCTGGCACCACCGCTTGGCACCACCGCTGGGGCGATCAGGCACCGACGCGCCCTGCGCGCCCCAGAGCCCGTTAACGCCGCCGTGGCGTCCATGCCAGTCACGTCTATAGCTCGCCGTCATGCCGGCAAACGGACCTACACGCCGACGACAGCACTGGTGCCCTCGACAGCTCCGATGGCCCGAGGCATCACTAAGGGTCCCCGATGGGGCAATAGCACCCGCAGCGGCATACCCCTAATGGTCGAGGGGAGGAGCGGACTGCATCAGGCGGTGCCAGTTTCAGCCGTAGCTGACGAGGCCCGTCGCCGGGCGCTTGAATCCGAGGTCTCGCCAACGCCGTCGGCTACCAAACCCTACTGGGCCTGCCCGCAGGGGCCGTGCGAAGCGATCGTCGACCCACGACCCGTCAGAGCGGCGGGACACTGGGCGCTACCGGCGGGAGGGCCGCTGCTCGAAGGCAGTGGCGAAAAGGGCGGCTATGACCCGCAGGATCTCCGGTCTGCATACAAGATCCCCACCTCGGGCGGCTCAAACCAGACGATCGCACTCGTCGAGGCATACGGCTACGAAGAAGCCCAAGGGGACCTCGCCACGTATCGCGGACGGTACGGACTTGAACCATGCACCAAGGCCAACGGTTGCTTCAGGAGGGTCAATGAGCAAGGCGAAGAAGCCAACTACCCGCCTCCCGAAGAAGGTTGGGAGACCGAGACCGCGCTGGACCTCGACATGGCCTCGGCCGCCTGTCCGCACTGCCACATCCTGCTCGTGGAGGCCAGCACCGCCTACGGGGTCGATCTTGGCCAAGCCGTCAACACCGCTGTCGGGCTCGGCGCGACTGAGATCTCAAACAGCTATGGAATCCCTGAGCAGGATTGCGCCGGAACCAACTGCGATGAATATAACCCCGACTACAACCACCCGGGCGTGGTGGTCACTGCGTCGGCAGGTGATAGCGGCTACGACAGCGGCCTGAGCTCGCCGCTCTTTCCCGCGGCATCGCCATACGTGGTCGCCGTCGGCGGCACCAGCCTCAATAGGGCGTCGAACACGCGTGGATGGTCCGAGCAAGTGTGGTCTGAACCAGAACGAGCATTAGGGACCGGCAGCGGCTGCAGCCGATCCGAGCTGAAGCCTCCCTGGCAAGGCGACAAGGCCTGTACGCACAGAACCGACAATGACGTCGCCGCGGTCGCGGCCTGTAAAACGCCCGTCTCTGTCTACAGCACAGCGCAAGAAGGCTGGGCGAACATCTGCGGCACGAGCGTTAGTGCGCCTCTCGTGGCCGGGATCGAGGCGCATGCGAGCGAATCTGGCGGCCCCCCGCCGACTGCCGACGCCTTCTACCAAGACGCAGGCGCCCTCTTCGACGTCACGCTTGGGAGCAACGGAGTATGCACTCCGCCCGTCGAAGACGAATATCTCTGCCACGCCGAGGTCGGCTACGACGGGCCGAGCGGCAACGGTACGCCCGCCTTTGGCCCCGTCGCGGTTGGGAGCGAGCCGCCCTCCCCCCGCACCGAACCGGCGTCTGGCGTGACGGGCGCAGGTGGCACGCTGCATGGCGCGGTTGACCCAAACGGCCTGGAAACGACGTATCACTTCGAATACGGGACGACTACCTCCTACGGGACGGACGTGCCAGTGCCAGACTCGCCTGTGGGGTCGAGCACAGACACCGAGGCTGTCAGCCAGCCCATCACAGGCCTCTATCCGGGTACCACCTACCACTACCGGCTGGTCGCCGCCAACAGCGCCGGCACCATCGATGGAGAAGACAGGGCCTTCAAGACGACGCCGCCG
>DASPVR010000225.1:0-9377 GCA_035622255.1 Solirubrobacteraceae bacterium | reverse complement strand
GGCCCGAGGAAGCCATAGACGTCGCCGGTGCGCACGTTGAGGTCGACGTGGTCGACCGCCAAGACCTCGCGGTATCGCTTGACCAGCCCGCGCGCCCGCACCGGCAGCGGGCCGGCCCCCTCGTGCGACTCGCCCGCGAGTGCCGCGTCGCCCACGCTAAAGGCCCCGCGCGAATTCCTCGATCGAACTCGCGGGAAGGGCGCCGGCGACGACGTAGCGCACGCCACCCTGCTCGAAGCTCAGGACGGTGCCGAGCGCGGTGGACAGCTCGCTCGCGGTCGCGCTGCCGATCTTGACGTTCGGCAGCTCTTCGGCCAGGCCGCTGCCGGCGCCGCTGTGCGCTTCGCTTTCCAGGACGGCGATCGCGGTGACGCCGTGGCCATGGGTGGTCAGCCGCGGTCGGCCGGCCGCGCCCGCGGAGCCCGTCTGCGATCCGCTGGCACTGGAGCCGCCGGAGCGGTGGCCGATTTCCTGCACCTTCGCGTTGGACGGCGGGGTGAATTCGAACACGGAGTCTTCGACCGGTCCGTAGGAGATTTCGGTGGTAGCCAATTCGATCACCGGCGCGGGCGTCGAGGAGGAGTAGATCGCGGCGCGCAGCGGGACGCCGTATTCGGCGTCGAACGACAGCTCGGCGCCGCCGACCAGGCTCCCGCCTTGCTTGGGCGAGATGCGCACGGTGTAGGCCGGACGGCCGGCCACGTCAGTCGGGGTGGCGCCCGAGACGTTCGCGTGCGTGCTGAGATGCGAGATCGCTTCTTCGATCTTCGCGACGCTCGGCGCTTCGTGCGCGCCTGCGCTGTCGCCTGGGGCAGCGGGCGACTGCTGGGGGGACGAGTAGCGGTACAACGTGTTCGTCGACGCGTCGTAGGCGGTCAGCGTCTTGCCGTCGTAGATGATCTGCGTGTCGCCCTTTTCGGACTGCAGCTCCAAGCGCACGCGCCCGTCCTTGGCGATCCACAGGCGCCCGGAGGCCCCGGACAGCAGTGGGCTCTGGTCGAGCTGACTGGCTTCTCCGCCGCCGCTTACGAGGTTGGCTCCTTCCAGCAGCCGGTTGGTGAACTGGATGTTGGCGCTCACGCCCTGCACGGCGGGGCCGGCGAGCGCGTCGTGCAGCGCGTTGGGAAGCGACTTGGCTTCAGGAACCGGCCCGGCGTCGAGCGCCGAGGCGATCGCGGTCGCGGACACGCCGATCGCGATCACAAGCCCGCACAGCAGCAGGAGGCGAGAGAGCGAGATACGACGCAGGATGTACAAGCGGGCGTTCCAGATCGTCGAACTACCTGTGCGAACAGCGTAGCGATCCAGATTGCGCGCAAGTAAAGCGTGAGAGGCTTCTTGGGCAGGCGTGCACGCCGTGCTGGGCACAGGGTCACGCCTTCGACCCCGGCGCGGCGCCCGGCCCTGAGCTCGGGCCCGCGCGTCGGCGCCGGCGCGCCAGCCGATATCTTCTCGCCCGCATGGTCTACCTCGTTCTCGCCTTCTGGATCGTCCTCGGCCTCGGCGTGTTCTTCGTCGCGATGCGCGGCGGCCCGCGCGGCACGCGCCGCTCGCTGCACACCGAGTCCAAGGCTGGCAGTCGGGTCGTGCTGGCGGTCGTCGTGCTCGCGTTCGCCTTCGGCCTGGGGATCCCGGCGCTCGTGCTCGCCTCCAACAGCAACAAGCCCAGCGAAGCGGTCGGCGGGGTGCACCTCAACGCCCAGCAGCAGAAGGGGCGCGAACTGTTCTCGCACACGTGCGCCTTCTGCCACACGCTGGCGGCGACCAAGTCGATCGCGCGCATCGGGCCGAACCTCGACGTTCGCGTCGGCGAAGACATCGCAACGCCCGCCGGGCGCCGTGCGCTCGTGCTCAGCGCGATCCTCGAAGGCCGCGCCCGCGGCCTCGGGCAGATGCCGGCGCTGCTCTACCAGGGCAGGGAAGCAGAAGACGTCGCCAGCTTCGTGGCGGCCGTGGCGGGTCGCTGACGGCGCCGTCGTTTGGCCAGCCGTCGATAGCCAGGCGCGAGACCATCGACTAAGGTCAGGCGCCATGGAGGACCAGCGAGCAGCCGAGCAGCCGACGACGGTCGAGGAGATCAAGGAGCTCGTCGCAGAGCACGAAATCCGCTTCATCCGCTTCTGGTTCACCGATATCCTCGGCCAGCTGAAGTCCTTCTCGATCAACGCCGCCGAGCTCGACGACGCCTTCGATGCCGGCATGGGCTTCGACGGCTCCTCGATCACCGGCTTCAACGCGATCGAGGAGTCCGACATGATCGCGATGCCCGATCCCACGACCTTCGCCGTGTTGCCGTGGCGCCCCGAGGAGCAGGGCGTGGGGCGGATGTTCTGCGACATCGTCACGCCCGAGCGCACGCCCTATGAGGGCGATCCCCGGCACGTGCTGCGACGCGCGCTGGAGCGCGCCAAGGCAATGGGCTTCGACACCTTCAACGTCGGGCCCGAGCTCGAGTACTTCCTGTTCCGCGGGGTGCGCTCGACCGAGGTGCTCGACGAAGGCGGCTACTTCGACCTGACGACGCTCGACGCCGGCTCGGACGTGCGGCGCGAGACGGTGCTCGCGCTCGAGCAGCTGGGCATCCATGTCGAGTACACCCATCACGAGGTCGGCCCCTCCCAGCACGAGATCGACATGCGCTACGCGGATGCACTGAAGATGGCCGACGACTGCATGACCTACCGCATCACGGTCAAGGAGGTGGCGATGAAATACGGCTGGCACGCGACCTTCATGCCCAAGCCGCTGTACGGCGAGAACGGCTCGGGCATGCACACCCACCAGTCGCTTTTCAAGGGCCGGGAGAATGCCTTCTATGACGCCGACGACAAGTACTTCCTCTCGGACGTGGGCAAGGCGTTCATCGCCGGGCAGCTCAAGCACGCGCGCGAGATCTGCTCGATCTTCGCGCAGTGGGTCAACTCCTACAAGCGCCTGGTCCCGGGCTTCGAGGCGCCCGTGTACGTGGCGTGGTCGCGGCGCAACCGCTCGGCGCTCGTGCGCGTGCCGCTCTATCACCCCGGGCGCGAGCGCGCCACGCGCATGGAGCTGCGCTGCCCCGACCCGGCGTGCAACCCCTACCTCATGTTCGCCGTGCTGCTCCAGGCGGGCCTCGAGGGGATCGAGAAGGGCTATGAGCTGCCCGAGCCGATGGAGAAGAACCTCTACCACGTGTCGGCGGAGGAACGCAAGCGCCTCGGGGTGGAGCAGCTGCCCGAGAGCCTCGGCGAAGCGATCGAGATCACGGCCGAGTCAGAGCTCGTGCTGCGCGCGCTCGGCGAGCACACGTTCAACCGCTACATCGAGATCAAGCGCCAGGAGTGGGACGACTACCGCGTGCAGGTCACGCAGTGGGAGCTCGACCGCTACCTGGCGATCCTGTAGGGTCGCCGGCCGGTCCGGGGACCGGGCAGGCGATCGGGCGCGCCGGGGCAAGCCGCCAGTGCATGGCCTGCAGCAGGTGGCCGAAGGCGGTCGGATGGCGCGGCGCGATCTCCTGCAGCAGCGCGAGGGCGGAGTCGGCGCGCTGCGCCTGCTCGGGCTCGCCGGTGAGCTGGGACAGACGCAGGAGCCCGAGCGCGGCGCTCGCGTTGCCCGACGGGATCGGCGCGTCCTCGATGTCCTTGCGGCGCGCGATCAGGGCTTCCTGGTCTGAGGCGGTCGTGAAGAAGCCGCCGCGACCGGGGTCGGCGAAGCGCTCGACGATCTGCTCAGCCAGCTCGCACGCGTGCTCGAACCAGCGCTCCTCGCAGGTCGCCTCGAACAGCACGAGCAGCGCCTCGAGCAGGTAGGCGTGATCCTCGAGGTAGCCGTCGAGCCGGGCCCGGTTCTCGGAGTAGGTACGCAGCAGGCGCCCGCGCTCGTCGCGCAGCCGGTCGAGCACGAACTCCGCGCAGGCGATCGCTGCGTCCATGTAGCGGGTCTCTGACAGCGTCGCACCGGCGTCGGCCAGCGCGGCGATCGCGAGCGCGTTCCAGCTCGTCAGGCGCTTGTCGTCCAGGCCGGGGCGCGAGCGCTGCGCGCGCACGGCCGCCAGCGCTCCGCGGATGCGCGCGCGCTGCGGCGGCGGTGGCTCGGGCCCGCGCGCGCTGAGCACGTTCAGCCCGGGCCGGGGGTGGTGGGGATCGCTGAAGTTGCCGCGCCCGCTCGCGCCCAGCCAGGCGAGCGCGGCGTCGGCGTCGTCGCCGAGCGCGCCCGTCAGCTCGTCCACGGTCCACACGTAGAAGCTGCCCTCGGCGCCGTCGGAGTCGGCGTCCAGGGCGGCGTAGAAGCCCCCCTCGGCGCCGCGCATGTCGCGCAGCAGCCAGTCGAGCGTCTCGCGGCAGACGCGCTCCAGGCGGGCGTCGGAGGCCAGGCGCGCGCCGTGCAGGTAGGCGCGCGCCAGCAGCGCGTTGTCATAGAGCATCTTCTCGAAGTGGGGCACTGTCCAGGTGGCGTCGACCGCGTAGCGATGAAAGCCGCCTCCGACCTGGTCGAAGATGCCGCCGGCGGCCATCGCGGTGAGCGTTCCCAGCGCCATCTCGCGTGCCGTCGGCGCGCGTGCGCTCGACCGCTCCCCGGTCTCGGCGGCCCCGGCGCGGCAGAGCATGAACTCGATCACCGACGCCTGCGGGAACTTGGGGGCGCCGCCGAAGCCGCCGTGGGGGGCGTCGTAGCTCGCGCGCAGCGCGTCGAGCGCGTCGTCGAGCGCCTGCTCGCTGGGTGCCGCGGCGGAGGGCTTCAGGCGCGCGGTGCCCGACAGGCGCTCACGCAGGCGCTCGCCGCCGGCCCGGATCTCGTCGCGGTGCTCGTCCCAGGCCTCGGCGATCGCCTGCAGCACCTGCGTCCAGGCCGGCATCCCCGGGCGCGGCTCGGGCGGGAAATAGGTGCCGCCGTAGAAGGGGAGCTGCTCGGGGGTGAGGAAGACGTTCAGCGGCCAGCCGCCCTGGCCGGTCATCGCCTGCACGGCCTCCATGTAGAGCGCGTCGACGTCCGGGCGCTCCTCGCGGTCGACCTTCACGCACACGAAGCTCTCGTTCATCAGCGCCGCGGTGCGCTCGTCCTCGAAGGACTCGCGCTCCATCACGTGACACCAGTGGCACGAGGAGTAGCCGATCGACACGAGCAGCGGCCTGTCGCGATCTCGCGCGAGCGCGTGTGCGCGCGGTCCCCACGGCAGCCAGGCGACCGGGTTGTCGGCGTGCTGGCGCAGATACGGCGAGGTCTCGGCGGCGAGCTCGTTGGGCATCAGCTCAGCGAAGCGCTGCGCCCGCTTCGACGAGGCCGGCGAGCGGGAAGCGCAGCGGACGCGAGGGCCATGCCTGTGCGCCGGCGCGAGCCGCCTCGGCACGGGCGACCGAGACGTCGAAGTGCCTGCCGCCGAGCGTCCCGCTGATCGTCGTGCCGGTGCCGATGCGGACCTCGCCGCGCGAGGCCTGCGATCCCGACACGCGGATGGTCGCCGTCTGCAGCTCGCCGTCGCGGATCGGGAAGCTGCCGCTCAGCTTCACGCCCGGCACGAACGCGAGGTTGACGAGCTCTAGCGCCGACGCGTCCAGACGCGCGTAGCCGCCATGCAGGCCGCCGAAGCTCGAGCCACGGGGCAGTTCCTGGTCTGCCTGCAGCGTGGCGCCCACGACCTGGCGGTCGAGATCGAGGATCGTGTCGAGCACGACGGCCAGCGTGCGGCCGGGGTTGCCGCCGAGCGCGGGCGGCGGATGGACCGAGGACAGGCTGGGGGGCGTGATCGGGGTGGGGGGGAAGAGGTTCTCGACGTCCGCGCACGGCGGTACGGGCTCACCGGTGAAGAAGGCGCCGACACCCCGCTCGGCGCAGCCGCTGAAGTCGCTGCCGAGCACCGAATGGCCGGTGAACGGGACGACGAGCACCTGCGCTCCCGGTATCTGCGCGGCCACGGCGAGGGCGTTGGCGGTCGGCGTGCGCAGGTCCTGGGCCCCCGAGAGGATCAGGGTTGGCACATCCGGCAGGGGACCCGGGGCGGGCGGCGGCGGCGAGGCGTCCGGCCAGCTGGCGCAGTCGCCGATCAGGCTCGTGTCGAACGCCGTCGTGGCGTCGAAGGGCAGGAAGTCCGAGGCCGGCTTGGCGTGCAGCGCGGCGAGCGCTTCGGCCAGGCGCGTGCTCGAGGAGGCCGCACGCTGCCACGGGAAGGGGGTCTCCTCGCAGCTCGTCGTGACGAACAGGGCTTCGTCGATCGACTGCCCGGCTTCGGTGATCGGGCCTTCGACCCTGCCGCGCGGGACGCTCGGGATCAGCCCCTCAGAGAGCAAGTGCAGGCGCAGCAGCGGAGCGGGGTCGCGACGCAGCGCCGACTGCACCGCCGCGGGCAGCAGCGCGCGCAGGGCCGGGTTCAGGTCGCCCGCCTCGAGGATCGCCAGCAGCCCGGGCTCGTTCAGGGTGGCCGCGTGGCGATTCCCGGAGCCGTCGTAGACCGAGCCGCTCAGCGCGTGCGTGCGCAGCCGCGCCGCCAGCCGCGTGAGGTCGCGCAGCGGGTTGGAGGTGATGCCGGCGCAGGCCCGCTGTGCGCAAAGCTCCGCGAGCGCCGGCCCGATCGCCTGCAGGCTGGGGATCTCAAACGGTTCCGGCCCGCCCGCCGGCACGACCGAGTCGAGCACGAGCGCTTCGACGTGCTGGGGATAGCGTTCGGCGTACTCGAGCGCCACCTTGGTGCCGTAGGAAGTGCCGTAGAGGACGAGCTTTTCATAACCGGTCGCCGCGCGGATGGCCTCGATGTCGGCCACCGATTCCTGGGTGGTGAACGAGCCGCGGGCGGGCCCCAGTTCCCCCGCGCAGCGTTCCAGCAACGCGCCCACGGAGCCCCCGGAGAGGTCTTCGAGCGCCCCGCAGTGCAGGGGATCCGAGGCGCCCGTGCCGCGCTGGTCGAAGACGAGCAGGTCGCGCGTGCTCAGCGCGGGCGCGATCGCCGTGGCGATGAATTCGCCCAGTCCGAGCGCCGCCTGGCCGGGCCCCCCGGCGAGCGCCACCACCGCGCTTGTGCTGCGCCTGCCCGCTTCCGCGCTGCGCTGCTCGACTTCGAGTGAGATCGTGCCCGGCAGCGCCCCGCTGCGATCGAGCGGCACGACCACGTGCGTGCAGTCGAAGCCCAGCTGCGCGCTCTCGCTACAGGGCCCGAATTCAAGGGATGCGATCGAGGAGGCCGGCCACGCTGCCAGTCCCAGCGCGGGCAGCAGAGCTGCGAGCAGAGCTGCCAGGGCCAAGGAGTGGGCTGGCCAGCGCATCCGCCTCGACGATAGCGGTGCTCGTGCCGGGGCGGAGCAGGAGCGCCACGCTCTCGCCGCCCAAGATGCCCGCCAGCGAGCCGTGCGGCCCCAGGCTTATCGTGCCCTGGGCGGCGGCCGGCCCGCCGATCTGTAGCACGGTCTGTCCGGAGGTGATCGAGCCCGAGACGGTCATCCCGGGCACGTAGGAGTAGGCGTGCAGCCAGAGCCCGGCTCCGTTCAGCTCGCCCCAGCCCGAGCGCAGGCCGCCGACGCGGACCTCCGTCAGCCCGGACAGGTTGCCGCTGGTCAGCGCGCTGAGCGCCTGCAGGCCCGCCTGGCGGGAGAAGTCGGCGAGCGTGAGCGAGAGGGCGTCTAAGGTGCGCCCCGCAAGCCCGTGGTAGCCGCGCGCGACCGCCACGTCGCTGAGGCGCGCGGGGGCGAGCGGCGTGAGCTGCACGAGCGCGGGCACGGCGGCGGGCGAGCACGGCTTGATCGGCTTGTGCGCGAACAGCGCCTGCAGGGCGGCGCTCGCGCAGCCGCTGAGGTCGCTGCCGAGCACCGAGTGCCCGACGTGGGGCACGACGAGCAGGTGCGATCCGGGTATCTGCGCCGCCACTTCGCGCGCGCCCGACGTCGGCGTGCGCAGGTCGTCTTCGCCGCTCAGGATCAGCGCGGGCACGTCCGGGAAGGGCGCCTGCACCGGCGCCGGCGCCGGGGTCGAGTAGGGCCAGTAGGCGCACGCCGGCATGTCGCTGATGGCGAGCACGTCGCGGCGCGTGAACGGCCTGATCGCGCTCGCCGGCAGGCGCTTGATCTGCGCGGCCGCTTCGGCCAGGCGCGTCTTGGGCGGGGCCGCGCGGTTCCACGGGAACAGCTCCTCTTCGCACGTGGTGGCGTAGTAGAGGGGCGTGTCGAACGTCTCCTCGCCTTCGGCTTCGGCTTCGCTTTCGCCGACGCTCTGCGCGCGCTCGGCCAGGCGCGCGAGCGGTGCGTCATCGCCGTTGGCCGCCGAGCGGATCGCCGCCGGGAATTCCGCGCGCAGGGCGGGTTCCAGGTCGCCCTCGAGCAGGATTTCGAGCACATGCACCGAGGAGATCCTGACTCTGTGCGGGCGGCCGTGGCCGTCGATCCAGCGACCGCGCAGCGGCCTGCGTTCGGCGCGCGCGACGACGCGAGCGAGGTCGTCGACGGGGCTGTGGGTGATGTGCGCACAGCTGCGGCGGGCGCACAGCTCGTGCAGGATCCTCGGAACGGCTTCGATCGTGGGGCGGTTCAGCGGATCGGGCCCGTTGGGCGGAACGACCGAGTCGAGCACGAGGGCTTCGACGTGGCCCGGGTAGGTCTGGGCGTAGCGCTCGGCGACCTTGGTCCCATACGAGGTGCCATAGAGCACCAGCTTTTCGTAGCCGCCCGCCTGGCGGATCGCCTCGATGTCAGACACGGTTTCAGCCGTCGTGAAGTCCGAGCGCGAGGCCCCGAGCTGGCCGGCGCACTGGCCGATCGCGGGGCCCGGCGGTCCGCTGATGAGGGCCTTTTCGAAGCGATGGCAGGAGAGCGGGTGCGAGAGGCCGATCCCGCGCTGGTCGAACACGATCAGGTCGCGCGTGGCGATGATCGGGCCGAGCAGCCGGATGAACTGTTCGGTGAACGGGAGCGCAGGCTGGCCCGGGCCCCCGGCGAGCGCGACCACGGCGCTGCGCTCGTCGCCTACCGGGGCGCGGTGGCGATGCAGCGCGAGCGTGATCACGCCGGGGGTGGCGCCGCTGTAGTCGAGCGGCACGGTGAGGTGGCCGCAGGCGAGTTCATTGCTGCCCCCGCATGGCGCCCATGCGATCTGGGCCTGCGCGGACCCCGCCGCCAGCGCACCGCACGCCGCCCCGCTCGTGAGCACCCCCAGCAATGCCCTGCAGGGGATCCTGAGGGCCCGTAGCATCGACTCGAATCTAGCGCACGCCCAGGCGCCGCGCGCAGGGTGCACCGCGTCGCTAGGGTGACGCGCGCGATGGCCAGCGAGCGCAGAGCCGTGACCGCCGCCGGGGCGCCACCGGCGATCGGCCCCTACAGCCACGCGGTGCGCCACGGCGATCTGCTGCTGTGCTCGGGCCAGATCCCGCTCGATCCCGCCACGGGCGAGCTCGTCGGCGACAGCGCCGCCGCGCA
>DASPVR010000224.1:0-5120 GCA_035622255.1 Solirubrobacteraceae bacterium | reverse complement strand
TACGACCGCTTTGTCAAGGGCAACGGCGTCGGCGTGATCCACACACGCGAACGGCTGACCGACCCGGGCAACAACGGCCGCCTGGCGTTGTGGAATGCCGCCATCCGCATCTACGAACACCATCCGCTGCGCGGCAGTGGCGCGGGCAGCTACCAGGCCAACTACTTCCGCTACCGCGCCGAACCGTTGTATGTCACCGACGCGCACTCGCTCTATCTCCAAAGCCTCGCCGAGCTCGGGGTCGTCGGCCTCGCCCTGATCGTGCTCGCGGTCGGCGGAATGCTCTTCGGGTTGGCGTATCGCGCCCGCGGACCAGACCGCTCGGTGCAGGCGGCAGTGCTCGCCGTCGCTCTCGCTTGGGCGGTCCACCAGGGCTTCGACTGGGACTGGCAGATGCCCGCCGCCACGCTCGGTGTGGTCATCCTCGCCGGTGGCGCGCTGGCCCGGCCGGCCAGCCGCCGCGCCGGTCTCTCCGGCCTGCCCGCCAACCGCGTGCTCGTCGCGCTCGGCTGGCTCGTGCTCGCGATCGCGCCGCTGCTCGCCGGCACCTCCTACACGCGCCTGGCCGCGAGCGCGCGCGACCTGAGCCAGTCTGACTGCGCAGGCGCCAAGAGCGAGGCCCTGTCGTCGCTGTCGCTCTCGGCCAAGCGCCCCCAGGCCTACACGATCATCGGCGTCTGCGACCTGGAACTCGGCTTCGACCAGGCGGGCGTGTCGGCGATGTTGCAGGCCCGCGTGCTCGAAACCGACAGCTGGGAAGGCGACTACTGGCTGGCGCTCGCCCGCGCCGCCGACGGCGTGGACCCGCGCTCTGCTATCGCGCGCGCGCTTTCGCTCAACCCGCTCGCGCCATTGGTCAAACACGCCGCCGTGGCGCTGCACACACCTGACCCGCACAGCTGGGAAGCGGCGGCGCCGCTGCTGCGGCGCGAAGCGCTGGCATCAGGGCAGATTTCCATCGACCATCTCTAAAGATCGGCCAGATGTCGGAAAATGCGCCGGCCGTTCGTATTGGGGGATACAGCAGGCTCAATATCGACCATCAGGAGACGCGAGGATGAAGCGCAGGCGCGCACAAGAAGACCAGCAGTTCGAGCACATCACACAGCGCCTGCGTGCCGAGCGCCCTGAGCTCGATCCCCTCCGCCTCGATCGCATCAGGACGGCCGCGCTGGCGCGCGCCCGGCGCGGGGGACGCGCGGGTACGCGCCGGCGGCTGGCCGTCGCCGGGCTGACCGTCGGCCTGATGGCCGCCGGTGCCGGCGGCGTGATCGCCGCGGGCGGTGCCAACCAGACGGGTGGTAACGCCGCCACGGCGCAGTACGGGCAGGGTGGCGAACACCACCACCACCCATGGACACGCGAGGTGCCGATCCACGTGCGCGTGCCCGCACACCAGACGCTCACGAAGGTCGTCGTCACGTTCAACGGCAAGACCGTGCTCGTACTCAGCGGACGCAGCGCGTCGGCTGACATCGTCGTCAAGCTGCCCTGCACGAAGGGCACCCTGAAGGTCGAGGCCGTCACGAGCTCGGGCAACACGATCACCGAAACCGTGTCGCTGAAGGTCTGCGCAAAGGCCTCGTCGCAGGGCAAGGCCTCGTCGCAGGGCAAGGCGTCGTCGCAGGGCAAGGCCTCGTCGCAGGGCAAGTCCTGGCCGCACAAGTAACCTGCCTCAAAGGTCTGTGAGCAGACGCCTGCGGCAGCCGCCTGCATCGGGAAGCGGGTGGGCAGCCTGCTTCCGCCGCCCGCGCCCGCGCTGAGGACAGAAACGGCGCCGCCCGGCACCAACGCCAGAATGTCTGTTGGATGCAGGTCGACACGTTCGAGCGGCTGTTCGAGGAGCACGCTGAGCGGCTGTTCGCGTTTCTCGCCTACCGTACCGGCAACCGCGCGCTCGCCGAGGATCTCCTGTCGGAGACGTTCGAGCGCATGCTGCGCTCGCGCCAGCGCTTTGACCCTCGCCGTGGCAGCGAGCGGCGCTGGCTCTACACGATCGCGCTGAACCTGCTGCGCGACCACGCTCGCCGCGCCACCACCGAGGCGCGCGCGCTCGACCAGGTCACCGCCGGCGTGGTACCCGCACAGCCAGACCCTGCGCTCGCCGCCATCGAGCAGCGCGATGAGCTCGCGAGCGCGCTGGCGCTGCTCAGCGACGAGGAGCGCGAGGCGATCGCCCTGCGCTTCGGCGCCGACCTCAAGCTGCGCGACGTCGCCCGCGTGCTCGGCGACGGCGAGAGCGCCGTCGAGGCTCGCGTATACCGCGCGCTGGCAAAGCTGCGCGACGCGCTTGCCTAGCGGAGCGCCTAGCCTGCCGCCTGGGCGCTCACGAGGACCCCACACAGCAGCCACTAACCGTGAGCACCCCTCGGGACCCGCCGCCCGCGGGCTCACCCGTGCCGCGGATCGAACGGTTGGGATACACGGTCACCCGGTAGCGCACGAGCGGCGTGCGGGGGTAGCGGACGATGCATGTCCACGGGTTGGCCAGCGCGCCCGCGCCCTGAGCGCTGCAGCGCGCACCGAGCGCGCGCCCGCCATAGCCCGGCCGCGGGTCGCTCGTCGTGGAGATCAGCTCCTGCAGCGCCGTGGCACGCACGGGCTCTAGCGCTCGCTGCTGGGCGACGAACTCGCTGTCGGCTTCACGCCCGCCGAGCGCGATCACGCTCGCGACGACTCCCACGACCAGTATCAGCGCCACGAACGCGCCCGCCCATCTCACTGCATGCGCTCCCGCTTGCCGCTCGTCTGCGATGCGCGGCCGCCCGCGCCCGCTCTGCGATCGGGTCAGGCTGTCGGCAACCGACGGCCCGATCATATCCGCGCCTGCGGGCGGGCGGGGACGACGAGACGCCGCGGCAGGGGGCCTACAGGCCGCGCATCGCGAGCACGCACGGCACCGTCCTCGCGAGCGTCCACACGTCGCTCCACAGCGTCCAATCGGCCACGTAGCGGCAGTCGATCGCGACCATCTCGTGCAGCGGCACACGCGCCGCCCCGAGCACCTGCCAGTGGCCGGTCATGCCCGGCGCGGCGCACAGGCGCACGCGGTGCCAGCCGACGATCAGCCGGTCCTCCTCTGGGATCAGCGGGCGTGGCCCGACGAGGCTCATCGTGCCGCCGAGCACGTTGAAGAGCTGTGGCAGCTCGTCGATGCACGACCTGCGAACGCACCTGCCGACGCGCGTCACGCGCGGGTCCTCGGCGAGCTTGAACAGCGCGCCGGCTTCGCTGAGCGGGCGCAGCTCGTCCTTGAGCTCGTCGGCGCCCACGACCATCGTGCGGAACTTCACGATTTCAAAAGGCTTCCCGTCGCGCCCAACGCGCGTCTGGCGAAACAGCGCGGGGCCGTGGTCCTCGAGGCGAATGAGCAACGCCACGAGCAGCATCAGCGGTGCCAGCAGGACGAGCAACAGCGTCGCGCCAACGAGATCGAAGCTGCGTTTGAGCAGCCGCGTGGAGCGCCGCAGCCCGCGCAGCTGCACGCGCTCGTCGCCGACCATGGGCCGCAGTGCGAACCGTCCCTTGAGTTCCGAGCCGAGCAGCGATCCGGAGAATGCGGCCTTCGACTCGGCGCCGGCGTAGGCCAGTTCCCGCGGAGCGAGCGCAGTCGACTCGCTCATCGTGCCGACCCCGCGCGCTCCGCGCGCGCCGAGGTCATCCTCCGGCCGTCCGTGGCAAGCGTGCTAGGTGTCACCGTCGTGAGGCTGGCGATCGCCGCACGTGCGGTCAATAGCTCGGACGGCGGGTCCTCCGTTCATCAACTGAACGTGAAAAAGGGTCGCGCGGTCGATTGACCGGGCCCTGGGGCGCGAGCAGGCTGTAATCCGTCAACGCTCTACATAAGGGGTCAAATCGGGGTCGTCCGAGGGAGCTCCGGGATCCGACGTGTCAGCAACACCTGCGCCAAATCACTATCCGATCGAACACGATCCCGAGTACCTGCGAAGCCAGGCGCAGAGGCTGATCGACGCCCTCTCCGAAGAGCACAGCGACGACGACCCGACCACGCTCGAGCTGGTCGTCGACGGCTACGCGCACGTGCTCGCGCTCGACGTCGACCGTGTGCGCCTGGAGCGCGAGATCGCCCGCCTGGCCGAGTCGGGCGACCCCGCGGCCGCTTCGCAGCTGCGCGAGCTGTCGGTCATGCTGCGCTGGATGACGCGCACGTGCAAGCAGCTGCGCGAGCTGCTCAGCTCAGCGCGCGCCCGCGCCGAGCTGAGCTCCTAGCTCTAGCCCGGCCCCGGCGGCCGCACATCCGCGGGGGCCGCCCGCGCGCTCAGATCAGCGAGTCGCGCACCGCCCGCACCGCCGCCTGCAGGCGATTGTCGACGCGCAGCTTGAGCAGGATGTTGGAGATGTGGTTCTTGACCGTGTACGGGCTGATGAACAGCTCCTCGGCGATCTCGGCGTTGTCCTTGCCGTCGACGACCAGGCGCAGCACGTCCTTCTCGCGAGCCGACAGGCTCTCGGCGTCGGGACTGCTCTCGCCGTGCTCGCGCTGGCGCAGCTGCTCCAGCAGCGTCACCGCCATACGCGGAGAGACCATCGATTCGCCCGAGGCCGCGGCCCGCACGCCTGCGACGATCTCTCCGGCCGAGGAGTCCTTGAGCAGGTAGCCGCACGCGCCCGCGAGCACCGCCTGGGTGACGTCGGCCTCGTCGACTGAGATCGTCAGCACGAGCACCTGGGTTCGTGGCGCGCTCGTCGCCATCTGGCGGATCGCGTCGTGTCCGGACATCCGCGGAAGGCTGAGGTCGACGATCGCCACGTCGGGTGCCTTTTCCTGGATAACCTCCAAGCCGGCCTCGGCCGAGCCGGCTTCGCCCACGACGCGGACCTCCTCCTGCTCGAGCAGCTCGCGCAGGCCGGTGCGAAACAGGACGTGGTCGTCGATGACGACAACTGTGATCGGTGCGGACATCCGTGCGCGGAGTCTAGGCCGGTGGGCGCTCTCGCGCTGCCTGGCGTTCAGACCCTGAACGCTCTTATGAGTCAATGGGCCCATTGACCGGGCGCGCGGCGGCGACTGTAATGCAGGCGGTTCAAAGGCGGGCTGCACCCAAGGTCAAGCGTGGCTCGGGCGAGCCGGTCGGCGAGGCCGATCGACCACAGGGAAG
>DASPVR010000223.1:0-16201 GCA_035622255.1 Solirubrobacteraceae bacterium | reverse complement strand
GCCGACCGGGAGATAGAAGTAGAGCAGCCAGGCGCCCCCGACGAGCGCGAACATCACGGCCGTGACGATGAACACGCCGGCGACCACGGAGACAACCGCGCCGCGGACGATACGCGTCACCTTCTCGGTGACCTCGGCCTTGGCGAGCTCGATCTCCTCGTGGATCAGCAGCGTGGCGCGCTCGGAGATTTCCGTCAGCGCCGCGGCGATCCCCGCCGCGCCCTCGCGCGCGGCCCCGTTGGCCTCGCGCGCGCCGGCGCCGGCATCGGTCGCGCCCGGGGCGTCTCTGCCTGCGCCCGGGCTCACTCCGGAGGCTCCTCGTCGAACACCCGCCGCCAGACCATCGCCGCCACCCGCTGGGTGACGAGCCCCGACAGAGCCGCAATCCCCGCCAGCAGGCCAGACCACATCAGCCGCTTGAACATTTCATGCTCCACCGCCGCGCAGTCTATTGGCGATCGCCACAGGTCGCAGATCGCCCGTGCCGGCCGGCAACGTGCGCGCCGAGGGCCGCGGCGCGCTGGGCGCGCGCCGGTGCACGGGCGAGTCCGATGCGGGGGTCAACCGACAGCCGCCTCGCCGACCGGGCTCACCTCCAGCCCGTCGCAGACGACCTCGAGCACGAGCTGCTTGGCGCGCTCGAACTCACCCTCGCCCAGCGGCAGCAGACCGAAGATCCAGCCGGTGAGCAGCTGCTCGATAGCACCGTAGAAGGCCATCGCGGCGAAGCGCGCTTCGATGTCTGCCCGAAACGTGCCGTCGGCCTGCCCCTTGGACACGATCCCGGCGATCAGCTCATACGCGGTGCGGATCTGATCGAGGTGCGTGCGCCCGGGCGAGTTGGCCGCGCGCGTGACCTCGACGATGATCACCTTCATCAGGTCGGGGTCGTGACGGTAGCTGTCGACGATGAACGACACGATCGCAGCGAGCTTGTCGCGCACGGGCATCGGCCGGCTGTCGGCGTCGCGGATCACTTCGAGCATCACGTTCCAGCGCTCGAGGAACAGCGTGTCGAGCACCTCGTCCTTGGAGTCGAAGTAGTGGTAGACGAGCCCGTACGCCACGCCGGCCTCGTCGGCGATGTCCGACACGCGACAGGCATGAAAGCCCTGGCGCGCGAACACGCGCACCGCGGCGTCGAGGATCAGCCGCCGCTTGTCGGCGCTCGCCTTCGTGCGCGAGGCGCTCACGATGCCACCTGCGAGGGCACACGCGCCGCCATCGGAGGTGCGCCGGCCCCCGTGCCCTCCTGCGGCCAGCGGTAGGCGTCGGGGCGGCGGTTGGCGAGCGCCGGCAGGCGCTCACGCACCGCGCGCTGCTGCTCCAGATCGAGGTCGGCGATCACGTGTCCCACGCCGTCTGGGGCCTGGGCCAGCACGACGCCCCAGGGATCGACGATCATCGAGCGCCCGCCCGAGTGGTGGCCGGCGGGGTGCGCGCCGAACTGGTTGGCGGCGACCACGAACGCCTGGTTCTCGATCGCCCGCGCCCGCACGAGCACCTCCCAGTGATCGCGCGTCGTCGCCAGGGTGAACGCGGACGGCAGCGAGAAGATCTCGGCGCCGCGAACGGCGAGGATTCGAAACAGCTCGGGGAAGCGCAGGTCGTAGCAGATCGCCATTCCGAGGCCCACCCCGCCGGCGGTTTGCGAGAGCACGATCTCATCGCCCGCGTCCTCGAGCTCGGACTCGCGGTAGGCCCTCCCCTCGATCTCCACGTCGAACATGTGCAGCTTGCGGTAGACCGCGCGGATCTCGCCGTGTGGATCGACGTGCAGCGAGGTGTTCGACAGGCGCTCGCCGCCCCTCCGCTCGAGGATCGAGCCCGCCACGAGGTCTATGTCCAGCTCGCGTGCCGTCGCGCGCGCCCATTCGCTCGCCGGCCCGTCCAGCCCCTCTGAGGCGTCGCGCAGCTGCGCCGAGGAGCCGATCGCGGTCCACTTCTCCGGCAGCACCACCAGGCTGGCCCCATCGCGCGCCGCCGCCCGCGTCAGCGCGTCTGCCGCCTCGAGGTTCTCCGCCGCATCGGCGGAGGAGTTGAGCTGGACCGCCGCGACCCTCAACGCTCTCCTCCTCTCCAAACTGCCGCGGCAGACCTCCACGAGCCCCGCGCCACGAAATAGATTGACTGGTCAGTCAATATTCCAAGGATAACGCCAGCGAGCAGCGGAGGGGCAGTCGATGAACGGACCGTTCTCCTGAAGATGAAGCTCTTCAGCGGCCCTCGCCCGCTCAAGCGCTGGCGCTACGTGGCCGTGTTCGCCGAGGGTCTCGCGGCCTGCGCGGCGCGCGTGCAGATAGGCCCGGCACGCCAGTCCTTCTGGGCGCTCTACCTCGACGGCCATCCGCTGCGCGAACGAACCCGCCTCATGCCCAGGAGTGGCGAGCTGCAGCTGTCGCCAGCCAGCCCGCCGGGCGTCACGCCGCGCGGCCTCGGGCGCCTCGCGATCGCAGATCGCGGCGTTGCGCTCGAGCTCGAGCTCCAAGAAGGCGGCGCGATCGAGGCCGTCTGCCCACATGGTCGCCGCGAGGTGTGGACGCGCAAGCAGGCAGGGGTCGGCGCCCGCGGAACGCTGAGCCTCGACGGAGCGCCGCGGCGGCGGGTCGATGCGCGCGCCGTGATCGACGACACGGCCGGATACCACGCGCGCCGCACCGAGTGGTGGTGGACGGCTGGTGTCGGAGAGGGTCTCGATGGCGTGGCGCTCGCATGGAACCTCGTCAGCGGCGTAAACGATCCGCGCAACGGCAGCGAGCGCGCGGTTTGGGTGGCAGGGCGCCCATCGGAGGTCGCGCCCGTGAGCTTCGCGAGCGACCTCGCGAGCGTCCGCTGCGAGGACGGCTCGCAGCTGCGCTTCCACGCCGAGGTCCGGCGCAGCCGCCGCGACAACCTGCTCGTGCTCAGCAGCGACTACCTGGCGCCGTTCGGGAGCTTCTCGGGCACGCTCCCGGGCGGCGTCGAGCTGGCGCGCGGGCTGGGCGTGGTCGAGCACCACCGCGCGCGCTGGTAGCGAGGGTCGATCGCTGGTAGCGAGGGCCGATTCGACCGCGAGTGGGGCAACCCGATCTGGCTCTCACCCACGACGCGCCCGATGTCGCCGCAGCTCGGAGACCAGCATCTTGGAGTGCATCGCTCCGACCAGCTCGCGCAGCGGCTCGACGCCCGCCGTGACGATCTCCATCGCACGCTCGACCTCAACCTCGCCGGCGAGGCGGTCGAGCAACGCACGCACCTCGTCGCGCACGAGCGGCGTCAGCGCGTCGCGGTAGCGGAGCGTGTCGTACACGGTGAAGCCGAGCTTCTCCTCGTACCCGCCGGCGCGCAGACCGGCGATCGCCTCGATGATCTTCACGTCGTCGCGGTCATAGCCGCGCCCTGAAGGCGTGAGCACGCCGAGGTCGGCGAGGCGCGCGAGCACGTTGGCCGGCACGCCGTAGCGTTCGCCCACGGCCCTCCGCGACACGCGCGCCTGGTCCTGGGCGCTGGCGAGCGCGCGCTCGAGGATGCGGTCCTCGAGCTCGATCAGTGCGTGCACGCGCTCGGGTTCCTCCTCCAGCGCGCTGCGGATCAGGCGCAGCGGCATGAAGCGCTCCTCCTGCAGCCTCTTGATCAGCGCGATCAGCCCGACGTAGCGCGGCGGGTAGTAGGCCATGTTGCGACTAGTGCGCACGATGTCCGCCCCGTCGCCGAGCAGCCCCTCGCGCAGGTAGTAGCGGATCGTGCCCGGGCTCACGCCGGCGCCGCGCGCGAGCTCTGACATCTTCAGCATGCGCGGCTCGCCGGCCAGGCCGGCCATGCGCGTCCCGTCGGCCGCGTCCCTGCCCGCGCGCACCCCGTCGCCGGCGCCCTTGCGCGCGTGCTTGGTGGCGCGCGCGCGCCTGCCGACCTTCGCGCTCGCCCTCGTGCCCGTGCTCGTGGCCATCCCAGCGCCGCCCATCACACCCGCAGCGTCGGATCGCGCCGCTCGGCAGCCGGGCCGGCGGCCGCGCCGCAGCCGATCAGCTCGCGCACCTCGGCGGCCGAGTAGCCGGCCGCGAGCAACGCCTCCTCGGTGTGCTCGCCGAGCGCCGGCCCGGGCAGGCGGGCCGGCTTTCCCGGGGTGCGCGCGAGCTTGACGGCGACGCCGAGCTGCCGTATCGCCTCGCGCACGCCGGGCTGCTCGATTTCGACGACCATCTCACGCTCGGCCACGAGCTCGGAGGCGAGCGCCTCGTCGAGCTCGCGCACGGGCTCCAGGCAGCAGTCGTGCTCGCGCGCGAACGCCTCCCACTCCGCGCGGGACCTGGCCTTGAAGATCTCGCACGCGCGCGCGTGCGCGTCGGAGCCGGGGCGCTCGAACTGCGCCTCGATCAGCTCCTCGCGGCCGACCCCGCGGCAGAACGCCTGCCAGAACTTGGGCTCCAGCGCACCGAGCGTTACCCAGCCGTCGGCGCACTCGTACGGGCGGTAGCAGATCAGCCCTCCGGCGAGCGGGAGCTCCCCCCGGCGCGGCACGAGGCCGTCGGCGAGATAGGCGCCCGCCACGAGCGCGAGCCACGAGAGCGCGCCGTCTGACATCGACACGTCGACCAGCTGGCCCTCGCCCGAGCCGGTCTGTCCGGGTCCGCCGTCGCGCTCGCGCAGCGCCGCGAGGATCCCGAAGGCGGCCATGAGCGCGCCGCCGCCGAGGTCGGCGATCTGGCCGGCGGCCTGCACCGGCTCGCCGCCGCGCTCGCCGGTGAGGTCGAGCAGGCCAACGAGTCCGAGGTAGTTCATGTCGTGCCCGGATGCATCCCGCTTGGGCCCGCCCTGACCGTAGCCGGTGATCGCGCAGTAGACCACGCCCGGGTTGACCTCGCGCATGCGCTCATACCCCACGCCGAGACGGTCGAGCACCCCCGGGCGGAAGGACTCGAGCACGACGTCGTGCTCGCGAACGAGCGCCAGCAGCGCCTCGCGCCCGCGCTCGTGCTTGAGGTCGAGACGGATCGAGCGCTTGTTGCGGTTCAGCGCCAGGAACAGGGCCGACCTCGCGCTCTCGTGAGCGCCGTCGTAGAAGGGGGGCGACCAGCGGATGTAGTCGCCCATGCCGGTGTCCTCGACCTTGAGCACGTCGGCTCCGAAGTCGGCGAGCAGCAGCGAGCAGAAGCCCCCCGGGAGCAGCCGCGAGAGGTCGAGCACGCGGATGTCCTGCAGCGGCAGGCTCACGTGCCCACCGCCTGCTCGCGCGGGGCGAGCGCGAGCCGCGCGCGCGCCTCCGCGACGGTCGCCGCCCGCCTGCCCACGTCCTCGCACATCTGCCGTGCCTTGGCGGTCAGCTCGCCGTTGGAGCGCGCCATCTCGCCGTCGGGCAGGTAGAGGTTGTCCTCCAGGCCGACGCGGATCGAGCCGCCGAGCGCGAGCGCCGCGCCGACGAGCATCCACTGGTCGCGAGAGATCCCGATCACGCCCCAGTGCGAGCCGGCGGGGATGTTCTCGACCATCGCCGCGAGGTTGCGCGCGCTCGGCGGGATCCCGCCGACGACGCCCATCACGCAGTCGACGTGCAGCGGCGTCCGCAGCACGCCCATGTCGATCAGCGGCTCGAGGCTGCCGACGTGCCCGACGTCGAAGCACTCGTGCTCGGGTTTGATCGACAGCTCGTTCATCGCTCCCAACAGCTCGATGATCTCGGCGAACGGGTTGGCGAAGACCATGTCGAACACGAACTGCTTGCGCGCGCGCGAGTACTTGGCGTAGTTCATCGAGCCCATGTTCAGGGCCGCCACCTCCGGGCGGCATGCGCGCAGGTAGGCCACCCGCTTGGCGACGGGCACCCCGAGCGCGCCCGTGGAGAAGTTCACGATTGCCGCGTCACCGACCTCGCCGCGGATCGCCTCGGAGATCGCCTGAAAGTCCTCGACCTCGAAGCTCGGCGTGCCGTCGGGAGTGCGCGCGTGGATGTGGATCATCACGCCCCCCTCGTCCACGATCCGCCGCGCCTCGCGCGCATACTCCTGCGGCGTGTACGGGATCGCAGGGCACTGCTCGCGGTTCGCCAGCGCGCCCGAGATCGCACACGTGATCACCGCTGGGTCCTCGACGCTCACACCGGCATCACCCCATGGCGCTTCCACGGGCGCTCGACCTTCTTGCCCTCGGCCATCTCGAGCGCCCGGCAGATCGTCGGGCGCGTCTGGCGCGGATCGATCACATCGTCGATGAGGTCGTTGCCGGCCGCGATGTAGACGTCGATGATCTTGCGGTAGGCCTCGATCAGCTCCGCCTTCTTGGCCTCGGGGTCGTCGGCTTCGTCGACCTGGCGGCGCATGACGATCTCCACCGCGCCCTCGGCGCCCATCACGCTGATCTCGGCGCTCGGCCAGGCGACGATCAGGTCCGGCTCATAGGCGCGCCCGTTCATCACGTAGTAGCCCGCGCCGTAGGCCTTGCGCGTGATCACGGTGATCTTCGGCACGGTCGCGTTGGCGACCGCGTAGAGCATCTTCGCGCCGTGGCGGATGATCCCCTCGGCCTCGACCTTCGTCCCGACCATGAAGCCGGGCACGTCCATGAGGAACACGAGCGGGATCGCGAAGGCGTTGCACAGGTTCACGAAGCGCGCCGCCTTGTCGGACGAGTCGTTGTCGAGGATGCCGCCGAGGTGCTTGGGCTGGTTGGCGACGATGCCCGCCGGGCGCCCGCCGAAGCGCCCAAAGCAGGTGATGATCGTCTTCGCCCACTGGCGCTTGATGTCGAAGTAGCGGCCGTCGTCGACGACGCGCTCGATCACCTCGTACATGTCATAGGGCTTGCGGTTGGACCCGGGCAGCACGTCGAGCAGCTCCTCGTCGGCGCGCTCGATCGGATCAGAGCTGGGCACGAGCGGAGGGCGCTGCTCGCAGTTCTGGGGCATGAACGAGAGGTAGCGCTTGATCGCCTCGATGCACGCCTCGTCGTCGGCCACCTCCATGTCGCCCACGCCCGAGCGGCGGCAGTGCACGCGCGAGCCGCCGAGCTCCTCCTGGGTCACGTCCTCGCCCACTGCCGCGCGCACGAGGTGGGGGCCGGCGAGCGCCATCGAGCCGCGACCGGCGACCATCGGCACGAAGTCGGCCAGCCCGGGGATGTAGGCGGTGCCGGCCGCGCACGGTCCCATCAGCGCAGCGACCTGCGGGATCACCCCGCTCATCACGACCTCCTCGCGGAACAGGTGCCCCGAGCCGGCGAACATCGACCCGACCGCCTCCTGGATGCGCGCCCCGGCCGAGTCGAGCAGCCAGATGAAGGGGATCCGCTTCGTGAGCGCGAGCTCGCGCAGGCGGGTGACCTTCAGCTCGCCGGTCATCCCCATCGAGCCGGCCATCACGGTGAAGTCATAAGCGCACACCGCGACCATGCGCCGATCGACCCTGCCGTAGCCGGTGACCACGCCGTCGGCCGGCGCGTCCACGCCGTCCATCGCCCGCTGGGAGGAATGCGGGCGCCCGTGCATGCCGAGCTCGACGAACGTGCCCTCGTCGATCAGCAGCGCCAGCCGCTCGCGCGCGGTGAGCTTCTGCGCGGCGTGCTGCCTGGCGATCTTCTGCTCGCCCCCGCCGTGGGCGATCTGGGCGCGGCGCTCCTGAAGGTCCTCGACGAGCGGGCGCAACAATGACTGCGAGCCCCCCTGCCTCTCGTCCGGGCGGGCGGCCATCAGCGTCCCTTCCACACGGGCTCGCGCTTCTCGAAGAACGCGCTCACGCCCTCGACGATGTCCTCCGTGGAGAGGGCGAGCGTGAGCTGCGCGCGCAGGTAGTCGAGCGCGTCGTCGAGCGGCATGTCGAGCTGGCGGCGCATCGCCTCCTTACCGAGGCGCATGATCACCGGCGACTTCGCCGCCAAGCGCGCAGCCCACTCGGCCACGGCGGCGTTTAGCTCTGGGCCGGGCACGACGCGGTTGACGATGCCGGCGGCGAGCGCCGCGTGCGCGTCGATGCGCTCGCCGAGCAACAGCAGCTCGGTGGCCTTCTTGCGCGGCACGTTGCGGTAGATGAGCGCCATGATCATGAATGGGAACGTGCCCACGTTGATCTCCGGCGTTCCGAAGGTGGCGTCCTCGGAGGCGACCACGAGGTCGCACGCGAGCGCGACCCCGAGCGCACCCGCGAGCACGTGCCCGCGCACGGCGCAGATGGTCGGCTTGCTCAGCGCGCCGATCAGCCGGAACAGCTCGACGAAGCGCTCGGACGCGAAGTGCTTGTCCACGAGCGGCGTCTCGCTGGCGAACCCGCCGAGGTTGGCGCCCGAGGAGAACGTGCGCTCGTGCGAGGAGCGCAGCACCACGCAGCGAACCGCCCCGTCCTCGCGCGCGCTCTCAAACGCCTCGACAAGGCCCGCGAGCATCTCCGGCGAGAGCGCGTTGCGCGTGTCGGGATCGTCGAGCGTGATCGTCGCCACGCCGGCGGCGACGTCGTAGAGGACGGGCTCCCCTGCCACGCCGTCATCCTAGCCCGAATCAAACGCCGGTGCGCAGTGCGCAGCGCTACTACTCACTTCTACCTGCCCTTGCCACCGCGTACTAGCAGCTTTCGATCGTGAACCCGCCCTGTATGGAGGCCGCGGCCTTGCCGGATGGCCTGCGCCCGCAACGTTCGCGCAACAGCCTTTCGAACTGCTTCTCGCTGATCGTCTTGCGTGGCGACGGAGGCTTGACGTCCACCGGAATGTTGACCGCCTGGACTTCGATCGTGCTGGACACCTCCCCCGTCCCAAGCTTCGCGGTCGCGCTCGCGAGCGCTAGCGCGCCCAGGGCCAGGAGATCCGCGACGGCGGACGCACGCGATGCCCGCAGCCTGACCATCCCCCCTCTCATCGCTCCTCCACAGGCGGAGCCTATTGGACCCGCAGAGCTGCTCGGACTCAGACGTCCCACGCAACAAGCCGTGGTTGCCTATCCAAAAGTAGATAGCGCTACTGTTCACTTTGCCGTCCACCTTGACCAGCTCCAGCGAGGAGATCGCCGCATGTCCGCCACCGCCGAGGCCGTGCTCAAGCCCGACCACCAGGCAAAGCGCAAGCACTTCATCTTCACCGACGAGCACGAACAGCTGCGCGAGTCGATCCACGGCTTCGTCGTCAAAGAGCTCGCGCCGCACGCCGAGGAGTGGGAGGAGACGACATTCCCCGACTCGGTCTTCCCGCGCATGGGCGAGCTCGGCTTCCTCGGGCTCGACAAGCCGACCCAGTACGGCGGCCAGGGCGGCGACTACTACACGAGCCTCGTGCTCGCCGAGGAGATGGTCAACGCGAACTGTGGCGGCCTGGGGATGGGGCTGGCGGTGCACACCGACATGGCGATGCCGCCGATCCTCGCTTTCGGGACCGAGGAGCAGAAGCAGGAGTGGGTCGTGCCGGCGATCAAGGGCGAGCAGATCCTCTGCCTCGGCATCACCGAGCCCGACGCCGGCTCGGACGTCTCGGGCATCAAGACGCGCGCCGTGCGCGACGGCGATGACTACGTGATCAACGGCTCCAAGACGTACATCACCAACGGTCACCGCGCCGACGTGATCGTGCTCGTCACCAAGACCGACCCCGATGCCGGCTACGACGGCTTCACGCTGTTCCTCGTGCCGATGGACAGCCCCGGTGTGATTCGCGAGAAGAAGCTCGTCAAGCTCGGCATGCACGCTTCCGACACCGCGCTGCTCGCCTTCCAGGACGTCCGCGTCCCCGCCTCCGCGGCGCTCGGCCAGGTGGGCAAGGGCTTCTACCACATCATGTGGGAGCTCCAGGGCGAGCGTTTGATCGGCGCCGCCGGATGCGTCGCGGCCGCCCAGAAGTGCTTCGAGCGCACGCTCGATTACGCGCACGAGCGCAAGGCCTTCGGGCGCAGCATCGCCGCCTTCCAGGTCACGCGCCACAAGTTCGCCGAGATGGCCACCAAGATCGAGTCCGCACGCCAGATGGTCTACGTGACCGCCTGGCGCTTTGCCAACGGCGAGTACCCCGTGCGCGAGATCTCGATGTGCAAGCTGCACGCCGCACGCATGGCGGTCGAAGTCGCCGACGAGTGCATCCAGATCCACGGAGGCGCGGGCTACATGCGCGAGTACGGCATCGAGCGCGTGTGGCGCGACATGCGCCTCAACCGCATCGGCGCCGGCACCGACGAGGTGATGCTCGAGGTGATCGGCCGCTCCTACGGACTCTGAGCCCACGCGGTCGAGCGCGGGCCAAGCCCACACGCGAGGCTGCGGGTGGGCGCAGCGGGACGCTCGCGGGCAGCGTGAGCGCAGCGACGCGCGCGGGGGCGCGACCAGCCCTGACCAAACATGCACAAACCTGCCCGCCCGCTCATACATGCCGGCCGCCGGACCGATAGAGCCATGTGGACCGTTTTCGGCTCATGCTCACGGTGGCGGTATGTGCTCTCTGCCTCGGCGCCCAGGCCTCCGGCTCACCGGCGCTCGCCCGCCCGCTGGCCCGAGCGGCCGCCGAGCGCACCGGGTCCCAGCGCAGCGCGCGCATTCGCCATCCCGCCAGCTGCGCCCAGCAGAGCAGCTTCCACGCGCGCAAGCGCCAGCACCGCCAGCGCAGAGCTCGCTGCGTGCGCCGGCGACCGGCGACGCGCCACACGCGCGCCAGCCATCGCGGGCGCCGCCGCTCGCGCCACCCGCTCACCCATCGTGCGCGGTCTCACCACGTCCGCTCCCACGCCCCCGCTCCCGGCGCCTCGCGCCGCCTGGCGCCCAACGCCGCGGTCGCGCCGAACGCCGCCAACAGCGACGCCTGCCCGAACGCCAGCCTGACCCCGACCGCGCAGAACATCGAAAGCGTGCGCGCGGCCACGCTCTGCCTGATCAACCGCGAACGCACCGCCAACGGCGAGCGCCCGCTGCAGCCGGTCTCCACGCTACAGCTCTCGGCCCAGCGCCACACCGACAGCATGGCCTACGGGAACTACTTCGAACACGACGGGCCCGACGGCACGCCGGCCAGCCGGATGCGCGCGAGCGGCTACATCTACAGCCCGAGCGTGGGTTATGAAATCGGCGAGAACATCGGCTGGGGCACGCTCTGGCTGGCCACCCCGCACGCGATCGTCGCCGCGTGGATGGCCTCGCCCGGGCACCGCGCCAACATCCTCGACTCGAGCTTCCACGACACCGGGATCGGGGTCTCGGCGCATCCGCCCGAATCGCTCGCCCGCGGTGAAGCCGGGGCCATCTACACGCAGGACTTCGGCGTCATCATCACCGGCTGAGCCACGCAAGCCGGGCACTCACCCTTGCGCGAGGCGCCCGGATAGGCCCTGTCCCGACCAGCCGAAGCCAGGCACCCGAACCGGACACCTCCACGAGAGTTTCATGCCGATAGGCTCCTTGGACCTCAACGAAGACAAGGAGACCTAGCGACAATGGGAGTACTCGACGGCAAAGCGGCGATCGTCACCGGCTCGGCACGCGGCATCGGACGCGCGACCGCTGAGCTGCTCAGCGAGCACGGCGCCCAGGTCCTGATCAACGATCTCGACGGCGACGTCGCCGAGCAGGCGGCCGGGGAGATCACGGGCGAGACGGCCGTCTTCGCCGGCGACCTCACCAAGCCGGGGGTCTGCGACGAGCTCGTGCAGAAGGCGATCGACTCCTTCGGCAAGATCGACATCATCGTCAACAACGCCGGCTACACGATCGACGCACCGGTACACAAGATGTCCGACGAGCACTTCCAGGCGATGCTCGACATCCACACGGTCGTCCCCTTCCGCGTGATCCGCGCGGCGGCGCCGCACATGCGCGAGCCGGCCAAGAAGGAGCGCGAGGAAGGCCGCGAGGTGTTTCGCAAGATCGTCAACGTCTCCTCCACCTCGGGCACGTTCGGCAACGCCGGACAGGCCAACTACTCCTCAGGCAAGGCGGGCGTCGTCGGCCTCACCAAAACGGTCGCCAAGGAGTGGGGACAGTTCAAAATCAACGTCAACGCGGTCGCCTTCGGCTTCATCGACACGCGCCTGACCCAGGCGAAGGTGGACGACAACAAGATGGAGGTCCACGGCGAGACGATCCAGCTCGGCATCCCTGAGCAGGCCCGCCAGATGGCCCCGGCCCTGATCCCGCTCGGGCGCCCGGCCACGCCCCAGGAGGCTGCCGGCGGCGTGTTCTTTCTATGCTCGCCGTGGAGCAACTACGTCCACGGTCAGACGCTCCACATCACCGGCGGGATCTTTGGCGGCATGACCGGCTGAACGGGGCACGGCTCGCCCCGCCGCGGCAGGCGCCCGGCGCGGTCAGCGCTCACCCGCTGCCCGGCGGGGGGCGTCCGGCTGGGCGTCGCCGTCGGGCAGGCCGGCCGACCCGCGCCCGCCCAGCTCGAAGTAGAGCACGCCCGCCGCGAGCGCCGGCAGCGGCGCCGTGAGCACGCCCACGACGACCCGCGCGACGATCCCCGCGCCGGTGCCCGCTGCGGCGGCGCTCGTCTCGATGATCAGGCTCACTGCGATCACACCGAAGAGAAACAGCAGGATCACCCCGAAGACCTGCCAGCCGCTTCCCCGCACCAGCTCGCGGCTGCGCCGCAGCGCGGCGAGCACGCCGGCGCGCTCGAGCACCACGACCGGCGCGGCGACCGACCAGATCGTGAGCAGGATCAGGCACGGGACGACCAGCAGGACAAAGCCGATCGCGTACCCGACCGCCTCGACGATGCCGAGCAGGATCAGTTTGCCGAGCACCGGCGTCGCGGCCGAGAGCAGCCTGCCGACGCTCGCATCCCGGCGCCCATCCTGAACGTCTGCGACGAGCTCGACGACCATCCCGGTGAACAGGGTGGAGGCGACCAGGGTGATGAGGATCGACACGGGCGTGAGCCCGCGCGCAGTGCGCACGAGAACTTCGCTGACGATCCCCGTGAAGACGAACACGACAGCGGCCGCGGGCATCAGCACGGGCGCCTGGTCGACGTAGATCGCGAACACCCGCTCGATGACGGCACCCGTGTTCAGCGGCTTCATGCTCTCTCCGGTGCGCGCGAGCTGGAGATCGCCGCAGGCTACGCAAAGCGGCCGACAGCGCGCGGGCGATCGATCACCCCGTCAGGAGGTGACGACCGCCTCCTCGGACGGGCACCCCGCGGCACGCTGTGCGCGCACCCGCCGCAGCACGCCCTTGCGGCCGTGCTCTTGCAGGCCCCCATAGAGCTTACGGATCTCGTCGAGGATCTCGTCGGCCACTGCCTGCTGCTGGGCGCGGGTCGGCTCACGCACCTGCTCCCAGCGCATGGCGTCCCCGTACTGCACCGTCACCTTGGGGAACCGCAGCCGCTTCCAGTTGCGCACGCCCGAGGAGCCGTGGATCGCGATCGGCACGACCGGGGCACCCGACGCGAGCGCGAGGCGACCGATGCCCGGCTTGGCCTGCTCTGACAGCCTCCCGGTGCGCGAGCGCCCACCCTCGCAGTACATCGCCACCGCCCCGCCCTGCTCGAGGATCAGCTCGGCGGTGACGAACGTCTCCTCGTCACGCTCCCCGCGGCGCACCGGGAACACGCCTCCGTGGGTGTAGATGCGCTCCATCGGCGGCTTGAACAGCTGCGACTTGGCCATGAAGCGGATCTTGCGCCGGATGTAGCAGCCCATGAGGAAGTGGTCCATGAAGGAGAAGTGGTTGGGCGCGAGTATCACCGGTCCGCCGCCCGGTACCTGCTCCGAGGAGATGCAGCGGGTGCGCAGGAGCGTGTAGGCGTAGATCGAGGTGATCACGCGCGTCGCCTCGTAGATCCAGTCGGGCTCGCGCGTGCGGGCGCGCGCGTGGAAGCGCTCGAAGTACTCCCTGGGACGCGGGTCTTTGTAGACCTGCTCGCGGATCGGGGCCAGTTCGCTCATCTCAGCGGTCTACCGCCCACGCCCGCCAAAGTTACGCGCCGCGGCTGCTGCGGCCCGGCGAGCAGCGCCGCGACGAGCGACGGGTGGGCGCGCCAGGGGGGCCACGCCTACCGTCGGGCGAGGTACACGCGTGCGAAGTCGCCCAGTTGGCGCCCGCGGTGGGCGAAGCCGGCCGCCGTGCGCCCGCTGGCGCGGTGGCACAGTCCGAGCTCGAGCTCGCTCACCCGGTGGCCGGCACGCACGGCGTCGATCGTGATCCCCATCTCCATGCCGAACCCGTGCGCGAACGGCAGCACGTCCTCGAGCGCCGCCCGCGAGAGCGCGCGCTGCCCGGAGATCGGGGCCACCATGCGCGCCCCGCAGCTTCGGCGGATCGCCCAGCGGGCGAACCCGCGGGCGATCCCCAGACCACCGCCGGTGCGCCGCGCGAACGCGGCCACGGCGACGTCGGACCGACCATCGACGACCGCGTCGGCCAGCCCCGAGAGCTTCGCCGCCGAGCGCCCGAGGTCGCCGTCGCACAGCACGAAAACCGAGCCCGGGTGCTCGCCCGCGTCCTCGCCGCGCGCGTGCAGCAGTGCAGCTTCGGCGGCCAGCGTGGCGACGGCTCCCTTGCCGATCGCCCGCTCGCTACGCACCACGCGCGCCCCCGCGGCGCGCGCCAGCTTGGGTGTGGCGTCGCCCGAGCCGTCGTCGGCCACCCACACGGGCGCGCCCGGAAAGGCGGTCGCGAGCCCGGCCAGCGTGGCCTCGATGCGCTGCGCCTCGTTGCGCGCTGTCACGATCACGAACAGCTCGGCCATGGTCGATCAGACCCGGAGGCTATTGTCATTGGTCATGGCCGAGATCGCGGCGCACATCACCGGGACCGTGTGGAAAGTCGAGTGCTCGGTCGGCGACGCGATCGAGGAAGGCGACACGGTCGCGATCCTCGAGTCGATGAAGATGGAGATGCCCGTCGAGGCCGAAGACGCCGGCACCGTCGCCGAGATCCGCTGCGAGGAGGGACAGGCCGTGAGCGAGGGCGACACGCTGGTCGTGCTGGAGTAGCTCGTGCCCTCCGACAGCGCCGCGCGCGAGCTCGCCGGCGGCAAGCTGCTGGTCGACGAACCGCTCGCACAGGTCGCGCGCCTCACGATCTCCAACCCGGACAAGCGCAACGCGCTCGACCATCCGATCCTCGACGCGATCACGGCGACGCTCTCCGAGCTGCAAGCGGGGGACACGCGCTGCGTGATCGTGACCGGCGCGCACGGGATGTTCTCGGCCGGCTACGACATCGGCGAGATCCCCGACGACGACTTCGAGCGCCGCGCCGAGCGCCTCGTCGCGCGCCCCTTCACCGCCGCGATCGACGCGCTCGAGGCGTTCCCCTGCCCCACGCTCGCATCGCTCCCCGGGCACACGATCGGCGGCGGGCTGGAGCTCGCGCTCGCGTGCGACCTGCGCGTCGCCCAGCAGGACATCAGTCTGGGGATGCCGCCGGCCCGGCTCGGCCTGGTCTACTCTCACACGGGCCTGCGCCGCTTCGTGGACACGATCGGCGCCCCGCGCACGCGCGAGCTGTTCCTGCTCGCCGAGCAGATCGACGCCCCCGCGGCCCTCGCCTGGGGCCTGGTCAACCGCGTGGCGCCCGCCGCCGAGCTCGAGGCGCTCACGCTGCAGCTGGCCGGCACGCTCGCAGCCAACGCACCGCTGTCCCAGCGCGGGAACAAGCGCGTGATCGCCGCGCTGCTCGACGCCCGGGGACAGCTCGCGCCCGAGACCGAGAACGAGCTGATCGAGCTGCGCCTGGCGTCGTTCGCGTCGCAGGACATCCGCGAGGGCATGCGCGCGTTCGTCGAGAAACGCGCTCCGCGCTGGCGGGGCGAGTAGGCCCACGACGGCGCGGCGGCCGGGCGCGAGCCGTCCGCCGGGCGGCTTAACGTGCGCGCGCATGCCGCCGCTGATCACGCGCGAGGAGGCGATCGCACTGGGCGAGCTGACCGACCGCGCGCAGATCGAGCAGCTCGTCCAGCGCGCGTGGCAGGTACGCGTGGAGCGCTTCGGCGACTCGACCGACATGTGCTCGCTGGTCAACGCCAAGTCCGGCGGATGCGCCGAGGACTGCGGCTTCTGCGCGCAGTCGCGGTTCGCCGAGGCCGACACGCCGATGCACGCGATGATGGAGCCCGAGCAGGTGCTCGAACACGCCCGCGCGGCCGAGGCGGCCGGCGCCCACCGCTTCTGCATGGTCACCCAGGGCCAGGGGCTGTCCAAGCGCGACTTTGAGAAGTACCTGCGGGGCGTGCGGCTGGTGGCCGAGCACACCAACCTCAAGCGCTGCGCCTCGATCGGCCACATGTCGCCAGAGCGCGCCCGCGCGCTCAAGCAGGC
>DASPVR010000222.1:0-7236 GCA_035622255.1 Solirubrobacteraceae bacterium | reverse complement strand
GCGCGCGGGCCGCTGCGGCGCTCGGGAGCGCGGCCGCGGCGATCCGGGTCGAGGGCACGGGAGCGGAGGCGATCGGCGACCGGCTCGCGATCGAGGCCCGCGCGCGCTCTCTCTCGGGCGAGCGTTAGGAGGTCTCCTGCGCGGCGGCACCGAGCAGGGGCGTGAGCCGGTCGGGATCGATCGCGTCCATGGCGCCGCAGGCGCGCGCCGCCAGCAGCAGGCTTCCGCCGACGGGGGCCAGGCGCACGACGGAGAGACGCGCCCCCGGGGCGACCTGGCCGACGAAGACGCGCAGCGGCTCCAGAAACACCTCGCCCGCCTTCAGCGCGCTGCCGATCAGGCCGACCGGGAACGTCGTGGCCCCGAGCCCGGTTTCGCGGATCACGGCGGCGATCTGGCGGCCGAGGTCGGTGGCGGCGCGCCCGTAGAGCTCGCGCGCCACGCTGTCGCCCGCTCGCGCGAGCGTGGCGGTCTCGATCGCGAACGCCGCGATCTGGGCCTTCGTGAGCGGCTCGGCGTAGACGCGCGCCGCCAGCGCCTCGACGCTGGGTGCGTCGAAGAAGGCCATCGCCGCGTCGCCGAGCCCCGTCTGGGGACCCGAGCCGTCGCGATCGCGCAGCGCGGCGCGGATCGAGTGGGCGCCCAGCCAATAACCGCTGCCCTCGTCGCCGAGCAGATGGCCCCAGCCACCCGCGCGCCACGTGCGCCCCTCCGGGCCGACGCCGAAGACGTTGGAGCCGGTGCCCGAGATCGCGGCAACACCGGGCCCCGCGCCGGTCGCTGCGGCCCACGCGGCGACGACGTCGTTGACGACGGTCCAGGCCTCGCTGCGGGCCTCGCGCAGGTGGGCGGCGATCGCGTCGGTGTCCGTGCCGGCAACCGCGAGCACCGCCGCCGCGAGCTCGTGCTCCTCGATGCCGGCGCTGCGCAGCGCCTCGTCGGCTGCCCCGAGGACGGCGGCGGTCGTTGCGGGCGCTCCGACCGAGTCGAGGTTGCTCGGACCGCCGTGACCGAGATGGAGCGTGTTGTCAGCGAGGTCGAGCACCGCCGCGAGCGTCTTGGTCGCGCCGCCGTCCAGCCCCATGACGAAGCGCGGGTCGACGACGGTGCGCGGTTCGGTTAGCGCGGCGGGGAGCTGCACGAGCGGGTCGCGTCTCATCGCGCCATCCTGCCAGGATCGCCGGGCCGCAGGTGAAATCCTGTGCAGCATCGCTTGCACCCCTGATGTGTGATACGTGTCAGGATCCGCGCCGCCGCCGCACCTGAGTACGTCTGACGTCTTTCTTATGTTGATCGCCTTGAATGTAGGTCGACCTCGATGAGCGTGAACGTGACCTGGCAGGAGTCGACGGTAGACCGCGAGCGGCGGTGGCAGGCGTTGGGCCAGCAGGGCGCGACGGTCTGGTTTACGGGACTGCCGAGCGCCGGCAAGACGACGATCGCGGGCGCCGTGGAGGCGCGCCTGATCGCGTCCGGTCGCTCGGCCTACAAACTCGACGGCGACAACCTGAGGCTGGGGATGTGCAGCGACCTCGGGTTCAGCCGCGACGACCGCGAGGCAAACGTCGACCGCGTCGGCCAAATGGCACGGCTGTTCGCCGACGCCGGCACGGTCGCGCTGGTGGCGCTCGTCTCGCCCTATGCCGGCTGTCGCGCGAAGGTGCGCGCGCTGCACGAACGCGACGGCCTCGCGTTCTTGGAGGTGTACGTGAACACGCCGATCGAGGAGTGCGCGCGCCGCGACGCCAAGGGCCTCTACGCGCGCGCGCGCGAGGGCGGGCTGCACGGGCTGACCGGCGTGGATGCGCCGTATGAGGCGCCCCGCGCGGCCGAGCTCGAGCTGACGCCCGACATGGACCCCGACGCGGCGAGCGTCGCCGTGCTCGACGCGCTCGCCGAACGCTTGCGCGACGGCTCGCTCTAGCCGCACCGGCCGGGCTGCCGCCGGCACTCACACGCCCCTTCCAGGCGCTCGCGGCCGCGCGCAGGGCCGTTCGCGCCGATCTGGGCACCGCGCTCATCAGTTGTTTACACGGGAGGCCGTTTCTCAAGCGCGATTTGAGATTCGCCGACCCGTGCAACTGAGATGGCTGACGATCCCCGCAGCAGCACCGACGAGGCGCCGCAGCCGTCCCTGGCAACGGCGCCTGAGCCAGGGCGATCCGACGAGGAGCTTCGGCGCCTGGGTGAGGCGCTCGACGAGCAGTCGGGCGCGGTCCTGCAGCGAACGATCGCGCGCACGCACGCCGAGTCCGGCGAAGAAGCCGAGGGCAGCTTCGTGCGCGTGAGCTTTGAACGGATCTGCACGCTGTCGACCCACGCGGTGGCCCAGTGGATGGCGGGCGGGCACGCCGACGACCTCGCGATCAGCGGCGAGGAGGCCTGGGGGATCTTCGGACAGCTCGTCGCCCACCGAGCTATTCCCCTCAACGAGGTGACCAAGCGCTGCTTGCGCTGGCGCGATGCTGCCCGCGACGAGCTGACCGAGTGCGCCCAGGATCTGGACGTCTCCCCGCAGACACTCGCCGGGGCGATCGCGGTCGTGCAGGCCAACCTCGACGCGACGCTCGTGGGGATGTGCGAGGTGTTCGAGAACGAGCGCAAGCGCACCGACGAGGAGCTCGCCCACCGCCAGGAAGAGCTGGCGTTCATGGCCACCCACGACCCGCTCACAGGCCTGCCCAATCGGACGCTCATCCTCGACCGCTGCGAGCAGATGCTGATGCGCGCCCGACGTCACAAGTCTCCCGTGGCGGCGCTGCTGATCAACATCGACAACTTCAAGACCGTCAACGACACGCTCGGACACGGCGTCGGCGACGAGCTGCTGCGCGCGGTGACCGCGCGCCTGGACGGCATCGTGCGCGACACCGACGCGCTCGGGCGGATCGGCGCCGACGAGTTCGCGGTCGTGGCCGAGGAGATCTCGCTAGCCGCTGGTCCGGAGCTGATCGCCGAGCGCGTGCTGCAGGCGCTCAGCGAGCCGTTCGAGCTGACGAGCCCGCGCGAGACGCGGTTGACGATCACCGCCAGCGTCGGGATATCGCTCGGGGACCGCGCGACGGCCGAGGAGATGCTGCACGACGCCGACATCGCGATGCACCGGGCCAAGTGGGACGGCAAGGATCGTTACGTCGTGTTCGAGTCGGGCATGCGTGCCGCTGTGCAGGTGCAGATGGAGCTCGAGATGGACCTGCGCGACGCGCTCAAGAACGGCGAGTACTTCCTCGTCTACCAGCCGACCTTCGACCTGCGCGCGATGCGCCCGACCGGCATGGAGGCGCTGCTACGCTGGAACAACCCGGCGCGCGGGGTCGTGCAGCCGAGCGACTTCATCCCCGTGCTCGAGGAGACCGGCCTCATCTCCCAGGTCGGGCGCTGGATCCTCGAGGAGGCCTGCGCCCAGGCGCAGACGTGGGTCCAGGCCGGTCACGACATCGGCATGGCGGTCAACGTCTCCGGGCGCCAGCTCGACAGCGACGACCTCGTCGTCAGCGTGCGCCGGGCACTGGACAAGAGCGGGCTGGACCCGGGCGCCCTCACACTCGAGATCACCGAGACGACGCTGATGCGAAACGCGGAGGAGACCGCGCGGCGGCTGGGCGCGATCAAGGCGCTCGGCGTGCGCGTGGCGATCGACGACTTCGGCACCGGCTACTCCTCGCTCGCGCACCTTCAGCAGTTCCCGGTCGACGCGCTGAAGATCGACCGCTCGTTCATCTCGCGCCTGAAGGACAACCCCGAGGGCGAGACGCTCATCCACACGCTCGTGCAGCTCGGCAAGGCGCTCTCGATCGAGACCCTCGCTGAGGGCATCGAGCAGCAGGACGAGCTCACGATCCTCCAGGAGGAGCAGTGCGACAGCGGCCAGGGCTTCCTGTTCGCGCGCCCGCTGGACGTGGCTGCCGCCGAGGAGTTCCTCAACACCTGGCCGGGCGAGCCCTCTCCCGCGCCCCCACCCCACGTGCCCGCCGCTGCGGTCACACCCGGCTCCGAGCAGCCGCCGGCGCAGACCGGACACTCGGTGAGCTCGCGGCGCCTGTCCGCCGATCCGCGCTGAGCGCGCTAGCTCAAGCCGAGACTCGAGCCGCTAGCTGGACGCTGCGAGCAGCGATCGACACCCGTCCAGGCGCCCGCCGGTGGCTTGACCGTGCCGCCCCGGTGACCGATCAGGCCAGCGAGGTCTCCGAGTCATGTTGAGTTTCCACCCAGCATCCAGGCACGCACACCCCGCAACGCTCGTCAGGGACCGGTGGGCCGGATGAGCCCGTCTCCCGCTCGCTCCGGCCGTCGCGTCCCGGCCACCGTGGACGCCCCTTCTCGACACGCGGCCGCCACCTCCAAGCAGCCCGCCGCCGAGCAGCCCGACGTCGAGCCGCCCGACGTCGAGCCGCTCGCCGGCGAGGCTCGCGAGCCCACCGCCGGGCACAAGCCGACGGCTCCGTCGTCGAACGGAGGCTCCGAGGCGCGCAAGCCGATCGAGGGATTCGACGACGAGTCGGTCGAGCTCGCCGCCGAAGCGCTCCTGCGCGAGCACCCAGACGCGATGGTCTGCGGACTCGCGGGCAACGGGCTGATCGTGCCGCTGCCGGGGAGCGTGCCGCTGTGGGGTCAGTCGGCGATCGAGGGCCGAGCGCTGATCGACTCCGTGCTCGCGGCGGACCGCAAGACGGTGCTCGAGCTGTGGCGGCGCGTGCTCCTAAATGGAGAGCCCGCGAGCCAGGGCAACGTGCGCCTGCTCAGCAAACCGTCGCACTGGATGACGCTGCACTTCATCGACACGCGCGACACGCACGGGGTGCTGTTGGGCGTGGTGATCCCAAGCGACGAGCTGGCGCAGGACGAAGGCGAGGAGGACGAGCTTCCCCCCGCCGCGCCGCGCTTCTCCACGCTGATCGAGGACGAGCACGCCAAGGTGGTCGAGGTCGACGACGCGTTCACGCAGATGTTCGGCTACACGCGCGAGGAGTTGGTCGGCAAAGCCGTGCTCGACCAGATCCACCCCGACGACCAGGGACGCGCCGTCGAGGGCTGGCTGGCGATGCTCTCGACCCGGCGCGCACAGCAGACGCGCCTGCGGCGCAGGCGCAAGAGCGGCGGCTGGATCTGGGTCGACACGACGCTGCACAACTTCCTCAACCAGCCCGACGCCAACCACGTGCTGATCGAGATCATCGACATCTCGGCCGAGATGGCGGCCCAAGAAGCGCTGCAGGAGCGAGAGGAGCTCCTGCGCCGGCTGACCGACGGGATGCCGGTCGGCCTCTTTCAGCTCGACACCGACCGCAAGGTCGTCTACAACAACGCGCGCCTGCTGGACATCGTGCACGGCTCGCCCTATGCGGGCACGGCCGAGGGTGAGCTGGCTGGCCCGTCGCACAGCGCCTCCGGCGACGCGCACTGCCCGCCGGCTCGCGCGCTGCTGACGACGCTCACGGAGGAGGGCATGGCGGCGTTCGAGGCGGCGCTCGCACGCGTGCTCGACGAGGGCGTCGACCAGGACGTCGAGGTCGACCTCGTGCTTCCGCCGGTCACGTGGCGGCGGGCGCTGATGAGCATCCGCGCACTGCTGCGCCCGAGCGGCGAGGTCGGCGGCGCGATCACTTGCGTACTGGACATCACCGACTCGGCTCGCGCACGACGCGAGCTCGAGAAACGCGCCACGTTCGACGCGCTGACGCGCTGCCTCAACCGCCAGTCGATCCTCGGCGGCCTCCAGCACGAGCTCGAGCGCGAGGACGAGACGAACACGGCCGTCGTCTATGTCGACCTGGATAAGTTCAAGCCCGTCAACGACACGCTCGGGCATGCCGCCGGGGACGAGGTCCTCGTGCAGGTCGCAGACCAGCTGCGCATCGCCAGCCGCAGCGACGACGCCGTCGGGCGCCTGGGCGGCGATGAGTTCCTCGTGCTGTTGCGCAGCATCCCGGGTCCCGACGCGGCGATGCAGGTCGCCCAGCGCATCTGCGATTCGCTGTGCACGACCTTCCAGCTCTCAAACGGCCCGGTCGAGCTGAGCGCGAGCATCGGCGTCGCCTGGACCAACGGCGGGACACCCACCGCGGACGAGCTCGTCAAGCGCGCCGACGCCGCCATGTACGAGTCAAAGGAGCACCGCGACGGCCAGCCCGTGCTCGCGGGCGACTAGCACGGCCAAGCCCGCATCCAAGCGGCGCGGCGCGTCCAGGCGGCGCAGCGGCGCGTCCAGGCGGCGATCCGCGCCGGGCGACGCCCGCCTGCGGGAGAGGGGTCGCCGTCGGATACGATCGACGCGCAGGCCGGCGTAGCTCAGTTGGTAGAGCACCGCTCTTGTAAAGCGGGGGTCACTCGGTTCGAGTCCGGTCGCCGGCTTGGCAAAGGCCCCGCTAACGCAGGGCCTTTTGCTCGGTGGGAAAGTCGGCTCTGAGCCGCCGGCCCGCGTGTTCCAACATCTTTCTCACACACACTCGCGTCGCGTCACCCGCACGACCCGGCTAGACGGTGACGCGCTGCACGGTCTGCGGAGGGTCGCTGGAGGGACGGCGTCGGGACGCCCGATGCTGCTCGGCGGCGTGCCGTCGTGAGGGCGCGCGCTATGCGGCCGTTCTGGTGGGTAAGGCGGACGGTTCCTACACGACCCTAGGTCAGCTACAGAATCGCCGTCAGAGGCGTGCAAAACAACGCCTCGCAGAACGATGACGGGGGCGTGCTTGGGGGATACTGGCACCCACGATGCCCGAGGAGTCCACGACGCGCGACCTGGTGAGGCTCGCGCGGCAGGGGTACGAGGCCATGAGTCGCGGTGACCTTGACGGGGTGATGAGCTTGTTTGCGGCCGACGCGGTGTATGACGCGTCCGATCAAGGAATAGGGACCTTCGAGGGCGCGGAGGCGATCAGGGGCATCATCGAGGACTGGCGTCGGAGCTGGGAGGACTACCGGTACGAGGAGGAGGAGCTCCTCGATCTCGGGCACGGCGTCGTGCTTAGCGTCGTTCGGGAGGGCGGTCGCTTGGTCGGCGGAAGTGGTCGCGTCGAGCAGCGGGTGGCGCACCTCACCATATGGCCGAACGGCAAGATCGAGTGGTACAAGGTCTACCCTGACCTAGACGAGGCTCGTGCCGCCGCCGAACGGCTCGCCGAGGGACGGGGGTAGGCGGTGTCGCAAGAGAACGTGGAGGTCGTGCGTCGCGCCATCGAGGTGTTCAACCGCGATGGACCGGAGGCCGCGACAGCGTTCATAGATCCCGAGATCGAA
>DASPVR010000221.1:0-8275 GCA_035622255.1 Solirubrobacteraceae bacterium | reverse complement strand
GTGGAGCCCGCTGGCTGATGTTCCGCAAGGTGCCCAAGGGCACCAACTGGTTCTACACGCTCGGCTCGGCGACGATGTTCGCCTTCCTCTCCCAGGCGGTTACGGGCGTGTTCCTGGCGATGTACTACCGGCCCGATGCGTCGGGCGGGGCGTATGAATCGATCAGGTACGTGACCAACGACGTGTGGCTCGGCCAGTTCGTGCGCGGCATGCACAAGTGGGGGTCGAGCGTGATGGTCGTGCTCGTGTTCCTGCACATGGCGCGCACGTTCTTCTGGGGCGCCTACAAGTACCCGCGCGAGCTGAACTGGGTGATCGGCGTGACGCTGCTGATCCTCACGATGGTGATGGCCTTCACCGGCTACCTGCTCCCGTTCGACCAGCGTGCGTACTGGGCGACGGTCGTGGGCGTGAACATCAATGGCACCGGCCCGCTGCTCGGGCCTTATCTCAGTGACTTCCTGCGCGGCGGCCCGGAATTCGGGGCGACGACGCTGTCGCGCTTCTATGCAATCCACATGCTGATCGTGCCGGGAGCGATCGCCGCGCTCATCGGCGCCCACCTCTACCTCGTCACGAAGCTGGGCACGACCGCTCCGCCGTGGTCAAGAGCCGAGCGGGACTCAGAGCTGCGAGAGGCTGAGGCGTGAACCGCCGCGAGAAGGAGGAGTACCTCCGTGAGTACTCGATCCTGAAGGCCCAAGGCAAGCCGTTCTTCCCATACGCGGTGATGAAGGACGCGGTCATGGCGTGTGTCGTCATGATCGTGATCATCCTGATGTCGCTCGTGCTCGGAGTTGAGCTCGGCTCCAAGGCCAACCCGACGACGACGACCTACGTGCCACGGCCGGAGTGGTACTTCTTCTTCCTGTTCGAGCTGCTGCGCGTGATCAAGCCGCCCAGCCTCGTGCCGCTCGCGACGATCGGGATCCCGACGCTGTGCATGATCTTGCTGTTCCTGCTGCCGTTCTACGACCGCGGCCCCGAGCGTCGCCCCGAGCGGAGGCCGATCGCGACCACGACCGCCGTGTTCGTGATCGGCGCGATGGCCTTCCTGACCTACTCCGGGGCCAACACGGGCTCGCCGTTCGCCGTCGAAATCGCCACGCCGGCGGCGGTCAAGCAGGCGGGCGGGACGACGCTCGCCGAATTCGAACAGGGGCGCAACGTCGTCGGATCGTCGGGCTGTCTGGCGTGTCACAAGCTGGGCGACAACGGCAACAACGGCCCTGGCCCGGTGCTCACGCACATCGGCTCGCGGATCCCACGGCAGGGCATCGCGCGCACGCTCGTGAACCCGACAGCGCCGATGCCGTCCTTCAAGAACCTGCCGCCGCGCAAGTTCCAGGCGGTCGTTGCCTTCCTGTCGCAGCTGAAGTAGCGTCCCGGGCATGCCCGCCGAGGCGCGTACCGGACCGATCGGCGTCGGCGGACGCGCGTCCGTGCAGCGCTCGGGGGGTGGGGGAGAGGGAGGGGGCCCGGAGCCGGCGCAGGTGCGCGCGATGTTCGACCGCATCGCGGGCGTCTATGACGTCATGAACACGCTCATGACGGCCGGCCTGCACCGCCGCTGGCGCGCGCGTGCGGCTGAGCTCGCGCGCGTCGGCCCGGGGAGCCGCGTGCTCGACGTCGCGACGGGCACGGGCGAGCTGGCCCTCGAGCTCGCGCCACGCGTGACGCCGGGCGGCGAGGTCGTCGCGTCGGACTTCTCGCAGGCGATGCTCGCGCGCGCGCGGCGCAAGGCGCTCGCCGCATCGCATGGCGAGCTTCGCTTCGAGTGGGGCGATGCGCTGGCGCTGCCCTACGGCGACGGCGTGTTCGACGCCGCGACGGTCGGCTTCGGGGCGCGCAACTTCTCCGACCTGGGACGCGGGCTGGCAGAGATGGCGCGCGTGGTGCGGCCGGGTGGCCGGGTCGTGGTGCTCGAGATCACGAGCCCTGTGCGCCCGCCGCTCGCGCAGTTCTACGCGTTGTGGTTCGATCGCATCGTGCCGCTGCTGGGCCGGCTGACGGGGACGGCGGTGAGTGCGTGGCGGTGGCTGCGCCGCACGGGCGGGTCGGCCGCGATCGCCGATGCGTACGCCTACCTGCCCGACTCGGTGAGGCGCTTCCCCGGGCCGGCACTGCTCGCCGAGGAGATGCAGCGCGCGGGGCTTTCGCAGATCGGCTACGTGCTCATGGCGGGAGGCATCGTGGCGATCCATGTCGGTACCGTTCACGGCGACCGGGCGCGCAGCGGCGCCGACACGGCAAGGGGGGACTGATGGGCTTGGCAAGCGGCCCGGTGGCCGACAGCCCAACCGGCGAGTGGGACGGCGTCGAGGCGATCATGCGCCGCGGTGGCGAGCGCCTGCGTGAGCGCATGATCGCGGCCGAGCTTCACCTGGCGCGCGTGACCCGGCAGGCCGGGGCACCGCTGGCCGCCCCGGCGAGCGCGACGATCAGAGCGGGGGGCAAGCGCCTGCGGCCGCTGCTCGTGCTGGTCGCGTCTGCCGCGGCCGGCGGTCCGCCGGACACGCCGGCCGGCGAGGAGAGCCTGGTGCGCGCCGCGGTCGCGGTCGAGCTCGTCCACTCGGCCACGCTCGTGCACGACGATCTGATCGACGGCGCGCAGCTGCGGCGCGGGCACCCCACGGTCGCGGCGATGGCCGGGCGCGAGGTCGCGGTGGCCACGGGCGACCTGCTGTTCGCGCGCGCGTTCGCCGAGCTCGCCCGCAATGACGACGTCGCGCAGCTGGGCGCGCTGTCGGACGCGAGCTCGGCGCTGGCCTGCGGCGAGCTCCTCCAGCGCGAGGACGCCTTCGCTGCGCATGTGCCGGTCGAGCGCTACCTGCACCGCTGCGAGCTCAAGACCTCGGCCCTATTCGAGGCGGCATGCCGTCTGGGGGCGCTGACCGCGGCCATGGGCTCGCGCGCGCTGGCCGACGCGCTGGGTGCCTTCGCGCGACGAATCGGGCTCGCGTTTCAGATGCTCGACGACGTGCTCGACGTATCGGGGCCGGTCGAGCGCACTGGCAAGTCACGCGGCACCGACCTGCTGGACGGGACGGTCACGCTGCCGCTGATCCTCGCGCGCGAGCGCGAGCGCGACCTGGCGAAGCTCGACCTGGCCTCGCTTGAGGGCCAGGACGAGGCCGAGGCGCTGTGCGACCGCATCGCACGCAGCGGCGCGCTCGACGAGGCACGCGAGCGGGCGCTGCGCGTCGTGCGCGGCGCGACCGCGGCGCTGCCGGCGATCCTGCCGGCCAAGCACGAGGAACTGCTCGCGCTCGTCGCCGACGCCGTCGTCGAGCGCTACAGCTGATAGGCCGCCGGGCCTAGAAGTCCGAGGGCTCGATCAGGTCCGCGTCGAGCGCGCGGATGAACGTCTCGATTTCATCGGACATGTTGGCGTGGGTCAGGCGCCTCAGGTCGCTGAGCAGCTCGCCCGTGGCGCGGTCCAGCTCGTCGTCCAGGCGCTCGACGCTCGTTTGCTCGAACACGCCCTCGCGGCGCGACTCGCACTCCGGGCAGCGCAGCACGATGCGCCAGCGGCGCGCGCCTTCCTCAGCCCAGTCGAGCGGGTAGACGAGCTCGCCTGCGCAGTGGAAGCAGACGTGCAGCTGCTCGGGTGCGGCGTGCGCAGGCGGCTGGTGGCGACGGCCGTGGCCGGGGCCCTGCTCGCGCTCGTGGGGCAGCTGGACGGGGGGGCGGATGTTCGGGTCGCTGTCGGGGTGCATGGCGTGTGCTCTGCCACGGTCATCGACGCTCTCCGCGGCCGCCTTTAGCTCGCCCTGCGCCCCTTCCACTGATCTCTCACCATCGCGCGGCAAACCGCCGCTTCTGGCGGGCAGAAAGGGGGCGGTGCTAGCTTCATAGCGCCATGGCCACCGCGATTCGTCCAATCGGACACGAGGATCGCCTGACGCTCGTCGACCACCTTGACGAGCTGCGCTTCCGCCTGATCGTCAGCGCGGCCGTGGTTGGGATCGCCTTCGGGCTGTGCTTCTGGCAGAACCACCGCCTGCTGCACGTCCTCAACAAGCCCCTTGAAGAGCAGACCCAGAAGCAGGTCGAGAAAGGCCACGGCCCGCTCGGGCAGACCGCCCTTGCTCAGCAGGCGGTCCTGGGCGTGGCGCGCGACGACGAGGGCATCGCAGCCACGCTTGCCGCGCCCTCGAGCGGGCTTCCGCCCAACACGCGCGCGGCGCTGGCGGCGCAGATCCCGCGCCTGCGCCATGACGTGGCCAGCGTCCCGCGCGTGCCCGATGGCAACAAGACGGTCACGCTGGGGATCGGCGAGCCGTTCACCGTGACGCTCACGGTCAGCCTGGTGTTCGCGCTCGTGCTGTCGCTGCCGGTGATCCTGTTCGAGCTGGGCGGCTTCGTGCTGCCGGCGCTCAATGCGGCCGAGCGGCGCGCGGTGCTGCCGCTGCTGGCGGCGATCCCGTGCCTGTTCCTGGCGGGGGTCGTGTTCGGCTACTTCGTCGTCCTGCCCGCGGCGGTGCGCTTCTTTCAGAACTTCAACAGCGAAGAGTTCAACGTGCTCGTGCAGGCGGGCCCGTACTATAAATTCGCTGCCACCGTGCTGCTGGCGATGGGGCTCGTCTTCCAGGTTCCGGTGGCGATCCTCGCCGCCACGCGAGCGGGCATCGTCACGCCCCGCCAGCTTCGACGCAACCGCCCGTATGCGATCGTGGCCTGCGCGGTGCTGGCGGCGCTGCTGCCGGGAGATGCGATCACGCTCGTGCTCGAGACGGTGCCGCTGTACCTGCTGTATGAGGCGAGTATCCTGCTGGCTTCGCTGCTCGACCGCTCGAGGGCTGACCCGGCGCAAGCCGGGTTTGCGCGATCACACGGCGCGCAGGGGAGTGAGCCCGCGGCTGCGGGCCAGCCCCCGTCCGTGCCGCAACGAGAGGCGGGACGGCCGAGCGTACGGGACATGATCGATCACGTAGACAAAGGGCTTCAGGGCTGATGCTGTTCGACCTCCGCGGCAGAGGCCGGCGGCGCACCGTACGGGTGATCTACATCGGGCTCGCGTTGCTGATCGGCCTCGGCCTCGTCGGCTTCGGGATCGGCGGTGGCTTTGGCTCGGGCGGAATCTTCGACGCGGCGACCGAAAACGGGGGTGCGTCCAAGTCGAGCTTCGCCAGCGAAATCAAGCAGTACGAAAAGCTCACGGCGCAGCAGCCGCAGAACATCGCCGCCTGGGAAAAACTGACGCTCGCCCAGCTGCATGAAGCCGGGGGAGAATCGCTCGTGCAGAACGGCCAGCTCACGTCCAAGGGCCGGGAACTGTTCAATACGGCGGCCAACTCGTGGCGCAAGTACCTGGCGCTCAACCCTCCCAAGCCGAGCGCGCAGCTGGCGGCCAACATGCAGCGGATCTTCAGCGAAGAAGGACTCAACGAACCGGCCGCCGAGGTTCAGGTGCTTCAGATCGAGGTCGCCGCGCGGCCCGAAAGCGCGTCGCTGTTCGGTGCGCTGGCCGTCGCCGCCTACAAAGCCAAGAACGACAGCGTGGGGGACCTGGCGGCGGCCAAGGCGGTGGCGCTCGCGCCTCCCGAACACCGCGTGCGCCTCCAGCACGAACTCCAAGAACTAAAGAAACACCCCAACGGCAGCGAAGAAGCCGCGAGCACAACGACGTCGTCTGGGACCCTCAAGTAGCCGGACGGCGGCGTTGGCCCAGCGCAGCGAGCAGGCTCCCGCGGCCGACGTCCAGAGCGCCCCGGACGTGCCCCCCTTCACCGCGCGCCTGCTGATCGGCTGCCCCGATCGCCCGGGGATCGTCGCCGCCGTGTCCACGTTCCTGTTCGAGCGCGGCGCCAACATCGTCTCCTCCCACCAGTACTCCTCCGACGCCATCGGCGGGCGCTTCTTTTTGCGCACCGAGATCTTCCTGGAGGCGCTCCAGGACAGGGCCGGCGGGCGCGAGCGCTTCGAGCAGGAGTTCGCGCGCGAGGTTGCCGAGCAATTCGCGATGGACTGGGAGATCCGCTGGTGGGACGAGCGCCGGCGTGTGGCGATCCTCGTGTCGCGCTACGACCACTGCCTCTTCGACCTGCTCTGGCGCTGGCGCCGGGGGGAGCTCGAGGGCGAGATCGTGAGCGTGATCTCAAATCATCGCGACCTCGAGCACGAGGCGACGGGAGCGGGTGTTCCGTTTCACCACGTGTCGGTCGAGAAGGGCGCCAAGCCGAAGGCCGAGGCGGCGATGCTCGAGCTGCTCGCGGGCGAGGCCGACCTGCTCGTGCTGGCGCGCTACATGCAGATCCTCAGCGGCGACTTCCTGGCGCGCGTGGGTATGCCGGCGATCAACATCCACCACTCGTTCCTGCCCGCCTTCCCCGGCGCCGACCCCTACGGGCGCGCGCACGACCGGGGAGTCAAGCTGATCGGCGCGACCGCTCACTACGTGACCGAGGAGCTCGACGACGGCCCGATCATCGAGCAGGACGTCGTGCGCGTCGACCACCAGCAAACGGCGCGCGACCTGGAGCGCGTCGGGCGCGACGTCGAGCGCCAGGTGCTCGCGCGCGCGGTCGCGCTGCACCTCGCCGACCGGGTGATCGTCGACGGTCGACGCACGGTCGTCTTCTAGCCCGAGGGACCGGCGGGGCGACGCTCGGCGGGCGCGACCAGCCGGGTGCGCTTGGCTAGAATCGCGCACTCAGCCGGGCGCGCCCGGCGCCGCTGCGGGCCGTTAGCTCAATCGGTAGAGCAGGGGCCTCTTAAGCCCAAGGTTCCGGGTTCGATCCCCGGGCGGCCCACTCGCGTGCGGCGCCCTTCGAGCAGGCGAATGACGGTCAGGAGGAGGTCTACGTTCCGCGCCGGCGTTCACCGAGATCGGTGCGCCGCCAGCCTCGGCGTCCGGGGTGTGAGCGCGGCTTCGCGCTCGATCAGCATTGGTCGGTTCAGGACTGAAACCGATCGTCAGGCCGCCGCCAGGTCGATGACGAGAGGTGCGCCGGTGTCGAACCAATGGCGAGTCATCTGTTGGATCTTCGCTCGCGTCGGGCGTCCTCCCCGATGGAAGAGGCACATGGCGTAGTCGAAGGGATGGACCGTCTCGCAGTAGGTCTCCCTTGCCTGCTCCGCCTCTCGCTTCTCCAGCTCTCTCGCGACGCCCTTGAACGTCCCGCCCCGGATGCGCACCGTGACGCTCGGGTCGGCCCGGATGTTCCACAGCCACCCAGCGACCGCATTCGGGTTCCCCGTGAGAGGCGGTCCGAGCATCACGAGGTAGATCCTCTCGCCGGTGCGAATCGCCCGGACGCATTTGCGCCGCGGCTTGCCCGTCCTGCGACCCGTCGTCGTCAGGACGCCGAAGCCCCGCGGGGGCGCGAGCATGAAGTCGGGAAGCATGAGGGCGCTGAGCAAGCGTCCGCCGCCAGCAGAGCGCACGAACAGGTTTCGCGGTCGCTCCCTGTATGGCGCCTCAGAGGCCGCGTCGGGCTGGGTGCTGGCGCTCCGATCCGAGAAATCGCTCGTCGTCTCGGTCATCTCTTCCTCCCCTCGTGTGCCGCACTCTACGCCTCGCGAGACCGCACTGCTCAGCGTCTCGCCGCAGCCCGCGGAACGCGGCCAGGCTACGATGCGGAGATGCCGGAGCGGGCGATGCGGGAGCGCCTCTATTTCACCGACTCCGACGAGGCCAACAAGCTGATCGCGTCTGACCCGGTGGCGCTCCTGATCGGATTTTCCTTGGACCAGCAGGTCACCGTCCAGCAGGCGTTCATGGGGCCGCTGAGGCTGCGCGAAAGGCTTGGCTCGCTCGATCCGGCCGAGATCGCGTCGGCCGACCTGGAGCCGATCTTCCGCGAGAAACCCGCGATCCACCGCTTCCCGGCGAAAATGGCCGAACGCGTGCATGCCCTCGCAGTGCAGATCTGCGACGACTACGACGGCGACGCCGCGCGCGTGTGGCAGAGCGCGTCCGACGCGCGGGAGCTGCGCGCCAACATCGCCGGCCTTCCCGGCTTCGGCGAGATGAAGGTCAAGGCGCTCGGCTCGGTGCTCGCAAAACGCTTCGGCGTCGCGACCGCGCGTGAGCTCGTACCGCCGCACCCCACGCTCGGGGACGTGGACTCGGCGCGGGCGCTCGCCGACTACCAGGCGGCCAAGCGCGCGCACAAGGCCAAATGGATGAAGGTGCGGGCGTGACCGGACCAGCCGAGGCTTCCTCGCCGAGGCTGGGAAAGGATGCAATGGGTAAGTAGGCCGTGGATCGAGAATGCGGGCGAAGCGCGATGAGCTGACGAATGGTGGTTGTGCCTGCGATCTCAGCCCG
>DASPVR010000220.1:0-2320 GCA_035622255.1 Solirubrobacteraceae bacterium | reverse complement strand
GCTGCTCGCGGCCCGCACCGGCAAGCGCGAGATCAACCAGGAAGAGCTCGAGGAGGGGATCATGCGCGTGATCGCCGGCCCCGAGAAGAAGACCCGCGTGATGAGCGAGAAGGAGCGGCGCATCACCGCCTATCACGAGATGGGCCACGCGCTCGTCAGCCACTTCCTCGAGCACGCCGACCCGGTGCACAAGATCTCGGTCATCTCCCGCGGGCAGGCGCTCGGCTACACGATCTCCCTCCCCCAGGAGGACCGCTTCCTGACGACGCGTGCCGAGCTCAACGACACGATGGCGATGACCCTCGGCGGACGCGCCGCCGAGGAGATCGTCTTCGAGGAGATCACGACCGGCGCCTCCAACGACCTCGAGAAGGTCACCCAGACCGCCAAGCAGATGGTGATGCGCTTCGGGATGAGCGACAAGCTCGGCCCGCGCGTGTTCGGCCACGACCACGGCCAGCCGTTCCTGGGGCGGGAATTCTCGACCGAGCCCGATTACTCCGACGAGATCGCGCGCGAGATCGACGACGAGGTGCGCCGCATCGTCGAAGCCGCCCACGAGCGGGCGCGCGGCATCCTCACCGAGCACCAGAGCGACCTCACGAGGATCTCCGAGATCCTCGTCAAGCGCGAGACGATCGAGAAGGAGGAGTTCCTCGCGCTGCTCGACGGCAAGAGCGAGGAGGAGGTCTTCGGCGTGCAGGAGGACGCGAAACTCGAGCTGCCGCCACCGGCGCCGGCGGGCAGGCCCGAGCGTGAAGCGCCGCGCCCGCTGCCGCGCCCCGGGCTCGCCGGCGGGACGGCGGAGCTGCGCGGCTCCGACCAGGAGCGGCCGGGGCTCGCCTAGATGGTCGTCCGTCTCACCGCTTGAACCACACGCGTACGCCCGGCGGCGGCTTTCGCCTGATGGGCATCGTCAACGTCACCCCCGACTCGTTCTCGGACGGGGGCAGGTTCCTGCGACCCCGGGCCGCCGTCGAGCACGGCCGCCGGCTGGCACGCGAGGGTGCGGAGATCCTCGATGTCGGCGGCGAGTCGACGCGGCCGGGAGCTGAGCCGGTCGCGGCGGACGAGGAGCTGGCGCGCGTGTTGCCGGTGCTCGAGGGGCTGGCCGGGGCGGACACCGGCGCTCAGATCTCGATCGACACCTCCAAGGCGCCGGTGGCGCGGGCGGCGCTCGAAGCGGGCGCGACGCTCGTGAACGACGTGACGGCTTTCCGCGGCGATCCCGAGATGGCGGGGGTCGTCGCCGATCGCGATGCCGACTGCTGCCTCATGCACATGCTCGGCGACCCGCGCACGATGCAGCGCGACCCGCGCTATGACGACGTCGTGGACGATGTCAAGCGCTTCCTCGCCCAGCGCCTTCAGTTCGCGGTCGGCGAGGGGATTGGCGAGGAGCGGATCATGCTCGACCCCGGGATCGGCTTCGGCAAGACCGCCGCTCAGAACCGCGCGCTGCTGCGCCGCCTGGACGAGCTGGCGACGCTCGGGCGCCCGATCGTGATCGGGACCTCCCGCAAGCGCTTCCTGGGGGGCGAGTTGCACGAGCGCTTGCCGGCCACGATCGCCACGAACGTACTCGCGCTGGAGCGGGGCGCGAGCGTGTTCCGCGTGCACGACGTGGCCCCCCTGCGAGACGCCCTTGCGGCGGCGGCTGCTACGTTGGGCGATCATGGGTGACGGCGAGCGCAGCGAGGGCGCCGAGGTGCCAGACGAGGGGCTCGAGAGCGCCTACGAGCCCGAGGACGACGGCGACGAGGACCTCTACTCCGACGGCGAGGAGACCGCCGAGTCGGTCACGGTCGAGATCTCCGGCCTGTCGCTGCACACCCACCACGGCGTCAGCGAGGCCGAGCGGGAGGTGGGCCAGCGGCTGGTCCTGGACCTGCGGCTGGACCTGGGCGAGACCGACGCCACGGTGACCGACTCGATCGAGGACACCGTCGACTACGCCGAGGTCTGCCAGCTCGTCGCCCTGATCGCCCAGCAGCGCTCGCACAAGACGCTCGAGCGGCTGTGTGGGACGATCGCCGACCGCCTGCTGGCCGACTACGAGCTGGAAGGCGTGTGGGTGCGGGCCACCAAGCCCGAGCCCCCGATCGCGCTTTCCGTCGACGAGGTCTCCGTCGAGGTGTGGCGCGAGGCCGACGGCTAGATGGTTGATTCCACGGCCATGCACCGCCGGATGGCACGTCTGTCCTTCGCCAGCCGGCGTCCTCGGCCTCGACCTTGCCACCAGCAAGGCCTTCGGCCTGCGTCCTGGGCTGGCTCGACCATCCGCACCTCCGGAAGACGGCACATCGCCGTGGAATCAACC
>DASPVR010000219.1:0-6720 GCA_035622255.1 Solirubrobacteraceae bacterium | reverse complement strand
GGCCCGCTATGCAGTTGCTGAGCTCGCCGGGCATCGTGTCCTCGCTGACGCCCGGAAGCCACGCCTCGAGGTTGCCGCGAAGCTCGTGCTCGATCGCGGCCCTCACCTCGTCGTCGAGGGCGGCGAAGCTCGCCGCGCGCTCGAGCTCGCGCGCCAGCTCGGGGTAGGTGATGCGAAGCGTGGTCAGGTAATGCTGCTCGCCGGAGAGCGCGTTGCCGATGATCACCGCCGTGCGGTCGAGGTCGAGTGGCCGCTCCGGCCAGCCGCAGTCCTGCAGGGCCATCCGCGCGCACGCGACACCCCACTTGTGCGCGCCGTCCATCGCATCGGTCACCTTGGGCGGCAGCGGTAGCTTCCACGCGAGCGGGTCCCACTCGAAGTCGCGTACCCACCCCCCGATCTTGGAGTACGTCTTCTCCGGTGCATGGGGGTCGGGGTCGTAGTAGAGCGCCGGATCCCAGCGCGCGGGATCAACCTCGCTGATCGCATAACGACCCTCACGTACGTTGCGCCAGAAGGAGTCGGCGTCGGGTGCGTCGGGCAGGATCGCGCCGACGCCGATGATCGCGACGGCGCGGTCGGCGTCGTAGCCGCCGTCTGAGCGCGCCCCGTGCACAGACGTTCTGCTCATGCGCGCCCGTAGACCGCATCGGCGATCGCGTCGAGGTCGGCCAGCAGCCCCGCCTGCGCCGCATGTATCGCGGGCATGCCCAGACGTGCCGCGAGAGCCTCGACGCCGTCCCCCTCGCCTGCGCCGGTAATCCAGCGGACCGCGTCCGCACCCACAGTGATTGCAACATCACGGGCGTTTACGCGGCTCATCGCGGCGAGCGCATCAGCGCCGAAGCGGTGCGATGCCTTCGCGTCGGAGCCGCCGTCGGCCACACGCGCGGCGCGGCGCGCAAGCGCACCCGCCCCCTCCACGAGCGCCGTGAGCTGGCCGATGCGCAGAAGCAGGTGCTGATGCCGTGTGAGCCGGCCCACCCGACACGTCTCGAGCAACTCCGCAAGTGCGTGGTGCGCGAGCGCCGCGAGTTCGGCTCCGCTCGACGCAGACGACGAGCCCAACGCTTCGAGCTCGCGGGCGAGCGCGTGGTAGTAATCGCCCCGCGTCTTCAGATGCTGCTGCCAGCGGTCGCGAGCGATCGTCATCTCCATGATCTCCGAGGTGCCCTCGTAGATCGTCGTGATGCGAACGTCGCGCTTGATCTTCTCGACGACGTACTCGTGCGTGTAGCCGTAGCCGCCGAGCGCCTGGATGGCGGCATCGGCCGCGGCGTTGCCCGCCTCGGTGGCGAGGTACTTGGCGATCGCGCCCTCGGTATTGAGCGCACCCTCGCCGGCGTCGATGCGCCCGGCCGTCTCTTCGATCGCGGCGCGCGCTGCCTCGAGGCGGACCGCGTGCGGAACGATCAGCTTGTGCGTGTAGCCCTGCTTGGTCGAGAGCGGACCGCCCGCCTGGATGCGCTCGGTCGAGTAGGCAATCGCGCGATCGAGCGCGGCCCAACCGGCGCCGAGCCCAAAGGCGGCGACCATCAGCCGCGTGTATCCGAAGACCTCCTGCGCTTGCACGAGGCCCTGCCCCTCGATACCGCCGATGAGGCGCTCGCTGGGAACCCGCACGTCCTCGAGGAACAGCGCGGCAGTGTTGCTGAGGCGGATGCCGTGCTTGTCCTCCGGCTCCCCGCGCGTGAGGCCGGGTGCGTCGCCGTCGACGACGAACCAGGTCGGCCCCCCCGGGGCGAGCGCGAGCACCGTCGCGGCGTTGGCCACCCCCCCGTTGGAGATCCACTGCTTGACGCCGTTGAGCAGATAGGCGACGACGGCGCCGCCCTCGAGCACCGGCCTGGCCGTGGTCTTGAGGGCCGCGAGATCGGACCCGGCATCGGGCTCGGTGGCGCCGTAGGCCATCAGGATGCCCTCCTCGGCGATCCGTCCGAGCCACAGCGCACGCTGCTCCGGGGTGCCGCCGACGGTGATCGGGTCGCTGCCGAGCACGGTCGCGAGGACCGAGGTTGCGATGCCCACGTCCTTTTCAGCCAGGCGCTCACAGACGCGATACACGTCGTGCGCGGATCCGCCCATGCCCCCGTGCTCCTCTGGCACGAAGACCAGCTGCACACCGAGCTCCTCGCTGCACATCCGCCGCACGAGGCCCTCCGGGAACTCGTCACGCTCGTCGAGTTCGATCAGCAGCTTGTCAGGCAGCTCGCGCTGCGCAAACTCGTCGATCGACTCCAGCGTGAACGCCAACGTCTCGGCATCGAGCCCGGCGATCGCGGCCGTCGCGATTATGGCCTCATACCCCCGTTGCGTGCAGCATAGTTGAGCCACTCCTCTTCATTCGTGGGTCCAGAGGGTCCATGTTTGTGGACGCGGTGCGCGCGTGCATCGTGGGTTAGCGCGGATCGCCGAGCGGCAAACCACGTACGGTTGCTGACCGCTGATACCTCTCGTCCCCGTGGGCTGAGCCAGAGGCGTCAAGGAGCGCCGCTAGAGCGCCGCCCGAGCAGCGCCAGCTGCAGCGGCCGACCTCACGTATGTCCGATGATCTGGCCGGCTACTGGAGGGCATATCCATGTCCTCGGGTACGAGCGTGGCCGGCGCTGCATCGCTCGCGTGTCGGCTTGACGCCCCCTTGCCGTGACGCCGCGCGGAGTCTATGGTTCAGCACGATGCAATCGACACATGTTCGAGTCAGGTGCCATGGCGACCGTCGAGAGCCCTAACCGGTCGCGCGGCACGAGAAGCTCCTCACGGGGCAAGCGGCGATCGCTGCTCACGCATATCCCGGTCGCGCCGATGTCGCCCGAGCGGTTCGCCGGCGTGATCAGCACCGAGGAGTACCAGGCGCTACAGCGTCTCGTCGAGCGCGCTCGCAATTTGCTGCACGGCCGGGTGATCTGGAACGTGAACTCGACCGCGACGGGAGGCGGGGTGGCAGAGCTGCTGCGTCCTCTGCTCGGCTACTGCAGGGACGGGGGCGTCGACGCCCGCTGGGTCGTGATCCAAGGTAACCCTATGTTCTTCGCGGTCACCAAGCGCCTGCACAACCTGCTGCATGGAACGGACGGCGACGGCGGCAAGCTGACGGACAAGGAGCGGGGGGTATATGAGGAAACCCTCGCGGAGAACGCGAGCCAGCTCGCGACGTTCCTTCGCCCGGACGACATCGTGATCCTGCACGATCCCCAGACGGCGGGGCTTACCGCGGCGCTGCACGCGACGGGCGCGACGATCGTCTGGCGCTGTCACGTGGGCATCGACTCTGCGAACGACCTCGCCCACCGCGCCTGGAGCTTTCTCCTTCCCTACGTGGTCGCCGCGGACGCACAGGTCTTCTCCCGCCGCGCGTTCGTCTGGGACGGCCTGGATCCGGAACGGATCGCAATAATTCCACCGTCGATCGACTCATCCTCGCCAAAGAACGCCGAGATGACCCGCGATCATGTCGTCTCGATCCTCGCCGCGGCCGGCATCAGCGCGGACCGCGCGCCGGTCGCTCCCACCTTCACTCGCTCGGACGGGACCCCTGGGCGCGTGGACCGGCGGGCCGAGATGATCGAGGATGCGCCAATCAGAACAGAAGATCCAGTCGTGATCCAGATCTCGCGCTGGGATTGGCTGAAGGACCCGATCGGCGTGATGCGCGGTTTCACCGAACACGTGCCGGGGCACCACGGTGCGCACCTGATCTTGGTCGGACCCTCATGCGAGTCGGTCGCGGACGACCCGGAGGGAGCGGACGTGCTCGCCGCTGTAACCGAGGCGTGGAGCCAGCTTCCCATGCAGGAGCGACGGCGCGTCCACCTCGCCGCCCTTCCTATGGATGACATCGAAGAGAATGCCGCGATCGTCAACGCGCTTCAGCGCCACGCGCGCGTCGTTGTGCAAAAGAGCGTGGCCGAGGGCTTCGGGCTCACGGTCGCCGAGGCGATGTGGAAGTCACGCCCCGTCGTCGCCAGCCGCGTGGGCGGCATCGGCGACCAGATCGTCGACGGCGAGTCCGGGTTCCTGATCGACGATCCCCACGACCTCGAGGGCTTCGGCGCGGCCGTGGGTGGCCTCCTCGAGCGGCCGCAGCGAGCGCTGGAGATCGGCAAGGCCGCTCATGCGCGCGTGCGCGAGCACTTCCTAGGGCCTCGGCATCTCGCGCAGTATTTCGAGTTTGTCCGCGGCCTCGTCGGTGACAGACCGCTCAGCGAGCTGGCCGAGAAGCACTCACCGCAGCGCCTGGCTGCCCCGAACGTCGCGCACCTGCTCAAGCGCCAGGCGTCGGATGCAACAGAGGCTGACCGGCCGACAGCGGCGGCGCAGGCCGCGCGGTAGCGCCCGCCCGCTACGTCTCGGCGCTGCACGTCTCGGCGATCGCGGCTTGCGCAGCAGCGACACGCGCGATCGGCACGCGAAACGGGGAACAGCTCACGTAGTCCAGACCGGCGCGGTGAAAGAAGCCGATCGAGCTCGGGTCGCCACCATGCTCCCCGCACACACCGAGCTCCAGGTCCGGCCGCTCCTCGCGGCCGAGCCTCGCGGCGGTGATCACCAACTGCCCGACACCGAGCTCGTCAATCGACTCGAACGGCGAGCGCGTCACGATCTTGTCACGGACGTACTCGGGCATGATCCGCCCCTCGATGTCATCCCGCGAGAAGCCGAGCGCCGTCTGCGTGAGGTCGTTCGTGCCAAAGGAGAAGAAGTCGGCGTGGCGCGCGATCGCTCCAGCGAGTAGGCAGGCGCGTGGCAGCTCGATCATCGTTCCGACGCGGAAGTCGGCCCCCGCCTGCAGGCCCTCCTCGTCTGCGACCCGCACGATCAGCCTCCGCACCCGCTCGAGCTCCCCCTCGTAGGCGACGAGCGGAATCATGATCTCGAGCTCGGGCTTTGGCGCGCCGCGCTCGTGCACAGCGTGAGCCGCGCGTACAATCGCCCGCACCTGCATCTCGTAGATTTCCGGATGCACGATGCCCAGCCTCACGCCACGCGTGCCGAGCATCGAGTTGGTCTCCTCGAGCTCGTGGACCCGCTCGAGCTGGTGCTCGAGCTCTGCCACCTCCGCTTCGCGCAGATCCGTACGCGCGTTCTCCATCTGCTCTCGCAGCTCCAGCTCCGCCGGCAGGAACTCGTGCAGCGGCGGGTCGAGCAAGCGGATGGTGACCGGCAGACCCTCCATCGCCTCGAACATCCCCTCGAAGTCCGCCTGCTGGAGCGGGAGCAGCTCGTCGAGCGCCGCGCGGCGCCCCTGGTCGTCGTCCGCCATGATCATTGCCCGTATCTTCGGCTGCCGGTCAGCGGCCATGAACATGTGCTCGGTGCGGCACAGACCGACGCCCGCGGCGCCGAACGCACGGGCGCGCCTTGCGTCCTCGGGCGTGTCCGCGTTGGCGCGCACGCCCAGTGTGCGCAGCGCGTCGCACCATCTCAGCACGGTCTCGAAGCGGGTGTCGACGCTCGGCGTGACGAGCGGCACATCGTCGGTTGTGACATGGCCGGCGCTCCCGTCGATCGCGATCCGGTCGCCCGCGCGCAGAACCCGCCCCGCCACGCGCACCTCGCGCCGATCGAGGTCGATGTCGAGGCCACTGGCGCCGGTGACAGCCGGACGACCCATCCCACGCGCGACGAGCGCGGCGTGAGACGCCTTCCCACCCTCCGAGGTGAGGATCCCGCGCGCCATCTGAAAGCCGGCGACGTCCTCTGCCTCGGTGAACGGACGTACGAGAATCACCGGCGTGCCGAGCTCGGCTGCGGCCTGCGCCTCCTCGCTCGTGAAGACGATCGAGCCCTTTGCCGCACCAGGCGAGGCCGCCACGCCACGCGCGATGACCTCGTAGTCCGCGTTCGGGTCAAAGGTGGGATGCAGAAGCGCGTCGAGCGCGTCGGCGTCGAGCGTGCCGATTGCTTGCGCCTGTGTCAGCAGTCCCTCCTCGACCGCGTCTACCGCAAAACGGATCGCGGCTTGCGCCGGGCGCTTGGCGCTTCGGGTCTGCAGCATGTAGAGGCGGCCGTCTTCGACTGTGAACTCCGTGTCTTGCATGTCGCGGTAGTGGGCCTCGAGCACACGGAGTATCTCCAGGAGCTGCTCGTGGGCGTCGGGAAGCCAGCTCGCGAGCTCGGCGATGTCACGGGGAGTGCGGACCCCGGAGACCACGTCCTCGCCCTGTGCGTCAGGGAGAAAGTCCCCGCTCGGCTCCGGGGCACCGGTGACCTCGTGGCGAGAGAACGCGACTCCGGAGCACGATCGCTCGCCTCGGTTCCCGAACACCATCTGCTGGACCGTGACTGCCGTGCCCCAGTCGTCGGGTATGCGGTTCAGCCGCCGGTAGGCGACCGCCCGCTCGCCCGTCCACGAGTCGAAGACGGCGCGGATCGACAGCGCGAGCTGCTCGTGCGGCTCGGGGGTGAAGGAGTAGAAGGACTGGAACGCGCGCACCAGCTTTCGCAGCGCGTCCACGTCAAGCTCGGTGTCGAGCGTGACGCCGCACGCTCGCTTTACCGCCGCGATCTCGCTCTCGAAGCGCTCCCCCGCGATCCCGTGCACGACGTTGCCGAACATCTGCACGAAGCGCCTGTAGCAGTCCCACGCGAAACGCTCGTCGCCGGTGCAGCGCGCGAGCCCCTCGACGCTTGCCTCGTGCAGTCCAAGGTTCAGGACGGTGTCGAGCATCCCTGGCATCGAAACACGCGCGCCGCTTCGCACCGAGACGAGCAGCGGATCCT
>DASPVR010000218.1:0-3368 GCA_035622255.1 Solirubrobacteraceae bacterium | reverse complement strand
GTCGGTGGCGCTCAGACCGCTGTAGCGAAGCACGGGCCCGCCCAGGTGGCTGAAGGTCACGCTCTGAGCGCCGGAGGCGAGCGCGGCGTGGGCGTTGCCCGACAGCGCCATCGAGAGCGTCAGCGCTCCGGACGGATGCGTGGATGGTGCCTTGGGGATCGTGAAGCCCTGCTCTAGGCCGAGCGGACCGTTGACATACCATTCGCTCAGGCCAGCGCGTTCATAGGAGACGCGGTTGGCCTTCACGCGCGGAGCGACAGCTGTGAGCGCGCTCAGCGAGCTGCCGTAGCCCACCGAGCGCACGCTCAACCCGAGCCGTGTCGAGCCCGCGCGCACCGTGACCCCCGAGCGCTGAAAGCTGCTGCTCAGACGCTGTGCAGGGTTCGTAGCCGCAAACCCGCCATCTGATGTCTTTACCCGGTAGGCCGGACTTTCAGCGCCCAGATCTTCAGAGACCGGTCCCTGCGCCGCGGGGGGAAGGCTGGAGAGCCCCTCTTTGTGTGAGGAAGTGCGTGAACTCAAGTGGGAAGCGGCGCCGGGACGCACATGCAAGGAGGCTGCGGCGCGCAGGGCGGGGGACGGAGAGGAGTGCTCGGACAAGCCCTCATAGAGCGCCGCCCCGAGCGCCAGCGAAAGCAGCGCGGCAGCGGCGAGGGTGCGCGCCGAGAGTCTCCGCGACGCGATCTGAGGTCTCCGCGACGCGATCTGAGCGGGCACGGCGGACAGCTCCATTCCTCCCTCCATGGGCCCTCACTCCTCCTGTAGATCCTCCTGTAGATTCCCCATGCCCAAGCCGAATGTCCTCTTCGGCGCTTCGGCTGGACGAGCGGCCAAACAGTAACCGCTCCGGCCTGACCAGTCAAGCCCGCTGTCGAGATCGATGGTCAAGCCGTCGGCCAGATCGACCCAGTGGCCGTGCTCGAGAGCCGGTCCTACGCAAGGTCGGCGGCGTCGACGGCCTCGGCGTAGAAGCGGTAGGTCGCGGTGAGGCCTTCGCGCAGGTCGACCTGCGGCTGCCACCCGAGCCTCGTGCGCAGCAGCGTGCTGTCGAGCGCGCTGCGCGTCAGCTCACCCGCGCGAAGCGGCTCGAAGGTGGGCTCGATCGCGGCCGGCGCGAGCGCCTGGAGCACGTCAAGCAGGTCGAGCACCGAGCTCTCGCTGCCGCGCCCCACGTTCAGCGTGAGCGCCTCGTCGGCCTCAGCCGCCAGCACGAACGCCTCCGCGACATCCCCGACATATATGTAGTCGCGCGTCTGCTGGCCGTCACCGAAGACCGTCGGCGCGCTGCCTCGGCGCAGGAGGTCTGAGAAGATCGCCACCACACCGGCCTCGCCTTTGGAGTTCTGGCGCGGACCGTACACGTTGCCCAGCCGCAGCACGACGTTGGGGATCTCATGCAGACGCCCCCAGGTCGTGACGTAGGCCTCGCCGGCGAGCTTGGACGCGCCATAGGGCGACAGCGGCTCGGCCGGCGTCGTCTCGGGACTCGGCAACGGCGCGCCCTCGCCGTAGAGCGCGCCCCCGGTGGATGCGAACACGACCTTCGCGCCGACCGCGCGGGCGGCCTGCAGGACGTTGAAGGTGCCCTGCACGTTGACCGCCAGGTCGCGCTCGGGCGACTCGACCGACACGGTCACGCTCGCCTGCGCGGCGAGGTGACATACCAGGCTGGGCGCAAACGACGACAGCGCCGAAGCCAGGGCCGGCGCGTCGACGATGTCGAGCCGCGCGAGCTGCGCGGCGCTCGGCACGTTGTGCTCCGATCCCGTCGAGAGGTCGTCGACCACGAGCACCTCGTAGTCGCGCGCGAGCAGGGCATCGACGACGTGTGACCCGATGAACCCGGCGCCTCCGGTGACGACCGCGCGCCTGGCGCCTGCGTCAGAGCGCTTCGCGCCTGCCATGGCCGCACAAGCTAGCAAGGCACCGTGCCGCCACCCGGGGGCCGCCGGGGCGTGAGGAGCGTCACACGACGCCCGGACGGTGCCCCGGCGGCTGCAACGGCACGCCCAGACCGCATCGACGCAGCCGGTGAGGGGTTAGCTGAGCTGGTCAACCGGCGGGAAAGCCAGGTCAGGGGCGTCCGCTCACCGTGGGCCGCTGTGTGAGGCTGGCGTCGATCCGATCCGGCGCCAGCTCGTCCCTGAGAAGCGATGCATTGACAAGGAGGCAAAGATGCGTCCAGGCAGACATGTGTCCACCGTGGCAGCCGTGCTCTCGAGCGCGTGCGCCGCAGCGCTGCTGGCGCTCGCGCTGGCCCCCGCCGGCGCGCTGGCCCACAAGCACTCGAGCCCGAGCGGCAGCTGCGCGATCAACATCAACCCCGCCCCGCGGCAGATCACGGCCGGCGACTCGCTGGTCATATGGGGGCGCCTGCGCTGCCACGGCGCCGGCACGAGCGCCGGCCAGAGCGTGAAGCTGCACGAGCACGCGATCGGCACCCCCGGCTCGACGGTCGTTCAGACCACGACGACAGAAGCGCTCGGCTTCTACGAGCTCACGCTCACCAACGTGCAGGGCAGCGGCGACTTCTACGTCTCGAGCCACGGCGCCGCGAGCGGACGCCGGTCGGTCGAGGTCGCCTCCGCCGTGACGCTCGAAGGGCCGCCCGAAGGCACCCAGATCCTCACCGGCTTCGCCAACCGGGTCACGTTCACGGGCACCGTGAGCCCGGCCGACGTCGGCGCACGCGTGGTGCTCCAACGCCAGAACGCGCTCACCGGCAACGAATGGCACCGCATCGACTCTGGCACCGTCCAGAGCGGCGGCGGCTTCTCGATCGTGCACACGTTCCGGGTGCCCGGCGACGCCAACCTGCGCGTGCTCGTGCGCAGCCAGGGGCGCAACAGCCCGAGCCCGTCCAACGTGCTCAGTTACGAGATCTCCCAGGCGCAGAACCCCCAGCTGACTATCGTGGCCTCGGCCGACCCGATCCTCTACACCCAGTCGGTGACGATCGCGGGTGTCGACGCGGCGGGCACGGGCCAGCCGGTCACGCTGCTCGCCCACACCGCCCGCCAGCAGGGCTTCGCGCCGCTGGCCGAAGTCAAGACGATCGCCGGTGGCGCCTACACGTTCGCGCCCCAGACGCCCGTCAACAGCACCTTCTATGAGGTCCGCGCGGGCAAGCACGTGCACTCGGCGGTGCTGTATGAGGGCGTCAAGGACATGCTCAACGCGATGGTCTCGCGGGAATCTATCCCCGCCGGCCAGGCATTGACGTTCTCGGGCTCGGTCGCCCCCGACCACAGCGGTCACGTGATCTACCTCGAGCGCCAGAACGCATCGGGCACGGGCTTTCACGTGATCGAGGTCTCGACCGTGCAGGCGGGATCGATCTTCTCGATCTCCCACACCGTCTACGACAC
>DASPVR010000217.1:0-5097 GCA_035622255.1 Solirubrobacteraceae bacterium | reverse complement strand
TGAAGGCTCGCCGACAGCCGGTGAGCGAGCCCGTTCACGCTCGTCCCGTTGAGCACCGTCACGCTCGTTTCGCCTGGGCTGACCGTCGCCGAGACCGTGCGGTGATGGGTGCGTCCCGTCGCGCGGTGTCCGTGATGGCCGCTCGTGCTCGCAGCCGTCGTCGCCGCCGGGCTCGCTCCCGAGCCTTTCAGGGCGCTCACCAGCAGCACGACCGCGATCACCCCGAGAATCACCGCCCCCACGATGAGCACCGTCGCACGCGCCGGCGAACGCCGGCGCGAGGCGACGCGCGTGGCATCGGCCGGCATCCGACTGCGCGCGCCCTCGGCCGGCGCCTGGCGGGCTGCCAGCCCTCCACCCGCCGCGGCCACGCTCGACGCCGCGGCCGCAGCGGAGCCTGGCATCGACGCCACGGCCGCCCGGCGCGGCGCCGTGGGGGCCGGCGGGAACGAAGAGCGCCCGTCACGTATGGGCGCCGCCTTGACGCCGGGCGACGGCTCCCCGCGCGCGGGCACAGACGCCGGAGCCGGCTCGCTCGCTGCCACCCCCGCCGCGGTCGCGGGAGCGGGAGCCGCGCCAGTGGGCGCCGGGCCGTTAGCCGAGCCGGGCGTGGGCGCCGCGCTCGCAGGGTGATCCTGCAGCGCACGTGGAGCCGGCGTGCCGGCCGGCTGGAGCTGACCGCCACCCGCTACAGCCCCGGCCCCTGCCCCCGCCGCCGATGGCGTGGCGCCGACCGGCGCATTCGAAGGTCTAGCCACCCCGGCGCCTGCCACCCCGGCGCCTGCCGCCCCGGCGCCTGCCGCCCCGGCGCCTGCCGCCCCGGCGCCTGCCGCCCCGACGCCTGCCGCCGGCGCCGCGGGCACAGGTCCGTTTGCGCCGCGCGGCGGCGCGGGCGGGCTCGCCTGCGCGCCCGCGGGCGTGTGCGCCCCGCTCACCTGTGTCGCGGCTGCCGTCTGAGGCGCCGCCAGCGGCTGATTTCCCACTGCGGGGCCGGTGGGCGCCGCAGTGGGCGCCGCCGCGCCGCTCGCCGGGACCGGTCCGGGCTGTGTCGTCACCGGCGGCCGCGCGACCGCCGGCCGCCCCCCAGCGACGGTCGCCTGCCCGACCGCGGGGATGGGCTGCCCTGGCAAAGGGGTTGTGCGAGCCGCGACCGGCGCCGCTGGCACCGCGACCGCGGCCGGTGCGCGCAGCACGCGACCGGCCGCTTCGGCGCTCACGCGCTGCTCGAGGTCGGCGGCCCGCTCGGGCGCACGCCCGGCCCACTCCCGCAGGCGTTTGATCTCGCGCGCCTGCGAGAAGACGAGCAGCGAGAGCAGCGCGATCCCGGCGAGGGCGGCGATGGCTGCAACCGCCCCTATCTTGGTCGTCGAGCTGGTGATCGAGAACGCGAGCAGCTGCGGCGTCATGAATTCGGGGAGTGTACGAGGGGCGCAGGCACATCGTGCCGGCTTGCGTACACGCCGACCCCGCCGGCCAGCGCCCCGGCGCCGCGCTCGAGCCGGGTGGAGTCATCGCGCGCCAGGCGCGCCGCCGACAGCTGGGACACCTTCGCCGCCAGGCCGGCCGCGTCGCCTTCGAGCACGAGCAGCCCGATCTCGTCGAACATCGACTCCACGGCCTCGGCCCCGAGCGGCGCGCGCTCGGCCAGCAGGATCTTCTCGGCCGCCGTCGGCCGCGCCCGCTCGTACGCGTTGAAGAGCGCCTCGTGCAGCTTCTCGCCCGGTCGCCGTCCGACGATCTCGATGTGCACGTCACGGTCGGGGTCGAGGCCGGACAGCTCGATCATCGCGCGCGCGAGGTCGAGGATGCGCAGCGGCTCGCCCATATCGAGCACGAACACGTCCGCCCGCCCGCGATTCTGCTCGAGGGCGCCCTCGAGCGCTCCGTCCGCGGTGACGAGGCCCCGCTCAACCCGCCCGAGCGACCCGGAGCGGATGATCAGCTGCACGGCCTCGGGGATCGTCATGAAGTAGCGCGTCATCCGTTCGTCGGTCACGGTCACCGGCCCGCCGCGCTCGATCTGGCTGCGGAAGATCGGCACCACGCTGCCTGACGAGCCGAGCACGTTGCCGAAGCGCACGGCCGCGTAGCGCGTGTGCTCAAAGCGCGCCGCGGCGGCCTCGAGCGCGAACTCGGCGAGCGCCTTGGAAGCCCCCATGACGGTCGCCGGCGAGACGGCCTTGTCGGTCGATACGAGCACGAACTGGCGCGCGCCGAGATCACCCGCCACGGTCGCCACCCGCCGGGTCGCGAGCGCGTTGTTGTGCACCGCCTCCACCGGGTTCTCCTCCATCAGCCCGACGTGCTTGTAGGCAGCCGCGTGGAAAACGACGGTCGGGCGATGCTCGGCGAAGACCTCGCGCATGCGCTCCTCTTCCTTGCAGTCGGCGAGCGTTGCGACGAGCATCGACGCCGGCACATGCCGCTCCTCGAGCAGCTCCCGCCTGATCGCAAACAGGTTGTCCTCGGCGTGGTCGAGCAGCACGATCCGGTGCGGCTTCACCCGCGCGATCTGGCGACACAGCTCCGACCCGATCGAGCCGCCGGCGCCGGTCACGAGCACGACCTGGTCGGCCAGGTAGCCGCCGACCTGCTCGAGCTCCATATGCACCGGCTCGCGCCCGAGCACGTCCTCGACGCGCACCTCGCGCATCTGACGCGCCACGGCGCCCTGGCCCTGGAGCAGCTCGAACACCGTCGGCAGCGTGCGCACGGGGATCGCTCGCGCGCGACACTCACGCACGATCCGTGCGCGCGTGGTCCCGGGGGCCGACGGGATCGCGATCACAACTTCGTCGGGCTCAGCCTCGTCGAGGATGTGCGGCAGGTCGTCCATCGTGTCCCCCCGCACGCGCACGCCGTCGATGCGCAGCCCGCGCTTTAGGGGGTCGTCGTCGACGAACCCCACCGGCGCTAGACCGAGCTCGCGGTTGCGCATGATCTCGCGCAGCACGAGCCTCCCCCCGTCGCCCGCGCCGGCGATCAGCACGCTGCGCTCGCCGCGGCGCCCGCCGCGGAAGCCCGCCAGTGGCCTGCGCTCGTACACCGCCCGCGCCAGCGCCCTCACACCGATCAAAAAGACGAGGCTCAGCAGCGCGAACAACACGATCACGCCATTCGGCAGCCCGATCGTCGCGGTCCCGTGAATAGTCACGCGCTCCACCGGCCGAAGCACCTCGATCGCGACCGCCGTCAGCAGCACGATCGCCACGACCGCGCGTGCGACCGCCTCGTAGTCGCGCTGACCCGAGTAGCGCCAGCGACGCTGATATACGCGCGTGAGCACGAGCACCGGCAGGCTGCCGGCCAGCACCCACCAGATCGTGCGCTCGCGGAGCACCTCGTAGTAGCCGCTCGGCCCGTTGTTGAAGCGCAGCTGGAAGGCGAGATAGTACGCGAGCGCGACCAGCACCCCGTCGACCGCGAGCTGAAACACCGAGTGGCGGTGCAGGGGGAGGGTCGCCGATCTGAACCTTCGGCGCATTGGCCAGATTGTACGGCCGCGCGGCGATAAGGCACCACGCACGCCCCGCGCGGGGCGCAGCCTACGCCCCGCCCACCGGCGACAGGAGCAGCTGCGCCAGCAAGCCGGGGTCGCGGCGGCAGCGCTCGCGCGCCGGCGCGCCGGCGCGCTTGACGAAGTCGAGTTGCTCGGGGCTATTCAGCCTGCGCATGCGCCCGTCGGCGATCAGCTGCTCGTCGAGCGCGCCCATGCGGCCCGCAAACGTTGTGCACACGGGCGTCCCGAGCGCCACCGCCTCGCGGTTCATCGTGCCCCCCGCCGAGACGGCCAGATCGGCGTAGGAGATCAACGACTGCGCGTCGATCGCGTGGCGCGGCAACACCAGCCCCGGCAGCCGTTCGAGCTCCGCGCGTTGGCTTTCGACGCGCGCGAGCACCACCGGCTGCACGCCGTCCTGCAGCGCCGCGCGCGACAGGCGCGCGAGCACGCGCGCGAACAGGTTGCTCTCGAAGCGGTGATACAGCGACAGCTCAGGTGGGGTGCGCACGACCACGATCGGACGCCCGGGATCTAGCGCCAGCTGCGAGAGCACCTGCTCGCTGGGCTCGAAGTCGGCGAGGTAGTACTCCTCCTTCAGGCCCGGGTACGCGCGCACCTTCCCGCGCGCGCCGTAGCGGTACAGGCGCGGCTGCGGGATCGCGTCGGGGACGACCACCGCACGCGCCAGGCGGCAGTTGACGTGGTGCTGCACCCTGGCCCACTCGTAGTCGAACATCGTCGAGCTCGGCACGCGCAGGCACGCCGCCGCCACGCTCACGTCGTTGGAGCCGTGGCCGAGCGCGATGTCGAAGCGCTCTCCGCCGTGCGCGCGAGCGTCGGCGAGCGCCCAGCGCACGAGCGCGGCCGAGCGCGATGCCAGCCCGCTCGCCTTCGCCGCAAGGCGGTCACCGCGGTGGTGGCCAATCGCCGTATGGGCGATCGAGAAGCGCTCGCACAGCTCGAGCGTCTGCGCGAAGTCGCGCGCCGTCACCTGCACATCGTGCCCGCGATCGTCTAGCAGCTCGATCACGGGGCGCATGACCAGCACGTGCGGGCTGTTCGTGAGATCTACCCAGATGCGCATTGCACGCCGGCTGGCGCCGGGGGCCGGATGCCGGCCACTGTATCGTTGCCCGTTCGATGCTCGTCCTGGCCTCGGTCTCGGAAACGATCGTCAACGAAACCGCCCACCTCGTGCGCATCGGCGGCTTGCCGGCGATCTTCGCGCTGATGGCGATCGGCTCGGCCTGCATACCGATTCCCTCGGAGGTCGTGATGCTCTTCGCCGGCTTCGTGGTCGCCGACGAGACCGGCGCCGGGGCCCACCACCACTTGACCCTCGCCGGCGTCGTGCTCAGCGGCCTGCTCGGCACGCTCGCCGGCTCCTGGGTCGCCTATGCGGTCGGGCGCGGCGGGCGCCTGGAGCTGGTCGAACGCCATGGCGCCAAGCTCCACGTCGGCCCCAACCAGGTGCAGCGCGCCGACCGCTGGTTCGCGCGCTACGGCGAGGCCGTCGTGCTGTTCGGGCGCCTGGTCCCGCTCGTGCGCGCGTTCGTGTCGCTGCCCGCGGGCGTGGCGCGCATGCCGTTCGTGCG
>DASPVR010000216.1:0-5996 GCA_035622255.1 Solirubrobacteraceae bacterium | reverse complement strand
CGAGCGGCCCAGGCAGAAGAGCGCGTAGTCGTTGGTGGGGGCGCTCGAGGCGAGCGCCTGGAACTCCGCCGCCGCGCTCTCGTAGCGGCGCGCGTGAAACAGCGCGCGGCCCAGCGCCTCGCGGATCGACCCCTTGTCGGGCTCGAGGTTGCGCGCGCGGCTGAGCGGCACGATCGCCGCGTCGTGATCGCCGCGCTCGAGCAGCTCACAGCCTCGCCGGTAGAGGTCGTAGACGTGCTCCATGCTCCCGCCTACTTTAGGACCTGCGCCCGCCTGGCTGTGCCCGGCGGCGGGCCGGCGCGCAGAGCCGCGACGGCGTCCAGGATCGCCTCGGCGACATGCGTCTTGGCGGCGCGCGGCACGTGGCGATCGCCGTCGGCGCCCAGGATCGTGACCTCGTTCTCGTCGGCCTCGAAGCCGATGTCGCCGCGCGAGATGTCGTTGACCACGATCGCGTCCAGGCCCTTGATCGCCAGCTTTGCGCGCGCGAGCTCCACGGCGCGCTCCCCGTGCTCGGCGGCGAAAGCGACGACCGTCTGGTCCGGACGCCGGCGCGCGGCCAAGGCCGCGACGATGTCCTCGGTGGGCTCGAGCTCCAGGGTGAGCCGCTCGCGATCCTCCTTCTTGATCTTGCCAGCCAGCGGCTCGCTCGGCCTGAAGTCGCCGACCGCCGCCGCCATGAGCAGCACGTCGCAGGCGTCGAAGCGCAGCTCGCACTCGCGCTGCAGCTCGGCTGCGGTGCAGACCTCGCGCCAGCTGGCGCCAGCCGGGCGTGGCAGCGCGACGTTGGCGGCGATGACCGTGACCTCGGCGCCGCGCAGCAGCGCCGCCTGTGCCAGCGCCAGGCCCATGCGTCCCGAGGAGCTGTTGCCAACGAAGCGCACGCTGTCGATCGGCTCGCGCGTCCCGCCAGCGGTCACGAGCACGCGCACCCCACGCCACGCGGAGGGGCTGCCCGCGGCGCCGTTGTGCGTGCCGGCGGCGGTTGCCCCGGGCCCAGCGCCCGTCCCGCCGAGAGCTGAGGAGCCGGCTTGGGCGAGTGCGGCCTCGCACGCCGCCAGCAGGCGCGCGGGCTCTGCCTGGCGCCCGATGCCGTGCTCGCCCTTGGAGGCCAGGCGTCCGACGTCGGGCTCGACGATCGTCGCCCCGCGCTCGCGCAGCGTGGCGAGGTTCGCCTGCACCGCCGGGTGCTCGTACATGCGGCCGTTCATCGCCGGCGCGATCACGAGCGGGCAGTTGGCTGCCAGCGCACAGCTGCACAGCAGGTTGTCGGCTGCCCCGATCGCGAGCTTAGCGATCGTGTTGGCGGTGGCGGGCGCCACGACCAAGACATCGGCGTTGGCGGCGAGCGCCAGGTGGCTGAGCGGCTCGTGGGTCGGCTGGGGCTGGTCGGGGAAGGCGCCGCGCGCGGGATCGCGCTCGAACTCGCTGGTGAGAACGGGCGCGCCGGTGAGGGCGGCGAAGGACGCGACGCCCACGAAGCGCCGGCTCGTCGGCGTCTGCACCACGCGCACGGCGTGTCCGGCGCCGGTGGCGAGCCGCACGAGCTCGAGCGCCTTGTAGGCGGCCACGCCGCCGCTCACGCCCAGCAGTATCCGCCCCATGAGCCTGTTTTAGACCGCCATCCCGGCCCGGCCAACCTCTGGCCCCCGGTTTGCGTCGCTGCCCGCCGCCACGCGCGACCCCCGCGCTAGCGGTAGTGGTACTTCAGCTTTCCCGCCGCGACCTCCTCGAGGCGATCGTGAGGTAGTTTTTCGACGCCGTGTCGATCATCGGCGGCGGGAACTCGTCGAACGTGCCCTCGCCGAGGTTGTGGTAGTAGCTGTTGATCTGGCGCGCGCGCTTGGCGGCCACGACGACGCCGGCGTAGTTGGAGTCGACGTTGTCCAGCAGGCGATCGATGCGGGGGGAGATCACGGGATGGCCACCTTTCCTGGCTTGCGTACCTGAGTGTAGTGCGCGTCGCGCGCGCGTCCGCGCTCACGGCCGCCTGCCCGGCGAGCGGCCCGCAAGGGCTGGGCGCTACTCGCGCCCATCGAGCGCGTGGGTGACGATGTCCGTCAGGCCCTGCAGCGCGTCGTCGAGCCGGTCGTTGACGACCACGTGGCTGAACTCGGGCTGGGCGGCGAGCTCCTCCTCTGCGACGCTCAGGCGCCGCCGGACCTCCGTGGCGTCGTCGGTGCCGCGCCCGATCAGGCGGGTGCGAAGCGCCTCCAGCGAGGGTGGAGCGATGAAGACCTGTACGGCCTCCGGCATCGCCGCGCGCACCTGGCGCGCGCCCTGCACCTCGATCTCCAGCACGACCGGTCTGCCCACGTGGACGCGTTCCTCCAGCTCAGAGCGCAGCGTGCCATAGCGCCGCCCGGCGTAGTCGGCATGCTCGACGAACTCCCCCGCGGCCACGCGCCGAGCGAAATCCTCGCCCGACAGGAAGTGGTAATCGACCCCGTCGCGCTCGCCCGGGCGCGGAGCGCGGGTGGTCGCAGACACCGACAGCTCGAGCTCTGGCAGGCGCTCCATCAGGCCGCGTATGAGCGTGCCCTTGCCGACCCCCGAGGGGCCTGTGATTACGAACACGCACGCGATCCCCAGACCCTATTGCGCGCCGCGGTGGAAACGGCGCCCACGAGCGCACCCCGCGGGGTCGCCGAGCCAGGGGACGGCGCGCCTACGCGTCCAGGTCGGCCCCGAGCGCCAGGAGCTTGTCCTCGAAGCTCTCATAGCCGCGGCGGATGAGCCCGACGTTCGTGATCGTGGAAGGGCCGTCGGCGACGAGCGCCGCGATCACATAGGAGAACCCCGCGCGCAGGTCGGGCACGTGGATCTCGGTGCCGCGCAGGGGCGTCGGCCCGACGATCACCGCGCTGTGCAGGTGGTTTCGCCGCCCGAAGCGACAGCTGCGACCCCCCAGGCACTCGCGGTAGAGCTGGATCTGGGCGCCCATGTCGTTCAGCGCCGACGTGTAGCCAAAACGGTCCTCGTACACGGTCTCGTGCACGATCGAGACCCCCTTGGCCTGCGTGAGGGCCACGACGAACGGCTGCTGCCAGTCGGTCATGAAGCCGGGATGCACGTCGGTCTCGAGCGCCACCGAGCGCAGCGGCCCGGCGCGCCAAAACTCGATGCCGCCATCACCGACGCGAAAGTCGCCGCCCACCCGGCGAAAGGCGTTCAGGAACGTCATCATGTCGAGCTGGTGGGCGCCGGAGACGAAGATCTGGCCGTCGGTGGCCAGCGCCGCGCACGCCCACGAGGCGGTCTCCAGGCGGTCGGGCAGGGCGCTGTGTTCAAAGCCGTGCAGGCGCTCGACGCCGTTGATCGTGATCACCCGGTCCGTTTCGACCGAGATCGTGGCGCCCATCTTCTGGAGCACCGCGATCAGGTCGATGATCTCGGGCTCGATCGCCGCGTTCGACAGCTCGGTGACGCCCTCGGCGAGCACCGCCGCGAGCAGGACCTGCTCTGTGGCTCCCACGCTGGGATAGGGCAGGCGAATGCGCGCCCCGTGCAGGCGGCGGGCCGTCAGGCGCGCGCCGTCTGGATCCTCGTGCACGACGGCTCCGAGCTGCTGCAGCGCGTCGAGATGGAAGTCGATCGGACGCGGGCCGATGTTGCAGCCGCCGAGATCGGGGATGAAGACCTCGCCCACGCGGCTGAGCAGCGGGCCGCACAGCAGCACCGGGATGCGGCTGCGCCCGGAGAACTCGGCCGCCTCACCGCGGCCGAGCGGCGCGATGTTGCCCGCGCGCAGACGGATTTCCCCCGAGCCCGTGTGCTGCACCTCTCCGCCGAGCGCGCGGATCATGCGCCCCACGATCTCCACGTCGCGGATCCCGGCGACGTTGCTCAGCAGGCAGTCCTGATCGGTGAGCAGCGCGGCCACCATGCTCTTGGGGAGCGTGTTCTTGGCCCCGCGCACGCGCACCTGACCGCGCAGCGAGCGCCCGCCGCGCACCCGCAGAACCCGCTCGACGTCGGTCACGTCGCGGCCGTCTACGGCATCGAAGGTGATCGTGCTCATATCCGATGGCGGTCGTGTCGGCCCTACCGATTGCCTGACCGGCGCCGCCTGCATTGCCCGTTCGACGGTTCGCCTGGTCTTCCTGCGCCCACGTTCCGCCGGCTCAGCACTCAGCTATCAGCTTACAGCGCCCCAGGACCGCCTGCCAGTCCGCGTTCCGGCGCGCTCAGCGGTGAAGCAGGGAAACCAGCTCGCCGCGCTGGCGCTCGGACAGACCGCCGACGGTCTTGCTCGGCGCGATCCGGCAGTGCGCGAGGATCTTGTTGACCTTCACGCGCCCGTACTTGGGCACCGCGAGCAGCATGTCGAACACCTTCGCCGTCTCGACGTACTCGGGTGGGTCGAGCAGCAGCTGGTGGATCGAGCGCCGGCCGGCCTTCAGATCGCGCTTGAGCTGAGCACGTTTGACACGGATCTCGTTGGCTCGCGCGAGCGCGTCCATTCGCTGGTTGAGCGAGCGCTGGGGGGCGACGGAGGGGGCGGACGATGTGCTCGCGGTGGCCTGTGCACCTGCGGACGTCGTTTTGGTCGCCGTCACCATGGGCGGCGAGTCTACACACCAGCGGCCTGTGATCAAGGCAAAGTCGCGAATTCATCTGGACCTCAACCTGAGGCCTAGCCACGTCGAGGTTGGTGGATGGTGTAAACCTGTGTTTGCAGGGCTTTTCGGTAATCGTTGGCGGTCGGCTTTTCACCCGCTCAGCGCCCACTTTCGCGCGCCCTCGCAGGGGGCGTTTTCGGTGGCGGTGCGGGTCGTGTGCGAAGCCCGTGGGGGCTCACTTCACACTTCGAGTTCGCGCGCGATCCGAAGGCCCGCCGCGGGGTCGCGAAAGCTCTCGGTGCCGACCGCGACGAGCGTCGCGCCGACGTCGAGGAGCTCGCGTGCGTGCGCGCCGTTCTGCACACCGCCCATTCCGATGACCGCGATCTGCACCCGCTCGGCCACCGCCGCCACCTGCGCCAGGGCGACCGAGCGGATGGCGGGCCCCGAGAGACCACCGCTGCCGCCGCCCAGCCAGCGGCGGGGCACCTGGCCGTCGGGCGCGGTCGCCTCCCCGCGAGCGCGCGGCGAGAGCGCGAGCGCGCGCAGCGTGTTTATCAGCGATACCGCGTCCGCCCCGCCGCCCTGGGCGGCGAGCGCGCACGCCGTCACGTCGGCGGTGTTGGGCGTCAGCTTGACGATCAGCGGCTTGGCCGTGCATGGGCGGACCTGCCCCACGACGGCCAGCAGCTGCGCGGGGTCGGCGCCGATGTCCAGTCCCGTTCGCACGTTGGGACAGGACATGTTCAGCTCCAGCGCGGCGATCTCGGGGCGCTCGTCGCAGGCGCCCACGAGCTGTGCGATCTGCGCCGCGTCGGAGCCCATCACGTTGGTGATCAGCGGGACCGGCAGCCGCGCAAGCGCCGGCAGATCCTCCTCGAGGTAGGCGGCGAGGCCCTTGTTGGGCAGCCCGATCGAGTTGATCAGCCCGCCGGCGGCCTCCCACAGGCGCGGCGGCGGGTTGCCGCGGCGCGGCTTCAGCGTGATGGTCTTTGAGACGTAGGCGGAGAACGGGAAGCGCTCGTGCAGCACGCGCTCGCCGAAAGCGCGCTGCCCCGCGAGCGCGTCGAAGGTGCCAGATCCGTTGATCACCGGGTGCGCCAGCGACAGGCCGCAGAAGCGCACGCTCATGCCGGCGCCCCGGCGTGCTCATCAATCGCCGCCAGCTCGGCGGCATCGAGCACAGGCCCGTCGAGGCACACGCGCGCGTAGGAGCCGTCGCGGCGGCTCACGACGCAGCCGTAGCAGGCCCCGAACCCGCACGCCATCCCCGCCTCGAGCGCCAGCTGGGCGGGGATCCCCTCGCGCTCGCACAGGGCGCGGACGGCCTCGAGCATCGCCGCGGGCCCGCATGCATAGACGATCGAGTGGCCCGCACGCGCCAGCTCGCGCTCTAGCAGCTCGGTCACGTGCCCCGCGTGGCCGACCGAGCCG
>DASPVR010000215.1:0-5687 GCA_035622255.1 Solirubrobacteraceae bacterium | reverse complement strand
TGGCGCTGCTCTAAAGGCTGCGGTACCCGGTGCGGGAACCGCGGGAAGGCTGGGGCGAGCGTGACCGTCGCTGCGGGTGACCTGGCCGTTGGCCACCGTCGCCGCTCGCCCTTTCCTGTCGACGCTCAAGCGCCACGAGCGCTGTGTGCCTACGCGTTTGTCCTTGACCTCTCGCCATGCTTTGCCAGGGGATTTCTCTTCGCTGCCAGACGCCGCCCTTGATCACGTGCACGCCGAGCAGGACCACCGACCGAGACATGTGTAGCGCACGCGTCGACCTGCTCAGTAGTGCACCGCACGTTCGTGGCGGATCGGGGCGGATGGCGACGCCCAGTGTGGGGCTTAGCCTGCAGACATGTCATCTGATCCCATAGCGACTTCAGACAACCAAGCCGCTGAGTTTCCGAGCGATGCCAACGATTCGGATGAGAAAGCTCACGTAGGAGTGTGCCTGATCGTGGGCTATGACGGTTCCGCGGAAGCTCGCCACGCGGCGGCCTGGGCCGCCCGCCGAGCTGCTCCTGACGGCAAACTCGTGCTCGTCAACGCCTCGGGCGCCCGTCGGCCGTGGCTGCCGTGGGCACTGCTCAGCTCGGCCGCAGAACGTCGGACACAGGGGCGCGCACTCCTCGATGAGCTCCTGATGGACGGCGACGACGCTCTCTATGAAGTTCGTCTCCGGGCCAGAGTCGTCGACGATACCCCCGTCTCGGCCTTGATCGCCGCGGCCCGCAAGCACGAGGCCGATGAGATCGTCGTCGGCTCCCATCACCGCTCGCGCCTCGATCGCGTATATGGCGACGTCGCGGCTGAGCTGGTGCGACGCGCACCGGTACCAGTGTGCGTCGTGCCCCTCGATGCCGACCCGTTCCGTGACGCCACTGGCGCGCACGACGTGAAGCGGTAAGCCGGCGCAAGCGGTGCCGAGCGTGCGCTGCCAAGCCGACAGAAGGCCGTTCACGATCGCGGTGCCGGCCGTCGGGCGAGGCGCTGCGCTTGCTCGGAGCAGCGGGGCCGGCCACGTCTGCCTCAGCCACGTCTGCCTCACGCAATGGAAGCCCTGACGGGACACGGGCGACCTCTCGCCTACGAGCAGTCGGCCTCGTCGGCGCCGGAGCACGGGCTGGGTGAGAGCGAGATCAACAACCTGCTCCTGCTCGCCGGAGCGGTCGTCGACCACGCCGCACGCCTGCTCGTCCGCGGGCGCGCGCATATCGGTGGGTTGATCTCAAAGGGCGACCGCGACTACGCCAGTCGCGTGGACTTCCAGATCGAGGATGCCGTTCGGGAAGCGCTCGTGCGGTCCGCAGCCGACATCCCCTTTCTCGGCGAGGAGCGGGGCGGCCATCCGCGCGCGCCGCTGCTGTGGGTCCTCGATCCCGTGGACGGGACGACCAACTTCATCAACGGCAGCCCCCTCTGCGCCATCTCGCTGGCGCTTCTCAGGGAGGGCCAGCCCGTCTTCGGGATCGTGGATCTGCCCCTGCTGGGTGAGCGCTACGTGGCGCGTGCAGGCGCGGGTGCCTTTCTCAACGGGACGCGCCTTCAGCGGCGAGGCTGTCGCCGACTGGAGGAGGCGATCGTCGGGATCACCGACTTCGCCGTCGCCGATGACCGCTACATGGAGAACCCGATTCACATCGCGCTGTTGGCCGAGCTCGCGCCACGGGCTCTCGGCGTGCGCGCACACGGGTCGGCCGCGCTCGATCTCGCCTGGCTCGCGGCAGGACGGATGGGGGCATCGATCATGTTGTCCAATCGCGCCTGGGACGTGAGCGCCGGAGTCCTCTTGGCGCGCGAGGCCGGCGCATTGACGTTCGACTGGGACGGCTCAGAACACGACGTGGACTCCCGCTTCACGCTTGCCTGCGACCCCGCCTTGAAGCCGATCCTCCTGCAGCTGCTCGGGAGGGTCTTGTGAGCGAGCCCTCGCTAGTCGTCTTCGCGCCCTCTCCGCTGCTTACGATCACGGTCGAGGCGGCCGACACTCCTCGCCAGGAGATCCACCTGCACGCCGGTGGGCAGGGGTTCTGGGTATCGCGCATGGCCGCCCTCCTGGGCGCGCAAGTAGGGCTGTGCTGCTCGCTCGGCGGAGAGTCGGGCACCGTGCTGCGTGCGCTGATAGCCCGCGAGCATGTGATGTTGCTCGAGGCCCGCTGTGCGGCTGCAAACGGCGTCTATGTCCATGCGCGCCGAGATGGGGTGCGCGAAGAGCTCGCTCGGACTGTCTCCAGGGGCCTGACCCGACATGAGGTCGACGAGCTCTACGGCGTGATGCTGAGCGCCGCACTGGACGCGCCGCTTGCGATGCTCACCGGGGTGGATCCGCCCGGTGTGCTCGAAAGCGATGTCTACCGCCGGCTCGCCGGCGACCTGAAAGCCAACGGCGTCAAGGTGATCGCCGATCTCAGCGGAGGTGCATTGAGGGCCGCGCTCGACGGCGGTCTCGACCTACTCAAGCTCAGCGACGAGGAGCTGCTGCGCGAGGGTCTGGCCAGCGGCACGGATGTCGACGACTTGCTTCGCGGGGCTGCTCTGTTGCACGAGGCCGGTGCTCGCACCGTCCTCATCTCGCGCGCGCAGGCGCCGTCACTCGTGCTCGACGGCGCGAGCGGTTGCTGCCTTGCGCTCAGCGGGCCTCGCGTCGAGCCGCTGGAGCACCGCGGAGCCGGAGACTCCATGTTCGCGGCGCTCGGTGCGAGCCTTGCGGCCGACGACGATCTGACATCTGCGTTGCGCGTGGCGATGGCAGCGGGGTGCCTGAATGCCACCCGTCATGGCCTTGGCACCGGGACACGAGAGCAGATTCAGCGCCTCAGCCATCACATCGAGGTCGAGGAGGTCATCGCGCCGCGGCCTCGTGCGAGCCCCGCCCGTCAGTAGTCGCTACGCACCGGCACGGGCGGTTGGTAGCGATTTGCCTTCAGCTTGCCCGGCATGAGCCCTGGACGTACTTTTTACGGAATCGGTGCAGGTCGGGGCGGGCCGAGCGTCGCGAGATGCGAGTGCGCCTGGGGGGCGCTCCTGCCGCCAAGCGCCTCCGGCTGCGCCGCAGCAGTACCGTGCCCGAGCGATGGCGGGTATGATCGAGGTCGAGGGCGTCGAAAAGCGCTTTGGTGAGACGCAGGCGCTCGCGGGCGTGGACCTCGTTGTCCAAGAGGGCGAGGTGCTTGGCCTGCTTGGCCCCAACGGGGCGGGCAAGACCACGCTCGTCCGTGTTCTCGCCACGCTGTTGCGTGCGGATCGTGGGCGAGCGTCTGTCGCAGGCTGTGATGTGGTCGCCGACGCCGATCTGCTGCGCTCCCGCATCGGCCTCACCGGCCAGTTCGCCGCGGTAGACGACCTGCTGACCGGACGCGAGAACCTCGAGCTCGTCGGGCTCTGCTACCAGCTGGGAAGGGCCGAGCGGCGGCGTCGCGCCCGGCAGGTGCTCGAGCGCTTCGGCTTGACCGACGCCGCCGAGAACCTCGTCAAGACCTACTCAGGGGGCATGCGCAGGCGTCTTGACGTTGGCGCCAGCCTCATCGGCCGTCCGCGCGTTCTCTTTCTGGATGAGCCGACGACCGGGCTTGACCCGCGCACGCGCAACGACGTCTGGACCTTTGTCAGCGAGCTCGTCCGCTCAGGCACGACGGTCTTGCTGACGACTCAGTACATGGAGGAGGCAGAGCACCTTGCAGACCGTATCGTCGTGATCGACGCAGGCGCTGTCGTCGCCCGCGGAACTGCGAGCGAGCTCAAAGATCAGCTCGGCGGTGACGTGCTCGAGGCGCGCGTCGCCTCGGTCGAGCAGCTCGAGCGTGCCGCGGCGGTGATGGCAGGGCTGGGGCAGGGCACCCCCCGCATCGATCGCGATCGCGGTCGTGTGAGCATTCAGACCCGAGGTGCCACGGAAACGCTCATTGCGGCCGGTCAGCGACTGCAGGACAACGGAATCGCGCTCGCCGACCTTGGAACACGCCACCCCTCACTGGACGACGTGTTCCTGTCCTTGACCGAGCGGGCGCCCGGTGGCCTCGATGATCACGCGGCGCGAGAAGGAGCGCGAGCGCCTCGTGCGCCGACCCGCCCACCCGGCCGCAGGTCCCGCCGATTGCGCATCCCCCGTCCAACAGCGGGTGCGCTGCGAGACACCGCCGGCGTCGCCCGGCGCAACCTGCTTCGCATCGTGCGCAACCCGCGCCTGCTCGTTATCTCCGCGCTCCAGCCCGCCCTGTTGCTCGTGCTTTTTCGCTACGTGCTCGGCGGTGCCATCCACATCCCCGGTGGCAGCTACGTCGACTACATCGTCCCCGCGATCTTCATCGAGGCGGTAATGATCGGAGGGATGGCGACGGCGATCGGCTTGGCCGACGATCTGCGCAGTGGGATCATTGATCGCTTCCGCAGTCTCCCGATCGCGCGTTCGGCTGTCCTCGCGGGGCGGACATTGGCCGACCTCAGTCGCAGCGTCTTCTCCCTGGCACTCATGGTCGCGCTGGGGCTGGCGGTCGGATTTCGGTTTCACGCAGGCGTTGGTGCCGTGATGGCTGGACTTGCCCTCGTGATCGTCTTTGGCTACTGCTTCTCATGGGTCTACGCAACCATCGGGCTGCTCACCAAGGACCCAGAAACAGCGCAGGTCGCTGGGATCCTTCCTTTCTTCGTCCTCGTCTTCGCAAGCTCCGCAATCGTTCCGGTGGCGACGATGCCGAGCTGGCTTCAGCCTTTTGCCAATCATCAGCCCGTCAGCGTGACGATCAACGCGGTGCGTGCGCTGCTGCAGGGCCAGCCGGCGAATGATTGGGTGTGGCAGTCGCTCGCGTGGGCAGCCGGGATCTTCGTGGTCTTCTTCGCGATTGCCGTCACTGCCTACCGGAACGTGGGCTCCTAGGTAGCCATCGCCAAGGTCGCGTTTTGGGCGGGCTGCGCGACCTCGCCGTAAGGCCGGCCGCTCGGTCGAGGATCGGGAGCGGTTGTCGAAGTCGCTTGTCGCGCATGATGGCGCCTCCTCCGCCGGGGGGTTACTACCTAGCCCCGATGAGGCGATGTCCGGATGGCGTTCCCTGCGTGTGCAAATAGCTTCATGACCAGGCAACAATTGGAGCATCCAAGAGGAGGTAGTCATATGCCTGGAGTACTGACGCGTTGGGAACCGTTCGCAGAGCTCGGCGAGCTTCGCAGTCGCTTTGACCGCATGTTCGATGACCTCGCAGACACCCGCGCGCGAGCCTGGGCGCCGGCCGTGGACATCCAGCGCGACAATGGCAACATCGTGGTTCGCGCGGACGTGCCAGGCATCAAGCCCGACGAGGTCTCGATCGAGGTGGAGGACGACATCCTCACCGTCTCCGGCCAGCACGAGGAGACCAAAGAGGACAAGGACAAGCAGTACCTGCGTCGCGAGCGCCGCTACGGCTCGTTCTCGCGGTCGATGGCCCTGCCACCGGGTGTGGCGATCGGCGACATCAAGGCCAAGACGCGCGATGGCGTCGTCGAAGTCACGATCCCGTTGCCCCAGAAGCCCGAGAAGCAGACGGTCAAGATCACCCCCACCGCGGGTTGAAGCCGCCGGGGCCGGCCAAGAGCTCATGAGTGTCTGGCCGGCCCGCGGGCCGCTCCCTGAAGCCGAGCGCGACGGCTGAGGCGGCCGTCTGGTGGAGTTCGCCGAGCGCGTTCGCGCCGGTACCCGCCTGAGCTGTGATGGG
>DASPVR010000214.1:0-8777 GCA_035622255.1 Solirubrobacteraceae bacterium | reverse complement strand
CCTCATCGATGCCGCGGTCCTCGCACTTCAGACAGATGCGGCGAGCGGCCATGCCCTCAACGTGACCGACGGCGTGGATGTCACGTGGAGGCAGCTCACCGACGACCTCGCCGCCGGGCTGGGGTGTCCGCGCGTGCGCTTCAGCCTCCCCTACCCGGTGGCCTACGGGGCCGGCCTGGTGCTCGAGCGCGGCTACCGCGCCCTGCGCAGCGCCACGGGCCTGACCGTCGACCCGCTGCTCTCACGCCAGGCGGTCCAGGTCCTCGGCGTGGATCAGAGCTTCAGCAACCGGCTGGCGCGAGAGGTCCTCGGCTGGGAGCCGCGCGTCGGCTACGCCGCCGGCCTGCGGGCGACGCTCGCGTGGCTTCACCGCGACTACCTCGCACGGGCCTAGCACCTTGGGATCTCACGCCTCCTCCGGCGGGCGCCGCTCGCGCTTGCGCTGCGACCTCGTGCGCTTGGCCGCGAGGCGCCGCTCGTGCGAGGCCGCGGTTGGGCGGGTGGGCCGGCGGCCCTTTTGGACCTCGAGCGCGCGCGCAAGCCGCGCGCGCAGGCGCTCGATCGCCAGCGCGCGATTGCGTGCCTGGGATCGCTCGTCCTGGGCGATCGCCACGGGGTGCGGCCCCAGGCGCGCGACCAGGTCCTCGCGCTGGGATGCGCTCAGCGTCGACGAGGCGAGCACGTCAAAGCTCGCCTCCACCCGCGAGGCGGTGACATTCGCGTGCTGCCCGCCCGGGCCCGACGAGCGGCTGGTGCGCACCGTCACCTCCGACAGCGGGATCGCGAGCTCGTCGTTTATTCGCAGCAGCTCACGCCCCGCCGGCGTAAAGGCGCGCGAGCGTCTCCGCGACGCACACCGGCTTGTCGCCGCCCTCGCGCTCGAAGGTCGCCTCGGTCGTGATCTGAACCCCGCCGGGGATATCGTCGGCTGCCTTGAGCACCGAGCGCATGCGCACTCTGTCACCGACCGGCAGCGGCGCGGGGAAGCGCACGCGGTTGAGCCCGTAGTTGACGGCGAAGGCAAAACCCTCGAATTTCGTCATTTCGTAGGAGAAGCGGGGCGCCAGCGAGAGCGTGAAGTAGCCGTGGGCGATCGTGCCGCCGAACGGGGTCTCCTTGGCGCGCTCGACGTCGACGTGGATCCACTGGTGGTCACCCGTCACGTCCGCGAAGGCGTCGATCGTCTCCTGCGTGACGAGCACCCACTCGCTGACACCCAGCTCCTTTCCCACGTATGACTTGATCTCGTCGAGGCCGGTGAGCGTGAGCATCGTCGGCGCGGCTCCTTCTGTCGTCGTTGGTGGCCGCGCGCTGTCGCGAGCGCGCGCGGCACGGGCATCTGAGGCGCCTTAGCCTACTGTGCCGGCTCGCCGCGGCGGGCCTAGAATCGCCGGCGATGGGTTCCGGCCCCTTCGCGCGCCCGATGCTCACCGTCGACGTCGCCGTGCTCGCCGGCGCGCCGGCTCCGGCGCTACTGCTCGTGCAGCGGGCGTTCGAGCCGTTCGTCGGCGACTGGGCGCTGCCGGGCGGCTTTGTCGAGGAGCGCGAGCCCGTGCGCGACGCCGCGCCGCGCGAGCTCGCCGAGGAGACCAGCGTGCACGCGGACGCGCTGGAGCTGCTCGGGGTCTACGACACGCCGGGTCGAGATCCGCGTGGGTGGACGGTGTCGGTCGCCTTCCTGGCCACGATCGCGGCTGAGGCGCCCGCCCGCGGCGCCGACGACGCGCGTGACGCGCGCTGGTTCGCTGCCGACGCGCTGCCCGCGCTCGCCTTCGATCACGCTGCGATCGTCGCCGACGCGCTCGCCCTGTGGACCGCTCGCCAGGGCCCTCAGGAAACTCTCAGCAATTCCTAAGATCGGGCACAGCCCGGTGGGATGAGATGCAGATGCTCGGCGGTCCGAGCCTCCGAGCCCGTCAGATCCAGCCGAAAGGAGCGCGCGACAGATGGCCAAACTTCCCGGACGCCCCAGAACAGCACGCGCGGCCGCGCTCGCCATCGGCGCCGTGATCTTGGCGGTCGCCGCGATCGCCTTCCTGCTCGTCTACTTCGTCGTCTTTCCCACGTCTTCGCCAAAGCCATTCAGCCTGTCGACCTCGACGGGTACCACGACCCGCGCCGGGGCGACCACTGTCTCGCCCGCATCGCTGGCCGGACGCTGGGAGATCGCCTCCGGCTCGGAGGCCGGCTATCGCGTGCGCGAGAAGCTGGCCTTCCTGCCGGCCGAGAGCGACGCCGTCGGGCGGACCTCGCAGATCAGCGGCGACGCGACGTTCACGCAGTCCGCCGGCACCGTCACCATCCGGGCGGCGAGCTTCTCCGTCGCCGTCAACACACTCACCAGCGACAGGTCGATGCGCGACGAAAAAATCCACACGATCGGGCTCGAAAGCGACACCTACCCGACGGCGACGTTCGTCCTCTCGACGCCGCTCACGCTCCGCGCGAGCGCGCTGTCGGGTCACGTGGCGCGCGCCTCGGCCACGGGCGTGCTGACGATCCACGGCACCTCCAGGCGCGAGACGGTCCCGGTGGAAATGACGCTCTCGGGCTCGACGGTCTACGCGACCGGATCGCTGACCTTCCCCTGGAGCACCTTCAACATGACGGCCCCGAGCATCGCCGGCTTCGTCACCGTGACGGACAGGGCGACGATGGAATTCGACCTAGGCCTGCAGCGCTCCTAGGGATGCCCGGTGCCAAGCCAAACCGCGTGCTCGTCGTGGACGACGAGCCCAACCTGCTCGAGGTGGTGGCGATGGCGCTGCGCTTCCAGGGCTTCGACGTGAACACGGCCACGACCGGGCAAGAGGCGCTCGCGGCGGTCACCCAGTTCAAACCCCACCTGATGGTGCTCGACGTGATGCTGCCCGACATCGATGGCTTCGAGGTCGCGGCCAGGCTCGGGGCCCAGCGCGCCGGCGTCCCGATCGTCTTCCTGACCGCGCGTGACGCGACCGAGGACAAGGTCCGCGGCCTCAGCGGGGGCGGCGACGACTACATGACCAAGCCCTTCAGCCTCGAGGAGCTGGTCGCGCGTATCAGGACGATTCTGCGCCGCACCGGCCAGGCGGCGCCCGACTCGGCGCGGTTGGTGTTCGAGGACCTCGAGCTCGACGAGGAGTCGCGCGAGGTGACCCGCGCCGGCAGGCCGATCGAGCTGACCCCGACCGAATACCGCCTGCTGCGCTGCCTGATGCTCAACCCGCGCCGCGTGATGACGCGCGCCCAGTTGCTCGATCACGTCTGGAACTACGACTTCGGGGGCGACGGACGGGTGCTCGAGACCTACATCAGCTACCTGCGCAAGAAGCTCGGGACGCACGGGCCCTCGCTGATCAGGACGGTGCGGGGCGTCGGGTACGCGCTGCAGGCGCCGCGCGCCTGATGGCCTCGCTGAGGACCCGGCTGCTCGTCAGCGTGCTGGCGCTGTCGGCCGCCGGTCTCATCGCGCTCGCGGCGGTCATCTACACCGAGCAGCGCTCGTTCCTGCTGGGACGCGTAGACGCGCAGCTGCATGAAGCCGGCCCGGCGCTCGCGTTCGCGCTCGACAGCGCGGACATCGGCATGCCGCCGGGCCAGCCCTCCGGCGGCGCCCCGCCGGGGGCCGGCGGCGGCCCGCCCGGCGGCCAGCCGCCCGGCGCCGGGCACGCCCCCAACCTGCCCCCGGGCACCTACGCCCAGCGCCGAGACTCGTCGGGGAAGGTACTCGGGCACCTGCTGATCAGCTACGGGCAGGCCGCGCCGGCGGCGCCGTCGCTGCCGGCGCGCATGCCGGTGGGCCACCCGTTCACCGTCGGCTCGGTTGGGTCCTCGGGCCTGCAGTACCGCGTGCTCGCCCACCGCGCACCGCTCGACGGGACGCTCACGATCGTCGCGCTGCCGCTGCACGAAATCCAGCAGACGCTGGACCGCCTGCTGCGCGTGGAGGGGCTCGTGATCATCGGCGTGCTCGCGGCGCTCGGCTTCACGGCGCTGTTCGTCGTGCGCCTCGGCCTGCGTCCGCTCACCCGCATCGAGGTGGCCGCAGGCGAGATCGCCGCCGGGCAGCTGTCGCGTCGCGTCAGCCCCGCGAACCAGCGCACCGAGGTCGGTCGGCTCGGCCTCGCACTCAACGGGATGCTCGAGCGCCTCGAGCAGGCGTTCGCGCAGCGCAGGGCCAGCGAGCAGCGCCTGCGCCAGTTCCTCGCCGACGCCTCCCACGAGCTGCGCACCCCGCTGGCGTCGATCCGCGGCTATGCCGAGCTGTTTCGCATCGGCGCCACCCGCGGCGCCGGCGAGACCGAGCTCGCCATGCGCCGCATCGAGGAGGAGTCCACGCGCATGGGCGCGCTCGTGGACGACATGCTCGCGCTCGCGCGCCTCGACAGAGCTCCCACGCCGGCGCGCGAGGCGGTCGATGTCGCGCGCCTGGCACGCGACGCGGTCACCGACGCTCGCGTCTCGGCACCCGATCGCGAGATCAGCCTCGATGCCCCCGAGCAGGCGATCGTGTCGGGCGACCCGCACGAGCTCCCGCGCGTGCTCGCCAACCTGCTGGGCAACGCGCTCGTTCACACTCCGGCGCGATCACCGATCGAGGTCGCCGTGCGCCAGCAGGACGACGGTGTCTTGCTCAGCGTGCGCGACCACGGCCCCGGGCTGCCAGACGTGCCGCCCGAGCGCCTCTTCGACCGCTTCTGGCGCGCGCAGGAAGGTCGCGGGCGCGGAAAGGCCGGCGCCGGCCTCGGCCTCGCGATCGTCGACGGCGTCGTGCGTTCCCACGGAGGTCAGGTGAGCGCCTGCGACGCCGCCGGCGGTGGCGCGCTGTTCACCGTGCGCCTGCCGCTGAGCGCTCCGGCGCAGGACGGGGGCGAGCGTGGCGACGATCAGCGCACGGGCAAGAGCTGAGCGCCCGCGCCCGCGCTCAGCCATCTCTCAGCCGTCGCTTAGCCCGCTCGCACGTCGCTGCGCGACCCTGTGGACATGAGCTTTGCCGCTTCCCCCCTCTCGCCCGGCGCCGTAGCCGTCTCGCCGGGCGCGCGCCGCCGCCGACCCGGAACGCCGGCGCTCGAGGTCGTGATCCCCGTCTACAACGAGCAGCATGTGCTCGCGGCGAGCGTGCGCAGGCTGCACGAGACGCTCGTCGAGCAGCTGGGTCTCCCCTTTCGGATCACGATCGCCGACAACGCGAGCACCGACGCAACGCTGCAGGTCGCGCTCGCGCTGCGCTGGGAGCTTTCGGCGATTCGCGTCTGCCACCTCGAGCGCAAGGGACGCGGCGGTGCGCTGCGGCGCGCCTGGAGCGCCAGCGACGCCGACGTCGTCGCCTACATGGACGTCGACCTGTCGACCGAGCTCGCCGCGCTGCCCGGGCTGATCTCGCCGCTGCTGGAAGGGCGCGCCGATCTCGCGATCGGCTCGCGCCTGGCCCGCGGCGCCGAAGTGACACGGGGGCTGCGGCGGGAGCTGATCTCGCGCTCCTACAATCTGCTGCGGCACACGCTGCTCGGGGTCGCATTCTCAGACGCCCAGTGCGGCTTCAAGGCCGCCCGGCGCGAGGTCGTCGGGGCGCTGCTCGCCGACGTGCGCGACGACGCGTGGTTCTTCGACACCGAGCTGCTCTACCTGGCCGAGCGCCGGGGCCTGAGGATCCACGAGGTCCCCGTGCGCTGGATCGAAGACCCGGACTCGCGCGTGCGCGTCCTCGCCACCGCTCGCGAAGACCTGCGCGGGGTCCTGCGCCTGCGCCGCGCGGAGCACGCTGCGCCCACCCGCCGAGCGCTTGCGGTCACAGCCGAGGCCTGACTGGCCTCGCCTGCACGACGCCTACGACCGCGCGGCCGACCAGGGCAGGGGTTTGGGCAGCGCCTAGGCTCAACGCATGGCCCTCGTCAACCTCGCGGCGGTGCTCGAAGTCCTGTGGCACGGCCTGCGCGACGGGCTGCTGATGGCGTGGGAGGTGTGGTGGGCGCTCGTGCTCGGCTTCGCGATCTCGGGGATCGTGCAGGCCTGGGTCCCGCGCGAGCGGATCGAGGCGACCCTGTCGGGGAGGGGCGCCGGTCCGGTGGCCGTGGCCACCGGGCTCGGCGCGGCCTCGAGCTCGTGCTCCTACGCCGCGGTCGCGCTCGCCAGGTCGCTGTTCGTCAAAGGCGCCTCGGCCATCACCGCGCTCACCTTCCAGCTCGCCTCGACCAACCTGGTGTGGGAGCTCGGCCTCGTGCTGTGGGTGCTGATCGGCTGGCAGTTCGCGCTGGCCGAGTACCTCGGCGGCCTGGTGATGATCGCGCTGCTTGCGCTGCTGCTCGCCAGGCTCTTGTCGCCCCGCGTGGAGGCGCGCGCCAGAGAGCGCGCCCGGGCGGCCGACGGCGGCCACGCCGATCACACCGCCGGCGCGGCGCTCGGCTGGCACGGTCACCTCACCTCGCTGTCGGCGTGGTCTGACGTGGCGCGCGCCTTCCGCGGCGACTGGCAGATGCTCTACCGCGAGATCGGCGTCGGGCTGCTGCTGGCGGGCCTCGTCGCGCAACTGCCCGACAGCTTCTTTCGCGCGCTGTTCTTGACCCACGCCGGCGGCGGCGCCGCGACGCTCGAGAACGTCCTCGTGGGACCGCTGATCGCGATCGCGAGCTTCGTCTGCTCGGTCGGCAACGTGCCCCTGGCGGCGGTGCTCTGGTCCGGCGGCATCTCCTTCGCCGGCGTGCTCGCGTTCCTGCTGGCCGACCTCGTCATACTGCCGATCGTCGCCATCTACCGCAAGTACTACGGCACGCGCCTGGCGCTCGCGATCGTCGCGCTGATGCTCGTCACGCTGATCGCGGCTGCCCTGCTCGTCGACTGGCTGTTCGGCGCGGCCGGTCTGATCCCCACCGGACCGCGTCCGACGCGTGCCGAGGTGTTCAGCCCGCTGACCGTCGACTACCAGCTCGTCCTCAACGTGCTCGCCACCGGCGTGTTCGCCGCGCTGTTCTGGCTGGCGCGCCGCCGGGGCGTGAGCGGCGCGGTCAGCACGATGCGCGTCGATCGCGCCCCGGCCTGATAGACCCCGCGGGATGGCCGCCGACGATCGCCCCGGATCCGCGCCGCACCGGTTGCGCCGCGCCGCGCTGGTGCTCGCGCCGATCGCGGTCGGGGCCCTGGTCGTGTTCGCCCTGTCGCGCCTGGGGCTGCATCGCATCGGCCACGCGCTGATCACCGCCTCGCCCGGCTGGGCGGCGGTCGCGCTGGCGCTGATGGCGCTGTCGCTCGTGCTGCGCTCTGTCTCCTGGCATGCGATGCTGCGCGCGGCGCTCCCGGGTACCCGCATCGACTGGGCGCCCGTCGTGCGCGCGACGATGATCGGGGTGATGACCTCGGCGGTGTTCCCGGGACGGCTGGGCGAGCCGACGCGCGTGGTCGTGCTGGCGCGCCGCCTCGAGGGACCCAACAGGCGCCTGATCCCGATCGTTGCCGGGACGGTCTTCTCCCAGACGCTCGTCAACCTGCTCGCGCTCGTGATCCTGGCTGCGATCACGTTCACGAGCGTGCCATTGCCTAGCGGCCACCTCGCAGGCGCGGCGACCGCGCTCGTGGTGCCGCTCGTGATCTGCCTGCTCGTGCTGGCCGGCCCGCGCCTGCTGTCGGCGGCGGGGCGTTCGCGCCGGCCGCGTGTCGCGCTGGCCGCGAAAACGGTCAGGCGGCTGCTCGTGCTCGCCCGCCGCGGCCTGGTGGTGTTCGCGCGCCCGCGCTTCGGCGTTCCCGCGGTCGGCGCCCAGTTGGCGGCATGGGCGCTTCAGTGGCTGTCCTGCTACGCGGTCTTGCTGGCGCTCGGCCTCACGTCCAATGCCGGGCTGGCCGCGGCGGCCGCGGTGCTGCTGGCCGTCAACATCAGCGCCGTGCTGCCGGCCACACCCGCCAACGTCGGCTTCTTCCAGGGGGCGTGCCTGCTCGTGCTGGCGGCCTACGGCGTCGGCGCGGGCGCCGCCCTGGCGTACGGGATCATCCTGCAGGCGGTGGAGGTCGTCACCGCGCTGGCGCTCGGCATCCCCGCGCTGCTGGGCGAGGGGCTGAGCTGGCGCGACATCCGCTCCGCGCGCGAGGACGCCGCGACTGTCGAGTCCGTCGAGGCCCAGGCCGCCGAGCCCACCGATCTGCCGGGGATCCGACCCTCGGCGGAGCCGGCCTCGTCCACGAGGGCGCCGGACGTGGAATCTACGCTCTAGCCGACGAGCGCCCGCAGGGACTGCTTCAGCGAGCGGGTCGTCTGGAGCACCGCGGTGGGCTCATACCCGCAGTGGGCCATGCAGTTCTCACAGCGCGGGTCTCGGCCGCGCCCGTAGGCGCTCCAGTCGGTCGTCTCGATCAGCTCGCGGTAGGTCTGCGCGTAGCCGTCGGACATCAGATAGCAGGGGCGCTGCCAGCCAAACAGGGAATAGCTCGGGATGCCCCACGCGGTGCAGTCGAATTCGGCCCTGCCTTCGAGGAAGTCCAAGAACAGCGGGCTGTGGTTGAGCCGCCAGCGCTTGCGCCGCCCGTCGGCAAACGCCTGGCTGAAGAGCTCGCGTGTCTGGGTGACGCCCAGGAAGTGCTCCTGGTCTGGGGCTTTCTCGTATGCGTAGGCCGGTGAGATCATCATCTCGTCGACCTGCAGGTCGTCGTTGAGGAAGTCCAGCACCTCGCGCACGGTCCGCGGCGAGTCATGCGTGAAGAACGTCGTGTTGGTCGTGACACGAAAGCCGGCCGCCTTGGCTGCCCGGATCGCGGCGACCGCCCTGTCGAACGTCCCGGCGCGCTCAACCGATTCGTCGTGGCGCTCTCGC
>DASPVR010000213.1:0-2346 GCA_035622255.1 Solirubrobacteraceae bacterium | reverse complement strand
CGGATGGCACGTCTGTCCTTCGCCAGCCGGCGTCCTCGGCCTCGACCTTGCCACCAGCAAGGCCTTCGGCCTGCGTCCTGGGCTGGCTCGACCATCCGCACCTCCGGAAGACGGCACATCGCCGTGGAATCAACCATCTAGCAGGCCCGCAGTGAGGGGGGTCGCCGCCAGCGTGTGCACCATGTCGCTCGCGGACGGGAGGCCCGGGCGGTGATCGACGCTCTCGCGCGCCTGGCGACCGAACGGACGCGGCCCGCGCTGATCGTCGCCGGGATCGTCTTCCTGCTCGCGGCAGCCCTCGGCACGCCGGTCGTCTCGCTGCTGAAGAGCGAATCTTCGGAATTTCAGGACCACAATGCGCAGAACCAGCGGGTCCAGCGCGCGATCGAGGCCGCTACGCACCAGACGGCGTCCTTCGGCGTCGCGGCCCTCGTGTCGAGCGCCGGCGACGTGCGCAGCGAACCGGCCGCCCAGCAGCGGTCGCTGCAGGTCGCCGCGCTGCTGTCGGGCCAGCCTGGCTTTGAGCGCGCGCTGGACTACCCGAGCAGCCGCCTGCCCCTGCTCGTCTCGCGCGACGGTCATCGCGCGCTGGTGCTCGCGGCGTTCGCCAACCGCGAACGCTCGGCGCGTGCGGTCGAAGCGGTGCGAGCGCAGCTCGCCGCCCGCGGACTCGCGGGCGCGGTGGTCTTCGGCGGCAACGACATCGCGTTTCACGAAATCAACAAGCGCACCTCCTCAGACCTCGAGCGCGCCGAGAGCTTTGCCTTCCCGATCCTGCTGGCGCTGTCCTTCCTCGTCTTCCGCGGGCTGATCGCGGCGCTCTTGCCGCTGCTCGTCGGGGGCTTTGCGATCGTTCTCACCTTCGTGCTGCTGCGGCTCATTGACCAGCTCACCGGGCTGTCGATCTTCGCGGTCAACCTCGTCACCGGGCTGGGGCTGGGTCTGGGGATCGACTACAGCCTGATGGTCGTCTCGCGACATCGCGAGGAACTCGCGCGCAGCGGGCAGACGCGCGCTGCGCTCGCGCGCACGCTTCAGACAGCAGGTCGCACCGTGGTCTACAGCTCGCTCACGGTCGCCGGCGCAATGGCAAGCCTGCTCGTCTTCCCGATGCGCTTCCTCTACTCGATGGGCATCGGCGGCGCGCTCGTGGCGCTCTCGGCGGGGGCCGTGTCGCTGCTCGTGCTGCCCGCGGTGCTCGCCGCGCTCGGTCCGCGCGTCAATGCGCTCGCCCCGGCCCGTTTGCAGCGAAACGCCCAGCGCGCCGCCCGCCCGGCGGAGCAGGGCGCGTGGTTTCGCCTGGCCCAGGCCGTCATGCGCCGGCCGGGTCTGGTCGCGTTGGTGACAGCGGCCGTGCTGATACTCGTCGCGCTGTCGGCGGTTCGCCTCACGCTGGTCCCGGCCGACGCGCACGTGCTGCCGACGTCCTCGCCGCCCCGGCAGGTCGCCGAAGCGATCACGCGTGAATTCGCCGTCGACGGCTCGCAGACGATCACGATCATCGCCCATGGCCCGCCGAGCGGCGCGCCGCGCACAGCGCAGCTGGCTGCCGACGTCCAGGGCGCGGCGAGGGGGCAGGCGGGCCTGGCCGGGCCGCCGCGCTATCTCGGGAGCGACGTCTGGCTGATCGAACTGCTGCCCTACGGCCCCTACGCGTCGCCCGCCGAGCAGCGGCTGGTCGGGCGGTTGCGGGGGCTGAGCGGCCACGCGCTGCTCGTGGGTGGCTCGGCGGCGTGGTTCGTCGATCAGAAGGCGGCGATCGCCGCCCATACCCCGCTCGCGCTCGTAATCCTCGCGCTCGTCACCGGGGGGTTCCTGTTCCTGATGACCGGCTCGCTCGTGCTGCCGCTGCTGGCGATGGCGATGAACCTGCTGACGGTGGCGGTCGGCGCCGGGCTGCTCGTGCTGATCTTCCAGGAGGGCCACCTGTCGGGGCTGCTCGGCTTCACGCCGATCGGCGGGCTGGAGGAGTCAAACCTCGTGCTCCTGTTCGTGGTCGCCTTCGCGCTGTCCACCGACTACGGGGTGTTCCTGTTCGCGCGCATCAAGGAGGCGCACGACGACGGCTTGACGACGCGCGAGGCGGTTGCCCACGGCCTCGAGCGCACGGGACGCCTGATCACGGCGGCGGCGCTGCTGTTCTGCGTGGCGATCGGCGCCTTCGCGACGTCGCACATCTTCTTCGTCAAAGAGCTCGGCGTGGGCGGGGCGCTCGCTGTGGCGATCGACGCGACGGTCGTGCGCGCGCTGCTCGTTCCGGCGCTGATGGGACGCCTCGGGGATCGCACCTGGTGGGCGCCGGCGCCGCTGCGCCGGCTGCACGCGCGCATCGGGCTGCGCGAGCGG
>DASPVR010000212.1:0-4848 GCA_035622255.1 Solirubrobacteraceae bacterium | reverse complement strand
ACTACAGCAACGGGCCCAAGGGCTACCGGCCGGAGGATCCGCCACCGCTGCAAGCCGGATCGCCGGACAGGGGCGAGGGAGTCGTGGTGATCTCGGGTGTTGGGGTGCTCGCCGACGAGCTGCGCGACGCCGCCGCCGCGGCAGGATATGAGGTGCGCTCGCCGCACTCACCGACAGGCGGCGTCCTCCCGGCGCTTTCGATCGATTGCGACGGCGAGCGCGAGCCGATCGATCGCTCCGCCGGGCCCGTCGGCGAGCGCCGCGACGGGCCGCCGGGGGGCGCGCACCTGGTTCTGTGCGCCTCTGGCTCACTCGGTGCGCTCGACCCGGAGGGCAGCGCGGTGGGCTTTCACGTGCTTCCGCCCCTCGACGAGGCCCGGCTCGTCGAGCTGACGCGCAACGAGAGCTCCTCGCCCGTGGCGGCGGCGCGCGCCGAGCGCTTCTTTCAGACGCTCGGCAAGCACACCGAGTGGGTTGGCGACGCGCCGGGGCTGGTGCTCGGGCGGATCGTGTGCCAGATCATCAACGAGTGCGCGTTCGCGCTCGGGGAGGGAGTGGGCAGCGCACAGGACATCGACACAGGCATGCTGCTCGGGCTCAGCCACCCGCGCGGCCCGATGCGGTGGGCTGACGCGATCGGCCTCGATCACGTGCTCGCCTTGCTGACGGCCCTCAGCGACGAGTACCGCGAGGAGCGTTACCGCCCCGCACCGGCGCTACGCCAGCTCGTCGCGGCGGGGCGCCTCGGACGGGCGAGCGGCGCGGGCTTCTTCGACTACGGCGACGAGGGTTAGACGATCTCACGTTTGCGCGCGCGCCGCCGTTGAACCTGCGTGAGCGACGGCCCACCTCCCTTCCAGCGCTTTCTCGACTGCCATCGCGACGCGGTATGGCGCTTCCTGGTCGCGTCGGTTGGGCGGGCGGAGGCAGAGGACTGCTTCCAGGAGACGTTCCTGTCGGCGCTGCGCGCCTACCCCGAGCTGCACGACGCGCGCAACTTACGCGGCTGGGTGCTCACGATCGCCAACCGCAAGGCGCTCGACGCCCACCGCGCGAGGGCGCGGCGTGCGGTGCCGGTCGCCGACGCGACGACGGTCGATGCGCGCAGCGTGTCTGACACGACGCGCGCCGAGGAGGCCGTGTGGGCAGCGGTGCGAGCGCTGCCCGAGCGCCAGCGCTCGGCGGTCGTGCTGCGCTACGTCGCCGACATGCCCCACCGCGAGATCGCCGCGACGATCGGGTGCTCGGAGGATGCGGCGCGGCGCTCACTGCACGAGGGATTGACGAAGCTGAGAGAGGCGGTGACGTGATGATCGATATCGAGCGCAGCCTACGGGCGGGAGGCGAGGACGACGGTGGTCAGGCCGAGGCCGCGGCGGTGCGGCTGGTAGCCCGGGCGGGTGCCGAAGGGCTCGCGGACGTGAGCTACGGGACGGTCGATTCGCCGTTCGGGGCGCTGCTTGCCGCGACGACGAGGCGCGGGCTCGTGCGGCTCGCATTCCCCGAGGAGGACGTGGACGAGGTTCTCGAGCGGCTGGCCCGGCGTGTGTCGCCGCGTATCGTCCAGGCCCCCGCCGCGCTGGATGCTGCGCGGCACGAGCTGGATGAGTACTTCAACGGCGGGCGGCGGCGCTTTGAGCTGACCCTCGACCGCGCGCTGATCGGGCCGTTCTCGCGCCGGGTGCTGGGCGCCACGTCGCGCATCCCCTACGGTCAGGTGCTGAGCTATCAGGAGGTGGCCGCCAAGGCCGGCAGCCCGCGCGGCTCACGCGCGGCGGGCAACGCGTTGGGCTCGAACCCGATCCCGATCGTGATTCCCTGCCACCGGGTGCTTCGCACCGGCGGTGCGCTCGGCGGCTATGGCGGGGGACTCGAGCGCAAGCGCTGGCTGCTCGAGCTGGAGGGGGCGCTGCAGCGCGACAGCTGAGCTACGCCGACTTGGCGGCGGGCGCCCACTGAGCCTCGGCGAGATCGCCCACGGGCATCTCGGCGGGGGTGGGCACCTGCGGGGTGTCGCGCAGGTACCACTCGGCATCGAGCGCCGCCTGGCAGCCCGAGCCGGCCGCCGTGATCGCCTGGCGGTAGACGTGGTCGACGAGATCGCCGGCCGCGAAGACCCCCGGGAGCGTGGTGCGCGTGGACCGCCCGTCGGTGACGACGTAGCCGTTCTCGTCGACGTCGAGCTGGCCCGCGACCAGGGCAGACTGGGGCTCGTGCCCGATCGCGATGAAAGCACCCGACACGGTCAGCTCACGCTCCTCGCCGGTCTCGACGTTGGTGAGCACGGCGTGGCCGAGCGCGCCGTTCTCGCCGCGGACGAACTCGCGCACGACGTAGGGGGTGAGCAGATCGATGTTCTTCTGCGCACGGGCGCGCTCGAGCATGATCTTCGACGCCCTGAAGTCCGCCCGCCGGTGCACGATCGTCACCTTGGAGGCGAACTTGGACAGGAAGATCGCCTCCTCCATCGCCGAGTCGCCGCCGCCCACGATCAGCGTGTCGGCGTCGCGAAAGAAGGCGGCGTCGCACGTGGCACAGTAGCTCACCCCTCGTCCGCCGAGCTCGTCCTCACCGGGGACGCAGAGTTTCTTGTGCTCGGCTCCCATCGCGAGCACGACGGTTCGCGCGCGATGCTCTGTGTCTCCCACCCACACGCTGTGCACACCGCCCGGCTCGGTCGCGAGCTGCACGCGCTCGGCCTGGTCGGTCACGAGCCGCGCCCCGAAGCGCTCCGCCTGGTCGCGGAACTTCTGCATCATCTCGGGCCCCATCACCCCGTCCGGAAAGCCCGGGTAGTTCTCGACATCGGTGGTCTGCTGGAGCAGGCCACCCCAGGCAAAGCCCTCGATCACGAGCGGATGGAGGTTGGCCCGCGCCGTGTAGAGGGCCGCGGTGTATCCCGCCGGCCCGCTGCCGATCACGATCACATTCTCAATGTCGCCAGTGCCGGCCCTGTTGTGGTTTGACTCGCTTGCGCTCACGCGCCCATCATCTCCGATCCGGGCTCCGCCGCGTAACACCCGGAGATCCAACCGATCGTCATCACGCCACCGCAACCTAGATTACTATACTTTGTATAGTATAGCGCAGCCTGCCCTGGAAAGGGGAGCGTATCCTGGCGGCGTGGGATGGTCGAACCGTAGACGAGGCCGGCTTGGCGAGCGGCGGTGGCGCGTCCGAGGCCCGGCGAGACAGTTTGCGCTTGGGCTCGCGGTGGCCGCGGCAGCAGCGATTCTTACCGCGTGTGGTTTCACCAACACGCGGACGACAGTCAAGACGACTGAGGGGACAGCGACGGTGAGCGGGTCGGAATACACGGAAACGTCTCCGCCTGCGTCGCGGGCACAGTCGACTCCGCCACAGAGCAACGCAGCAACGGCCCGGCCGCCTGTGCCCTCGGTACGGGTCGCCGGCTGTCGCAGCGTGCCTGCTCCGCCATCGCGGGCTGACGAGCAGGCGTCCAAGCCGACCGGGCAGCTCGATCCGGCGCGCCGCTACACCGTTCGTCTCACCACCAACTGCGGCCCGATCGTCATCCGGCTCGCTGTCAGGGAAGCCCCCAAGACCGCCTCGTCGTTCGCGCACCTCGTCCAGATCGGCTACTACAACGACCTCACCTTTCATCGCGTGGTCCCGAACTTCGTGATCCAAGGCGGGGACCCCAAGGGAAACGGCACCGGCGGCCCGAGCTGGGAGATCGTCGAGCCGCCGCCGGCGAAGCTCCAGTACACGAAGGGGGTCGTGGCAATGGCGAAGGGGCCGTCGGCGCCGTCGGGGGCATCGGGCAGCCAATTCTTCATCGTGACGGGCTCGCGAGTGAACCTACCGCCCGTGTACGCGCTGATCGGACACGTGATCGGCAGTGAAAAGGCCGTCGAAGCAATTGCCCACGTGCCAACTGAAGCTCCACCTGAAGGTGGCGAAGCGAGTAGGCCGCGCGCACCGATGGTCATCGAACGCGCGACGCTCAGCGTCGGCTGAGGATACGCAAGCCCGGCCGAGAAACCTTCACGACCTCGCTGCATCGAATGCTCGACGCTCGCCTGCGTGCGAGCGCGCGCCGCTGGCGAGGTCGCCCTTGATGCGCCCGGGCAGCTTGCGTATACATAGGGCATGGCGCAGATCTACTTCCTCGCCATGACGCTGGGTGTTCCGCTGCTCGTCTTGGTCGTGGCGCTCGTCGCGGGGAGGCTGCATGATGGCTACGACGACGTGCTCGATTGGAAACCGACCCGCTCGCCGGAGAGAGAAGCCGAGCTCCAGGACGGCGACATCCGCGACATGCTCGCCGCCCAAAACCGGTATCGCAGAAAACGAGGAGCACCCGAGCGCACGCTCGAGGACGTGATTGAGACCTGGGCAGACCAGACGTCCTTCCGCGACAGTCGATAGAAGCCCATCATCGCTTGCACTGCCCGCGACGCACGCTGCGCCGGGGGGACGCCACGGGATTGGAGAGGTCCCAGGCGGGACCTCGCGCGTCACCAAAAGCTGGAAGCTGATGGGCTCGACGCCGCCGGTTCCTCCGAGGGTTACGTACCCCATCTCGCGCTCGCCGATCGATCCGACACCGCGTCGCGGCTGGAGTCCCCGATCGCAGCCGAATCGGCTTAAACGTCCTTGACCCGCGGACGACGCGCGGCCGAGTGTACGCCGTCTGGATCAAAGTGGCAGGTAGCTCGTGGACAGGGTGCCCGCATTCCCAGTCGTCGTGACTTTGTACTTGGCGTTCGCGGGAACGATGAAGGTGTAAGCCCGTTTTTCGGTGGTCGTTGCCGGCGTGTATTCGAGTTTCGGCACGATCGCCGTCCCACCGACCGTGATTTCCACCGTGGTCGCTTGCGTTTT
>DASPVR010000211.1:0-6583 GCA_035622255.1 Solirubrobacteraceae bacterium | reverse complement strand
ATGTCCGTCGGCAGCGTGAGCCGCGCGGAGACGACGCAGGCGAGCGGTTCCCCGCCCAGGCCCTGCTGCACCCGCCGCCGCCGCGTGGCCTCGTCTTTGATGATGCGGCCATAGCGCTCCCGGCGCAGCGTGCCCGCGCCGACGAGCACCGCATCGACGCTTGCGCGCAGCGCCTGAAACAGCTCGCGGTCGGCGCCGTCCCCGAGCGCCCCCGAGCGCCCGCCGATGCTCGCGCGCCCGTCGGCCGTGCTGACCATGTTGAGCACCAGGTACGGTCGTGCCCCAGCGCCGCCGAGCTCGCGTAGGCCGTAGCCGTCGACGAGCTCCTCCGCGGTCGCGGGCCCGCCGGCGGGCAGCAGCCGTCGCAGCCGCGTCTGCGGCGCCGGCGCTGAGGGGGTCCGGGAGGTGGCTCGGGTGTTCATACGGCGGGGGGCGGTCGGGAGGAGCGGGCGTCCGCCGCGCGCGCCTCCGCGCGCCCAGAACCCTAGCCCCCGCGCCGTGCCAGAGACGGCGGGGCCGGTGGCAGGGCCAACACAGCTCGATAACACGCTGTGTGGGAGACCTGCTACGGTCGTGGCTGTCTGGCCGGCGCAATGACCGGTGAAAGCAGTGCAAGCGCTCGCAGGTCGAGGCTCAGAGCAGCATCCTCCGCGCAGCAGCCCGCACATATCGTGGAGGAGTTTCCACATGCCAACTGGCACCGTAAAGTGGTTCAGCGACGACAAGGGGTTCGGGTTCATCACCCCCGACGACGGTGACAAGGACCTGTTCGTCCATCACACCGGGATAAACGGCGAGGGATACCGCTCGTTGCAGGAGGGGGCGAAGGTGTCCTACGACCCCGAGCAGGGCGACAAGGGCCCCAAGGCCGTCAACGTCCAGCCGATCTAGCGCCGTTCGCGCGGGGCCCAGGCTCCGCGGCGATTCAGAGCTTTCATTCTCGAGGGCCCGCGCCGGCGGGCTCTCGGCACGTGCGCGCCGCGAGGTCGCGATCGCGGCGATCGCCCTCGGGGCGATCGCGATCTGCAGCCTGCTGATCGTGGTGATGGCGGCCGACCGGCCGAGCATCTTCTCGCCCGCCACCCACACGAACTTCTTTCCCCACTGGATGGCCGGCCCGCTCGGCGGCATCTGGCCGGGGATGACGCGCAACGCGACCGCCCAGCGTTACCTGTTCACGGGCGCGATCGTGACGATGTACGCGGGCTATCTGGTGGCGCTCGCGTACGTGCCGCGGCTGCGAGCGCGATGGGCGATCGCGGCGATCGTCGCCGTGCACGTGATCTTCCTGCTGGCGCCGCCGCTCGCGCTGACCGATGTCTTCAACTACATCAACTACGGGCGCATGGAGGTCGTGCACAACCTCAACCCGTACACGACGATCCCCATCGCCGAGCCCCACAGCGACCCCGCTTTCCAGCTCAGCAACTGGCACGAGCTGCTCAGCCCCTACGGTCCGATGTTCACGATCCTCACGTTCGCGCTCGTGCCGTTGGGGGTCGCCGGCTCGTTCTGGGCGATCAAGGCGATCCTCGTCGCGACCAGCCTGGCGACGGTGCTGATCGTGTGGAAGTGCGCCCGCCTGCTCGGGCGCGACCCGGTCGCGGCGATCGTGCTCGTCGGGCTGAACCCGATCGTGCTCGTGTGGGGCCTGGGGGGCGATCACAACGACTTCCTGATGGTCCTGTTCATCACGCTCGGCTTCTATCTGCTGCTGCTCGGCGGGCGCGCCGCCGAGCACCGCGCGAGCCGGGCGGACGCGTTCGCGCAGCGCCTGCGCGCCTGGCTATGGCCGCTCAGCCTCCCCGACCTGGGCGCCGGCGCGGCGTTCGTGGCCGCCGCCGCGATCAAGGCCTCGGGTGGGATCCTGATCCCGGTCGTGTTCGCCGGACTGCTGCGTGCGCCGCGGCGCCTGGCGCAGGTCCTGCTGGGAATGCTCGCGGGGGCGATCGTGTGCGGCACGGCGAGCGTGATCGCCTTCGGGCTGCATTTCCCCGACCTCAGCACGCAGAGCTGGCTCGTCACGAGCGTCAGCGTCCCGAACCTCATCGGCCTGGCGATCGGTGCGGGGGGCGAGAGCGAAGCCCTGCGCACGGCGATCAACGTCGTGCTGGTGCTCACAGTCGCGGGCTGCTGCGTGCTCGCCTGGCGCGGGCGCGGATCGCTGTTCGATCGCACGGTCACGGCGTCGGGCTGGGCGAGCGTCGCGCTGCTCGTGTCGCTCAGCTGGCTGCTGCCATGGTATGTGCTGTGGCTGCTTCCGCTGGCGGCGATGTCGAGCTCGCGCAGGCTGCGCGCGGCCACGATCGTCGTCGGCGTTTACCTGATCATCTCGTGGGCGCCGGCGTCGGGCTTTCTGTGGAGCGCGATCCACTTCCAGCCCGAAAAGACGACGCTCGGGCGCCTGCACCAGCGCTACGTCAAGGAGCTGCTGCACTAGCTTGGCGCGCTGCCGGCCAGCGGAAGGGCGCGGGTGCGATCACCGGATGATCACACGCCCGTCACGCCTGCGTTACAAGCGTGCGCCGGCCGCCGGGCACATTGTCGGAGGCGAGATCGCAGCCCCAAGCAGCGCGCGCGGGGCGACGCCCACGACGACCGCCGACCCACTCTCCATCGGCCGTCGTCGCAACTCAAGACACAGCAGGGCGCACCGAACGGGGCGGGATAGGGAAATCCCGCCCCGTTCGGCATTACGCTGACGTCCATGGCGGCTCCGTTTGGATTCCTGCTGGCGACGGACCCGCCGAGCAAGCGCGTGGGGGCGGTCACCGCGCTCGCGGCGGTCGCGTTGTGCACGCTCATCGTCTACCCGCTCAAGCACCTCGCCCCGGTCGTGTCCTTGAGCGTCGTGTACCTGCCGGCCGTGCTCGTCGTGTCGCTCACCTGGGGGGTCTGGATGGGGGTGGCGACGTCGCTGATCAGCGCCGCCGCGTTCAACTTCTTCCAGCTGCCGCCGACCGGCCAGTTCACGATCCGCGACTCGAGCAACTGGGTCGCGTTGGTGACGTTCCTGGTCGTCGCCGCGCTCGCGAGTTCGGTCGCCGAGATGACGCGCGCGCGCAGCCGCGATGCCCTCGAGCGCCGTCAGGAGGCTGATCTGGCGGCCGAGATGGCGCGCCTGCTGCTGCGCGGAGACAACCTCGCCCAGGAGCTGCAGACCGCCGCCGCGCGCCTGGCGCAGACGCTCGGGCTGAGCTCGGCGGCGATCGAGATGGAGGCTGTGGAGGGCGATGAGCGCACGCTCGCCTTCCCGCTGCGCGAGGGCACGCGACGCCTGGGAACGCTGCTCGTCGGGGCCGATACGTCCGAGGCGAGCCTGCGCCGGCTGCAGGAGCGCGTCGTGCCGGCGCTCGAGGCGCTGCTGAGCGCGGCGCTCGAGCGCGAGGGGCTGCTCGGGGACGTCGTCGAGACGGTCGCGCTGCGCCGAGCGGACACGGTCAAGACGGCGTTGCTGCGCGCGGCCTCGCACGACCTGCGCTCGCCGCTGACGGCGATCGCCACGGCGGGCGAGGCCGTCGGCTCGCCATCGCTGTCGGACGCCGAGCGCCGGGAGATGGCGGCGGTCATCCAGGAGGAGACGCGCCGGCTGTCGCGCCTGGTCGACAACCTGCTCGACCTCTCGCGTCTTCAGGCCGGCGCGGCCGAGCCGCGCCGCGGGTGGGCGTCGGTCGAGGAGCTGATCCGCTCGGCGCTCGCCGAGCTCGCGGCCGGGCCGCAGGAGTTCAGCCTCTCGATCGACCGCGATCTGCCTCCCGTGCCGGTCGATCCGGTGCAGATGGAGCGCGCGTTCGTCAACGTGCTCGAGAATGCGCGCCTCCACAGCGGGGGGCATCCGGTGTCGGTGCGCGCGCGCGCCGTGCGCAGCCTGGCGGGCGTCCGCCGCACAGCCGGGCAGGGAGGGGAGGAGCATGCCGATCGTCATCAGCCGGGAGACCGTGTGATCGTGCGCGTCGTCGACCGGGGGCCCGGCATACCGCCAGCGCAGCTGGAGCGCGTGTTCGAGCCCTTCTACCGCGCGGGCAGTGCAGCCGGCGGCCATCGCGGATCGGGCCTCGGACTCGCGATCGCGCGCGGCTTCACGCAGGCCAACGGCGGCTCGCTGCACGTGGAGTCGCTGCCCGGGCAGGGCGCTACGTTCGTGTTCGAGCTGCCTCTACATCAGCCCGCGGAGGGCCACGGCGCTGCGCGCGCCGAGCCGGTGGCGAGCGCGGCGGCTGCCGGAGACGGGGCGCGAGCGCGCGGCAGCGGGCGAGAGCCGGCGACGTGAGCGGGCGCGAGGGCGACGCGGAGGGTCCCGGACAGGCCGGCCCGCCACGCGTGCTCGTCGTCGACGACGAGCCGCAGATCGTGCGCGCGCTGAAGGTCGTCATGCGCGAGGCCGGCTTCGAGGCCGTGCCCGCCGATTCGGCCGCGCGCGCGCTGGACCTGGCCGCGGTGCGTCCGCCCGACGCGGCGATCGTCGACCTCGTGCTGCCCGACGCCGACGGGGTAGAGGTGACCCGGCGCCTGCGCGAGTGGAGCGAGATGCCGATCCTCGTGCTGTCGGCGGTCGGGGAGGAGAGTCAGAAGGTGCGCGCGCTCGAGGCGGGGGCCGACGATTACGTGACCAAGCCGTTCGGCCCGCGCGAGCTGGTGGCACGGCTGCAGGCCGCTCTGCGCCGCGCTCGGCGCGCGGACGAGGAGCCGAGCATCGCCGTCGATGGCCTGGATATCGACCTCGCCGCGCGGCTCGTGCGCCGCGACGGCGTGGCGGTCCATCTCACGCCGATCGAGTTCGATCTCCTGCGCGCGCTCATGCGCAATCGCGGCCGGCTGATGACCCATCGCAAGCTGCTCCTGGACGTGTGGGGACCCGAGTACGTCGACGACGTGCAGCCGCTGCGCACACACATCGCGCGCCTGCGCGCGAAGATCGAGCCGCAGGGCGCGACGATGCCCCACTACATCGTCACCGACCCCGGGATCGGCTACCGCTTCGCCGCCTGAGCGCCGCCGTTACGAAATCGTTATACGCGTGCGCCGATTCGTCATGCGGTCGTGACGCTGCTCGGTCGATAGTGACCGCGTGGACGCGCTGGCAGTCGTGCTCGGGATCGTGATGTTCGCGCTCCTGCTCTTGATGGTCGAGGGAATCGACCGGGTATGAACCTTCCGGTTCCCTTCGCGTACCTCATCGCACACATGACCGGCGCTGACGTCTTCGGCCTCGTCGTCTCGGTGCTCGTGATCGCATACCTCTTCTACGCGCTGATCCGCGGGGAGAGGCTGTAGTCGGATGACGTTCGCCGGCTGGTTGACGATCGCGCTGTTCGCGATCATCCTGACCGCACTCGCGCTGCCGCTGGGCAGCTACATGGCCAGCGTGTACACGGGTCAGCGCGTGATCCTCACACCGGTCCTGGGCTGGGCGGAGCGGCTGTTGTACCGCGTTCTGCGCGTCGATCCCGAGTACGGGCAGGACTGGAAGCAGTACGCCAAGAGCCTGATCATCTTCTCGCTGGCGGGGTGGCTCTTGCTCTACATCATCCTGCGCACGCAGAACGCGCCGTGGGTCCCGCACGCGCTCAACCCGCTCGGCTACAAATCGGCGCCCTGGAACGTCACGTTCAACGTCGCCTCGTCGTTCATGACGAACACCAACTGGCAGTACTACAGCGGCGAGACGACGATGAGCTACTTCAGCCAGATGCTAGGGCTGACCGTCCAGAACTGGCTCTCGGCGGGCGTCGGGATCGTCGTCGCCGTTGCGCTCGTGCGCGGGATCATCGGTCGCAGCGGCAAGCTGATCGGCAACTTCTGGCAGGACATCGTGCGCACGATCCTCTACGTGCTGGCCCCGATCACCGTGTTCGCGGCGCTCGTGCTCGCCTCCCAGGGGGTGATAGCCAACCTCGCCAACTACCTGACGGTGCACACGATCACGGGCCTGACGCAGACGATCGCGATGGGGCCGGTGGCCTCCCAGCACTCGATCATGCTGCTCGGCACCAACGGCGGTGGCTTCTTCAACACCAACGCCGCGCACCCATTCGAAAACCCGACGCAGTTCACCAACTTCTTCGAGATGCTGGTGGTCCTGATCATCCCGGCGGCGCTGATCTTCTTCTACGGGCGCATGACCGGCAACCGGCGCCAGGGCTATGCGATCTACGGCGTCGTCATGTTCATGTTCATCGGCGCGGTGATCGTGGCCTACATCGCCGAGGCGCACGGCTCGCCCGCCCAGCACGCGGCTGGCTTGAACACGCACGTGGTTGCGGGCTCGGGCGGGGGCAACATGGAAGGCAAGGAGCAGCGCTTCGGGATCGCCGGCTCGGCGCTGTTTGACGTTGTGACGACCGTCACCTCGTGCGGGGCGGTCAACAGCGCGATCGAGTCCTTCACCGGCATTGGTGGAGCTGTGCCGTTTGCCAACCTATCCGCCAGCGAGGTGATCTTCGGGGGCGTGGGCACGGGGCTGTATTCGATCCTCTTATACGTGCTGCTGGCCGTGTTCATCGGCGGGCTGATGGTCGGGCGCACGCCCGAGTGGCTGGGCAAGAAGCTGGAGGCGAGAGAGATCAAGCTCGCCGGCCTGGGC
>DASPVR010000210.1:0-16094 GCA_035622255.1 Solirubrobacteraceae bacterium | reverse complement strand
CAGCTTCATCAGGTAGCCGTAGGTCCCGAACGTCTCGTGGAATCGCAGTCCGTGGTAGGCGAGCGACGGGTCGGCGACCACCGGGAACCGGCCGTTGGACCAGTCGAACTCACCGGACTCGACGACGACGCCGCCGATGCTCGTCCCGTGGCCGCCGATGAACTTCGTCGCCGAGTGGATGACGATGTCCGCGCCCCACTGGATCGGACGACACAGATAAGGCGTCGCAAACGTGTTGTCGACGATCAACGGCAGCCCGTGGTCGTGGGCGACGGCCGCCACGGCCTCGATGTCCAGGACGTTGCCGGCCGGGTTGCCGATCGTCTCGCCGAAGAACGCCTTGGTGTTCGCCCGCACAGCGCCACCCCAAGCGGACAGATCGTCTGGATCGACCAACGTCAGCTCGACGCTCATCTTGCGCAGCACGTGCTTTAGCTGGTTGACCGTCCCGCCATACAGCGCCGAAGAGGAGACGACGTGATCGCCAGGCTCCAGCAGCGTGAAAAGCGCCGCCGCCTGCGCGGCGATCCCGCTGGCGAACGCCACCGCCCCGGCTCCGCCCTCGAGGTTGGCCACCCGCTCCTCGAAGACGGCGACCGTCGGGTTCATGATCCGCGAGTACGTGTTGCCGTACTCCTGCAGGTTGAAGTAGGCCGCGGCCGACTCGGGGTCCTCGAAGACGTAGCTGGTCGTCTGGAAGATCGGCACCGCACGCGCGCCGGTGTTGGGATCGGGCCTCTGGCCGGCGTGCAGCTGGCGCGTCTCGAACCCGAACTCGCGCGTCTCCTCCTGTGCTGGGTTTCGCCGGTCGGTCATGGAAGCTCCCCGAGGAAGCGCCGGATGATCGGCGTCTGCCGCGCCTCCTCGAGCAGGAAGCAGTCGTGGCCGTACGGCGCGTCGATCACGTCGAGCTCGACCGGCTTGCCAAGCCCGCGAAGCGCCTCCTCGATTTCGCGCGACCCCGACGGCGGATACAGCCAGTCGGAGCTGAACGCGATCAGCAGGGTGCGTGCCTTGACGACTTCGAGTGCTCGTGCGAGCGAGCCGCGGCCATGCTCTCGCGCGAGGTCGAAGTAGCTCAGCGCCCGCGACGTGTAGAGGTAGGTGTTGGCGTCGAACCGCTTGACGAACGAGTCCGCCTGGTGGCGGAGATAGCTCTCGACCTCGAACTCGGGCTCGGTGATCGTGTAGCGGATGTCGTCAGCGAACTGCAGTCGCCGGCCGAACTTGTTGCTCAGCCCCGCGGCCGAGAGGTAGGTGATGTGGCCGATCATACGCGCCACGCTCATCCCCGCGTCCGGCGCCTTCGCCGTTTCGTAATAGCGTCCTTCCCGCCAAGCAGGGTCGCGCATTATCGCCTCCCGAGCGATCGCGTTCCACGCCACCCCCTGCGGTTGGAGCGCGTGCGTGCTGGCGATCGCCACCACGGCATCGACCTGGTCGGGAAACCGGATCGCCCACTCGAAGGCCTGCATCCCGCCGAGTGAGCCACCCGCCACCGCGATGAGCCGCTCGATCCCGAGCGCATCCAGGAGCGCGCGCTCGGTCCTCACCATGTCCGCGACCGTGATCACCGGGAAGTCCGGGCCGTACGGGCGTCCGGTCGCGGGGTCGGGCGACGCGGGTCCGGTCGTCCCGCGGCAGCCACCGAGCAGGTTCGTGGAGATGACGAAGTACCGGTCCGTGTCGAAGGCCTTGCCGGGTCCGATCATCCCGTCCCACCAGCCGAGCCCCTTGCCGCTGGGGCCGTCGCGATCCTCGGCGCCGAATCCGTCGCGGGTGCTCAGGAGCGCCTCCTGCTTCGAGAAGCCGGCGGCGTGGGCGTCGCCGCTCAGCGCGTGGCAGACGAGGATCGCGTTGTCACGCCTCCGGGACAGCGCGCCGTAGGTCTCGTAGGCGACGCGGACCGGATGCAGCGTCCGCCCACAGTCGAGTGTCACCGGATCCGCGAGGTCGAGATGGCGCGTCTCGACGGTTCCGACCGAGCCGGCGGCTTGCGCCGTGGTCACCGCCATCTCTCCGTCTCAGAAGCCATGAGCGTATATTCTCTTGATTTCCGATCGAGAAACCGGCTTAGGATCAGAGAGGAGTGTGAGCAGCGATGCCCACGGCCATCGACAACGGAGTCAACGTCCAGGCGCTGCTTGAGGCGCGAGAGGCCCTCGCGAGCGCGCCCGAGGCCGCCAATTTCACGTGGCGGGCCTCGTCGAAGTGGCAGAACGGCGTGCACAGCACGACCACGATCCAGAACTACTTCGGCCTCGGCGAGGAGCAGAGCCACAAGACCGAGACCACCCTCGACGCCGATCACCCGGAGGTCTTCGCCGCCGAGGACAACGGGATCACGCCGATCGAGTACCTCCTCGTGGGGCTGGCGAGCTGCCTGACCGCGGGCGTGGCGTCGGTCGCGCAGAACCGCGGCATCCAGCTGCGCTCAGTCGAGGCGACGGTCGAGGGCAACCACGACGTCCGCGGGATCCTCGGAGACGCGGACGTTCGCAACGGATATAACGACATCAAGGTGACCTTCGACATCGACGCCGACGCCTCCGCAGAGGAGATCGAGGCGCTGGTCGCTCAATCCCAGAAGCGCTCGGCGGTGTTCGACGCCCTCACGAACCCTACCGAGGTCACGGTCGCAGTCGCCTGAGAGCAGCACAATCGAGCGCTTTACCACGGTCGTCATAGGCGGGGGGCACGCAGGCCTCGCGGCGAGCCACTTCCTCAGCGAGCGGTCGCTCGACCACGTCGTGCTCGAGCGCGGCGAGCTGGCGCGCTCGTGGCGACACGAGCGCTGGGACTCGCTGCGGCTGCTGACGCCCAACTGGCAGAGCCGGTTGCCGGGGGTCGCCTACGAGGGCGGTGATCCCGACGGCTACATGACCGCGAGCGAGGTCGTCGAGCTCATCGAGCGATTTGCCGAGCGCGCCAGGGCTCCGGTTCGCACGCAGACGGAGGTGACGTCGGTGCGCGTGGGCGACGACGGCTACCGGCTGTCGACCGACGATGGCGAGATCCAGGCCCGCACGGTGGTGGTCGCCAGCGGCGCCTGCAATCTGCCTGCGGTACCGGCCTTCGCCGACGCCGTGCCCTCCGACGTCGAGCAGATCACGCCGTTTGACTATCGCAACCCCGACGGGCTCCCCGACGGCGGTGTGCTCGTCGTCGGGACGTCGGCGACAGGCATCCAGCTCGCGGCCGAGATCAGGTCCTCGGGACGGCCGGTCGTCGTGTCGGTCGGAGAGCACGTCCGGCTGCCACGCACCTACCGTGGCCGCGACATCCTGTGGTGGATGCATGCATCGGGCGTATGGGACCAACGCCACGACGAGGTCGAGGACCTCACGCGAGCACGGCGTCTGCCCTCGCCGCAGCTCGTCGGGACGCCCGAGCGCGCGACGCTCGATCTCAATGCGCTGATGGCGGCTGGCGTCGAGCTGGTCGGTCGCTGGGCCGCCGTCCGCGACGGCGTCGCGTTGTTCTCCGGCGGGCTGCGCAACGTATGCTCGCTCGCCGACCTGAAGATGAACCGGCTGCTCGACGGGTTCGACGAGTGGGCCCAGACGTCCGGGTCATCCGCCGAAGCCGACGGTCCCGAGCGCTTCGCCCCGACCGAAGCGCCGAGCTCGCCGCGCTGGCAGCTGAACCTGCGGTCCGGCGAGATCCGCACGATCCTCTGGGCCACCGGGTTCCGGCCCGACTACCGGTGGCTGGACGTGCCGGTGCTCGACCGCAAGGGCCAGCTGCGCCACGACGGCGGTGTAGTCGACAGCCCGGGCCTCTACGCCCTGGGCCTACCCGTGTTGCGGCGGCGCAAGTCCACGTTCCTGCACGGCATCGAGGACGACGCTCGCGAGGTGATCGCAGAGCTCGACGGGTACCTCACGCGAAGCTCTCGAATCCGCGGCCCCCGCGAGACCGTTCGGTCATAGCAGGCGGCTGCTCGCAAGCCGGGATCGATGCCCGCACGCAGCTGCCTTGCCGAGGGCCTGGATGTGGTCCCGCCGTCGCTTGGTCGAGAGGCTATCGTACACGTCCTATACACGAACCGTGTATAATGAGTGTATGGGTATGGTTAGAACCAACATCGAGATGGAGGACGACTACGTCCGGGCGATCATGGACCGCTATGGCGTCCCCACGAAGACGGCGGCTGTGGATCTCGCGCTCAGGCATCTGGCCGGTCAGCCGCTCACGCAAGAGCAGGCGCTCGCCATGCATGGAGCAGGTGCGATCGCGGACGTCCCCGCCGACCAACCGCCCCGTCGGGCGGCGTGATCCTCGTCGACACCTCGGCGTGGGTCGAGTACGACCGCTCGACCGGCAGCCCAGTGGACAGACGCCTTTCGGCTCTCATCGAAGGACGCGCGCCGGTCGCTGTGACCGAGCCGATCATCATGGAGATGCAGGCGGGCGCACGAGACGATCAACGCCACGAGCTCTTGCGCCGTCTGCTGCTCGGTTTTCATCTGGTGCCGTTCGACCCGGTCACGGACTTCGACGGCGCGGCGCTCATCTACCGTCGCTGTCGCGCCGCCGGCATTACTCCCCGCGGGATGCTCGACTGCATGATTGCCACGGTTGCCTGGCGCGCCAAGGCCACGCTTCTCGCACAAGACGCTGACCTCGATCGCGTTGCAGGGCTCATCGGGATTCCACTTGATCGGGCGTCGTGGCATGGCTCGAACTGACCAGCGTGCCTGACGTTCGAGTCCCGCCGTTGGCTTGACTCGATCCTCCTGGCCCTCGTAGTGAACTTGATGCGGTCGTCGCGCCGGCGACCGTAGTGATGCAGCTCCGGGTCACCTCCGATTAGAGCGTCGGCAAGACCGCTTGCATTCACAAGCTCGTGAAGGCTGCACGGAGATACGGTATGCGGTGGCCCTCGAGACCGTGGTCTCCGGTGCAACGCGCCCATAGCGAGGCCTCGTCCATCTGTCCAAGGGCGCGGGCACCTCGCCGGATCCGTGACACAGTGCTCAGTTCGTAAGGCCTGCGGATCGCAGGCTTTCTCGTTTACAGGGATGTCTTCAACGAGGCGCAGCGCAGGCACGCCTGCCGTTGCGCGTGACACGGAGGTGACTCATGCTGTCTCGTTCTCGTCGAACGCCTACCTGCTCTGTCGCTGTCGTGGCGGCAATCATCGGGTTCGCATGGTTTGCGGCTGTCGCCGCTGCACGACCGTCTCATCAGCGAGTGGCCGTCTCGTCACGCTCGCACTCCAAGCGCTCAAGAGCACGCCGAGCGGATCGCCTAAAGAAACGCCTCTCTGCACGGAGTCACAAACACGGCAAGACCGCTCCGACGGCAAGCCTCAAAGCTGCGGCACACGACGCGAGCCGCAAGAAAAGTGATCGTGGCGGTGACTCAGGCGGTCGCGGCGGCGCGACCGGCGGGTCTGGTCGCTCGAGTGGTCCCACAGGTCCAACAGGCCCCACGGGACCCACCGACCCGATTGGCCCCACGAGCCCGCCGGCGCCGGCAGGCCCCACCGGTGGCAGCGGAGGCACCGGGGCGACGGGCACCACGCCCGAAGGTGGCTCGACCAGTCCGTCCGGGTGCGCGGTCGGTCCGGCGCCGGCGGGACCGCCGGCACCAGCCGGCGGCTGGAGCGTTGCATTTGCGGACGCGTTCTGCGCTCCTCTGGGCACAGCCGCGGGACAGGACCACGACTGGACCAGGGAAGAAAACGAAGATGGTTTCACCAACTCCAACGAAATCGAGGTGCTCAGAGCCAAGCAGGCTACGGCCGGACCGGATGGACTCGAACTCGCGTGCACCTACCGCGGCGGCTCCGACAGGAAATATGAATGCGGAGCGGTCGACACCGGCGAAGGCTTTCACTGGAAGACGGACGAGGGCGAGACGATGGCCTTCGAATGCTATTGCCAGTGGCCGCTGAACACGGGCGAGGCCGACCCTGGCTGGTGGACCGATGACGACGAAGGTAACAACGAGTATGACTTCTTCGAGGGCTTCGGGTGGGGCGAACCCGCTCGCGCCGAGGGTGAATACGACGGGGTTTTCCCGGCCGTCGTCCCCTCGAGTGCCGGACATACCGTCTACGGTGTCACGAAGGGCCTGGGCTTCAACCCGTCGGCGGGCTTTCACCGCTATACGATCGTCCTCACACCGGACGGTGGCGACGCCTATACCGCCTCGGAGTACGTGGACGGCGTCTATCGGTGGGACCTCGGGTATACGAGCAGCAAGCAGGCGCTCGACAACCTGAAGATCAGCTACGCCCTACGCGAATACACCGGCGGCTTCACGTCGGGAACTCGCGACTTCGACATTCGCTCCGTGGCTGTGTATGAGGACGGTGCTCATGCGGGGCAGGACATCGAGGACGGCGGGGTCGCAACCGGCACCACGGTCGCCGCACCCTGACCGCGAGCGAGCGCAGCGCCCGACTCCCGTGGAGGCCCGCTCGCGGCCTCCGCGAGGGTTAGGGTCCGTGCTCGACGCGGTGGGTCGATATCGACCTTCGGCCTTCGGTCCCCGGCGCAGGCGACGCAGCCAGCGGCCCTCGCGGTGGGGGTCCGTTCGGACTCCCTGTCCCGGTTCGTGGACGTCGCCGCCGCCGGAGGCTTGCGCTTGAGAGTGAAGGTGTGACCCGGCGGACTGCGGGTTGAGCACGAACCACACGGTCTTTCCATCGGAGGACTTGACGATGCCCCACTCGTCAGAGATCTCCTGCACGATTCGCAGCCCGCGTCCCGACGGGGCTTCGGGTGGGGGTGACTGGACCTCCGGCCTGCCGTGCTGGTCGGTGTCGCGAACCTCCACGCGAACACGGTCGCGCGTGTGAATCGTTACCTCGAAGTCGGTGTGCGCATGCTGCACGCAGTTAGTGGCCAGCTCGGACACCATCAGCTCGGCGGCGTCGACGACCTCGCTCGCCTGATCGCGCAATGCATCGCGTGTGAAGCGCCGCGCGGCGGGCACCGATTCGGGCAGGCCGTCGAATCTGCGTGCGCTCGTCATGACTCGATCGGCAGAAGCTCGGTGAGCCCGGTGACCTCGATCACTCGTCGCACGACGTCCGAGGGGTTGCGCAGGCACACGTTCTTCACGCTCCGGGCCGTGCCGACGAGCACGGCGATGCCCGCGCTGTCCATGAAGCGCAGACCGCTGAGATCGAATATCACCCGCTCGGGCTGCTCGGCGGTGATCGAAGTGAGCCTGGCGCTGAGCGCGTCGACATTTGAGCTGTCGAGCTCGCCCGAGAGGACAACGACAGGCACGCCCGCGGGATCGGCTGTCGTCTGGATCGTGACCTCGGCGCCGCCGCCTCTCTCTACTCCAGCCACCGGATCCCCACTATCGCCGTGTCATCGTGGTGATCGTCAGAGGCGAGGTCGCGTATCAGCTTCGCCAGCAGGTCACCGAGCGCCAGCGACTGCGCGGTGGCGGCGTCTCGTAGGCGCGCGAGACCGGCGTCCAGTACCTCTCCGCGACGCTCCACCAAACCATCGGTGAAGGCTACCAGCGTCGCACGCGGCTCAACAGACACCGTTTGCTCACGGTAGCTCGAGTCGTGGCGGACCCCGATCGGCGGATTTCCCTCCAGCTGGACGAAGCGTGCCTGGTCGCCATCGATCAGCAGCGGTGCGAGGTGCCCGGCGCTCGCGACCGTGAGGCTATGAGCATCGACGTCGATCAGCGCGCACAGGACGGTGGCGAAGTAGTCGCTCGCGCGGCCGTCGGCGAAGCCCGACAGCTTGTCGAGCACCGACCCCGGCCGGCTCTCCTGGGCGGCGTATGCGAGCGCCGCATGCCGCAGCAGAGCCATGTTCGTGGCCGCGGGCAGGCCGTGCCCGGAGATGTCGCCGATCACGAGCAGTACGCGCCGGCCGTCCTCGCTGACGACGACGTCATACCAGTCGCCCCCCACATCGAGGCCGCTCGCCGCCGGCACGTAGCGTGCGCTCACCTGCAATCCGGGTGGCTGGGGGAGCATGTCGGGCAGGAGCGCGTGCTGCAGCGTCTGGGCGATGCTGCGCTGCTCGGTGAACAGCTCGTGGTTTTCGGCCGCCACGCGGTTGAGGACCTCGGTGAGCTCCTCGGCCTGCCTGCGCCGGCGAGCCAGCCGATCGGTCATCAGCGCCGCGGCGAGCGAGAGCACGACGCCGACGATCACGATGATCCACGGCAGGCTCGCGAAGAAGCTGCCGCCGAGCGGTCCGCGCGGGGTCACGACGAGCGTGAAAGCGCTGTCGCCGAACGGCACGACGACGGAGGCCTGTCGTCCGGCGATCGGGTATTGGCTCGTCAGCAGCAGCGCGCGCGGACTTCTCGTTCGCCCCAAAAAGAGCGTGTAGTTGAGGTCAGAGAACGCGGAGTTGCTCGCGAGTTGCGAGCGTCGGTTCTTTGGCAGCGGGTTTTCCGTGTACACGGCGAACCCGTGGACGACCCCGGGGGTGCCGAACTCGAAGCCGAGGCTCGGCCGGCTGATTTCGAGGATTCCCGTGACGTTCAGCTGCGGTGAATGTTCGGCGTGGGCAAAGAAGACATCCGCTTGCGACGGGCGACGGGCGAGCACCGGCGTCGGCCCCAGGACCACGCTCGGCGTCGGGTGGGAGGTGCCCAGACGCCACAGCGACGCCGACACGAACTGACGCCCCTGACCGACGTACGGGGCCATGAACGCGCGGAACTTCTGCGCGTTGCCTCCGGTCGCGTCCGCCAGCTCGGCGGCCGACGCCAGCGGCGTCTGAAGCGAGGGAACGACGGCGGTCAGGACCGAGCCGACCTCGCGCGCGCGCAGGCGCAGCAGCCGGTCCTCGTTCTGGTTGTAGAGCGCCAGCGAGATCAGCGCGAAGGTCGCCGTGACGAGGAGCCCGAGGACGAGCGCGACGACCGCGACCGGCAATGGTCTCCAGCGCAAGGCGTGCCGCGGCGTCTCGCCGCTGGACGCCGGCGGGGCGGTGGGCGACGCCGAGGCTTCTGCGGGCGCTCCGCCGCGCGCTCGCTCCCACGGCCTGCGATCAGGCACCTCTCCCTCGCGACCGCCCGCGTTCATCGCCGGGCAAAGCATATCCGCGCCCCCAGCAGCGGCCGTGTATCGCGGCCGATCCCATAGTGTGTCTCGCTCGATGCCCGCCCATGCAGCTCGAAAGTACTGCGTTCACGAGTTTCGGCAGAGCAGCCTGTGAGCGCTGGGCGCGACCTCGACGTCGTCCTGTTCGGCGCGACGAGCTTCGTCGGTCGACTGACGGCGCAATACCTCGCACGCGCGGCACCGCCGCAGGCCCGAGTCGGACTTTCCGGCCGCTCGATCGAGCGGCTGCGCGACGTGCAGGCCTCGCTGGGTGCACCCGCGGCGGAGTGGCCGCTGCTCGTGGCCGACTCCGACGACCGGGCTTCGCTGCAGCAGCTCGCAGCCGCCGCGAGCGTGCTCACCACGACGGTCGGACCGTACCGGCGCTACGGGATGCCCGTGCTCGAGGCGTGCGCCACGGCCGGCACCCACTATGCCGACCTCACCGGTGAGGTGCTCTTTATGCGCGAGGCGATAGACCGCTTCGACGGTGTAGCCGCGTCCAGCGGTGCGCGCATCGTGCACGGCTGCGGCTTCGATTCGATCCCCTCTGATCTGGGCGTGCTCCTGCTGCACGAGGCCGCGCGTGTGGACGGCGCCGGGGAGCTCGAGGACACGACGCTCGTGGTGCGCGCGCTGAAGGGCGGTCCCAGCGGCGGCACGGTCGCCTCGCTGAAGGGCACCATCGACGACGCTCGCCGGGACAGCGCGCTCGCGCGGGTGCTCGCTGATCCCTACGCGCTCAGCCCCGACCGCGCCGCAGAGCCGCGAATGGGCGACGAGTCCGACCTGCGCGGCGTGCGTCGCGACAGCGAGCTGGGCCAGTGGCAGGCCCCCTTCATCATGGGATCGATCAACACGCGCGTGGTGCGGCGTAGCAACGCGCTGCAGGGCTACGCCTACGGGACGCGGTTTCGCTACCGCGAGGTCACCGGCGTAGGCTCGGGCCCGCTCGCCGCGCTGCAGGCGGGCGCGCTCGCGGCGGGCGTGGGCGCGCTGACCGGCGGCCTGGCGATCGGTCCCGTGCGCGCGGTGCTCGACCGCGTCCTGCCGGCGCCCGGGGAGGGGCCCGGCGAGCGCCAGCGCGAGCGCGGTTTCTTTCGCATCGAGATACACACCCATACCTCGAGCGGCGCCCGCTACGTCTGCCGCGTGGCGGCGCGGGGCGACCCGGGCTACAAGGCGACGGCCGTGATGCTCGGGGAGAGCGCGCTGTGCCTCGCGCTCGACGGCGACCGGCTCGCGCGCGTCGGCGTGCTCACGCCTGCGACGGCGATGGGAGACGTGCTCGTTGAGCGCCTGCGGCGCGCCGGCCAGACGTTCGAGGTCAAGCGGCTCGGCTAGCCACCCGGTCGCCGGCGCGCGGCGAGCGATCGACCATCGCCGCGGGCATTGGCTGTAAGCTCAGTTCAAGCGAGCCCGACGATGACGCTGTCAGTCGCAGAGCAACCGGCACGAGCCGATACACAACCAGAGCACGTCGACGTGCTCATCGTCGGCGCCGGGGTGTCGGGCATCGGGTGCGCCTATCACCTGCAGACGGAACAGCCGGGCAGCAGCTATCTGATCCTCGAGGCGCGCGACGGCACCGGCGGGACGTGGGACATCTTTCGCTTCCCCGGGATCCGCTCCGACTCCGATCTGCACACGTTCGGATACGAGTTCAAGCCCTGGCGCGACGACAAGGCGATCGCCGACGGCCCCTCGATCCTGCGCTACATCCGTGAGACCGCGCGCGAGAACGGGATCGCGGACCACGTCCGGCTCAATCACAAGGCCCTGCGTGCGCAGTGGTCCAGTGAGCGGGCGCGCTGGAGCGTGCAGGCGCGGCGCACCGACACTGGCGAGGTCGTCAGCTTCAGCTGCAGGTGGCTGTTTGCCGCCAGCGGCTACTTCAGCTACGACGAAGGCTACACGCCGCAGTTCGAGGGGCGAGAGCGCTTCCGGGGCCAGATCGCCCACCCCCAGCACTGGCCCGAGGACCTCGACCACGCCGGCAAGCGTGTGATCGTGATCGGCAGCGGCGCCACCGCCGTGACCGTCGTCCCGGCGATGGCCGAGACGGCCGCGCACGTCACGATGCTGCAGCGCTCGCCCTCCTATGTCCTAGCCGTGCCCGAGCGCGATCCGATTGCCAACGCGCTCAAGCGGGTGCTCCCCGCCCACACCGCCTACGCACTCACCCGCCGCAAGAACATCTGGCTGCAGAAGACGATCTACCGGCTCAGCCGGACACGCCCTCGCTTGATGCGCCGGTTGCTGCGCGCGCTCGTCAAGCGCCGGCTGCCCGAGGGCTATCCGGTCGACACCCACTTCAAGCCGCGCTACAACCCCTGGGACCAGCGCATGTGCGTCGTCCCCGACGGCGACCTCTTCGACGCGATCAGCGCGGGCCGCGTCTCGGTCATAACAGACCGGATCAGGACGTTCACCGAGCACGGGATCGAGCTCGAGTCCGGGCGCGAGCTGCCGGCCGACGTGATCGTCACCGCTACCGGCCTGAACCTGCAGGCCTTCGGGGGGATGGAGCTCGTCGTCGACGGCACGGTCGTCGAGCTGTCGCAGACGATGGCCTACAAGGGGATGATGCTCACCGACGTGCCGAACTTCGCCTTCGCCGTCGGCTACGTCAACTCGTCGTGGACGTTGAAGGTCGACCTCGTGTGCGAGCACCTCGTGCGCCTGCTCGCCTACATGGACGAGCGCGGCTATGACACGTGCGTGGCGCACAACGACGATCCCACCATCACCACGCTTCCGCTGCTGGGGCTCGGATCGGGCTATGTGCAACGCTCGATCCACCAATTCCCTCGCCAGGGCTCGCGTTTTCCGTGGGCGACGGCGATGAGCTATGCCCAGGACGTCGAGAACCTGCGCAAGCGCGCTCTGACCGATCCCGCGCTCAGGTTCTCCGGACGTCAGCGCGCCGTGCAGGACAGCGTGGACGTGCACGCGCTCGCCGTCTAACCGAGGCGCGCCGCTCTGCCCGCGAACTCCGGCCGGGGGGCTAGGCGGGCTGCAGCTGCAGCGTGCGTCGCAGGAAGTCGTACTCGCGCGCGAGCGCCACCTTGGCGACGGTCATCGGCAGCGAGATGAACCCGTGCGGCGCCTCGGGCCAGATGTGCAGCTCGGTCGCGTTGCCGGCGGCGCGCCAGCGCGCCTCCATGAACAGCGTGTCGTCCAGCAGCGCGTCCTCGGTCCCGACCGTGAACACGGCCGGAGGCATCGCCGAGAGGTCGGCGAAGAGCGGGGAGATCTCAGGATCGCGCCGCTGCTCGCGGTCGTACATCGGCACGAACTGATCGGCGAACCAGTTGAGGATTGCCCCCGAGAGCACGAGGTTGCACTCGCCCCACAGCCGCTGGCTCGGGGTCATCGAGAGGTCGAAGCCGCCGTACTCGAGCACGGCGGCGCCGAACGCGCCCGTGACCGCATGGCGATCGCGCAGCCGTAGCAGGGTCATCACCGACAGGTACGCGCCCGCCGACTCCCCGCCGATCGCGAACACCCCGGCAGCGCCGACCTCCGCCCGCCCCTCCTCGCCGAGCAGCCACAGCGCCGCTGCCTCGCAGTCGTCGAGCGCGGCCGGGTAGGGATGCTCGGGAGCGAGCCGGTAGCCGACGCTCACGGCCGCCATGCCGGTCTCGCGCCCGAGCTCATCCAACCGCAGATCCTGCAGGTCGTTGTCACCCAGCACGAAGCCGCCGCCGTGGATGTGCAGGAACGTTCCCGCCGGCTCGCTCTCGGGCGCGATGATGCGCAGCGCGAGCGGCCCGCCGGGTCCATCGATCTCGACCGTGCGCGCCGTGGGCAGAAACTCCGGAGCCGGGTAGATGCCGCCACCTTCGCGCCGCGCGCGGCGGGTCTGCTCGGGCGGGATCGTGTGGAGGGACGGCAGGCCGGCGAGCAGGTGCTCGAGCTGGGCGTTGAATGCCCGCGTCTCGGCGAGGAGCTTGTCGGCGTCGTGCGCGGTCACCGTGGACATCCCGCATGAGATTGTCGCCGATCGCCTCCGCGACCGCCGGCTGGGCGGCGCGGAGGCGGATCGTGGCGGCAGCAGCGCTAGCTGCTGAACCCGCTCGTGGCGATGTAGATCGACCCGATGCCGAGCGGGTTGATCAGCAGCGCCGGAGTCAGGCATGTCGATGGGAGCTTGACCTTTTCGACTATCAGCGCGTTGCCCTGTTCCGAGAGCGGGAAGGTCCCGGTCATCGCTGCGGGCGTCTTTTCACTGGCGCAGTAGAGCGAGGCATCGACCGACGTGACCGGTCCCGGTGTGCCCAGCTCAGGGATGATCAGGCCGTTGATGTCGACGACGAGCACGCCGTTGCTCAGGGTGGCCGCGCTCGTCTTCAACACCCACGGTGCTGAGCCGGGCGTCACGCCGTGCACCACGGGATCGGTCGGGACGCTCGGCGCCAGCGAGGTCGTCAGGACGGGCGTCACGGGCGCCGTCGCAGCGCCTGCGGTCGTTGCCGCCGAGGCCGCCAGCAGGGCGGTCGTCAGCAGGGTGAGCGCGATTCTGCTCGAGAGTTGCATCACATGTCTCCTGGTTGATAAGTGGCAACCGGGGCGCACGACGAGCACGATCGCGCTCGAACCGGTCGTGGACCTAGCCATACCCCCCCAGCGGCCGATCCTTCCCGACGATCTCGGTCAGTTCACACGAGCGCACGTGCGGACGCTCCGACTTCGCGGCGCCCGGTGCCTAGAACGGAGCCAGCCGGTTCAGGTCATAGTCAAAGCCGGCCGCGCGCAGCCGCAGCAGCAGCTTCGACCTCCACGTGCCGGCCGCATCGAGGTGCACAAACGTGACGCCCTCGAGATCGCACGGCAGTTCGACGCCCTCCTCGTACAGGACGCAGATGCAGGGCGGCGTGAGGACCGCCACCAGCACGCCCAGCTCGAAGACGACCCCCTGGCGCGCGCGCGGCGAGAAATATGGCTCGCGGTCAGAGTCAAGCCGCCGCGCGCCGACGTCGTCCCCGGTCAGCAGCACGACCGCAAAGCGCGCAGCGACGGGACGGTCGTCGAAGTGCTGCACGAGCGCGCGGCGTTCGGCCGAGCGCTCGTTGAGGATCGTGACCCCGTAGCCGCCGGTGCTCTGGAGCAGGTCGGCCACGGCCTTCTTGTACTTCTCGTTGCGCCCGTGTACGAGGAAGACCCGTCCGGTTCCCGCCGGCGCCGGCTGGCCCGGCACCGGTATGGGCACGACCACCCCGTCGATCGTGGGCGCGGCGAGCTCGGTGCCGGCGAAGGGCGCTCGGTCGGGCTCCGCCCCCTCGTGCAACGGTGGGGGCAGCGGTGGGTCTACACGGAATGCCGTCGCAAGATCGGCGTCGGCCGGTTGCGCCGGCGCGGGTTCCGGCTGCCGCTCCTGCTGCTGCTCGAACAGTAAGACCAGCACGTCGACGCCGAGCTGTACGCGCTGGGCGTCGCGTTCGTATTCCCGATGCCACGACCCCCCGGGGCCTGGGTTGATGGCCACGCTGCGAAACTGCTCCGCGGGCTCGCGCTTGTCGTAGATTTCTTCGAGGGTGTGCAGGGTGAGCTCGATCCAGCGTTTCTCGTCGGTCTTCCAGCTCTCGTAGTCGCTCGCGTCGCCGATCAGGTTTGCGCGCTCGATCAGCGTCGTGCCCTGCTCGATGTACCTGGCAAGCATCTCCTCAGCGATCTGCCGAGAGGCTTGTGGCATCGTGACGCTCACCTAGCGTCGGTCTCCACCGATGGTCGCGGCACGGCCATCTCGCGGCGTCGATGGCCTGACCCCACGCGACTGCTCTGAGAGCGCGCGGTGCTCGTCGCGCCCGCTGCGGCCAACGAAGGTGTCGACGCTCTGCTAGCTCGCGCGATCATTGCCTCGTGTGTTCTCCTTTCGACCGCTCGAGGGTCGAGCTATGGCCAACGAGCCAAGCACGCTCTCGCCTCGCCGACTACCCATCGGAGCGTCCTCGGCGCCCCTTCAAGAAATTCGACGTGTTTAGCCGACCGTATGAGGCGTAGAACCCCGCATGACCGGTCTCAGGCCGCCTTCTGGATGTGGCGCTACCCGGAGATCACGCGCCGGAGCGTACGGGTGGCGTGGGCTGCTGTGGGCGGCGCTGCTGGCGATCGCCCTCAGCCCGCTCGACCCGATCACGATTCGCTGGGACGAGGCCGTGCTGGGCGCGGCCGCGCTGCCGGTGCTCTGGCACCGGCTCGCCGTCGCTCGCCGAGGCGGGCATTGAGATTCTCGAGCGCCTGTGCGAGCCCCACCTCGGACGGGTCGAGCTCGCGCATCGCGGCCGCCAAGCGGTACTCGGCGAAGTAGCCGGGCTGCACGCCGCAAGCCTCGGCGATCAGCTCCATCGCGCGCATCGAGGGCCTGTCGTGGCCGTTGGCGAGCATGTTGATGTGGGCATGTGTCATGCCTCGCCCATCGAGCTGGCGCGTCGCCTCGGCCAGTCCCCGATAGGTGAGGCGGCGCGCTCTCATGAGGGCGCGCAGCGACACTCCAAACGGCTCTGTGCTCGGGCGGCTCATCGGCGATCGCTCGTGGAGGGTAGCGTCAGGGCTCCTGTCGCCTGAGGTGTCGTCGACTTCCAAGCCCGGTGGAGGCCGCCCGGCGCCGCGCCCCCGCTCTCAGGGCCGGGCGAGGTCATCGAGCGCCGCGTGCGCGGCTTGCTGCCCGCACATCCCGTGAACCCCCCCGCCGGGCGGGGTCGACGACGAGCACAGGTAAACGCCGCGCAGCGCGGTCCGGTACGGGTGCAGGCTGGCCGTCGGTCGAAAGAGCGTCTGGCGTAGCGTCCCCGCGCCCGAGTTGATATCCCCGCCGACATAGTTGGGGTTGTGGCGTTCGGTGTCGGCGGCCGTTGCCGTGCTCCGCGCCAGGATCAGGTCGCGAAAGCCCGGCGCGAAGCGCTCTACCTGCGCCTCGATCCGCTCGCTCATGTCGATCGTCGACCCCGGCGGAACGTGGCAGTAGGCGTAGAAAGTGTGAGATCCCCGCGGGGCGCGGGCGGGGTCCAGGACACACGGTTGCACCGCGATGCAGAAGGGGCGCTGCGGA
>DASPVR010000209.1:0-3780 GCA_035622255.1 Solirubrobacteraceae bacterium | reverse complement strand
ATCAGCACCTCGACGGCTGGGCCGGCGACTTCTCGGGGGTCTCAGGCGCGGTCGCGCTCACCGCGCCCTTTCCCGGCTCGTTCGCCGGCCCATGGGCGGCCGGCCCGCTGTCGCGCATCAGGCTGTCGCGCTATGTCGTGCAGTGGGACGTGATGAGCGGCGCCGGGTATCCGGGAGAACTCGCCAATCTGACCGCCTGGTATGACCAAACGCTCTCGCTGGACCTGACTCCGGAGCTCGCGCTGGCCAACTACGACTGCTCGGGCTGCACGGCGCCCGCGAGCGAGGGCGAGTTCGCGCAGGCGCTGGGGGCGATCGGCGCGAGCTTCCCGGCGATCGCCGTGTACGAGGCCTGGAACGAGCCGAACCTGCCGGGGAGCTTTCTCATCCCCGCCGGCCTCGCCGCCGCCCTCATGAACGTCGCCTACGCCTACTGTGCCGCGCACGGCTGCACGGCCCTGGCGGGGGACTTCTCCGACGCGGCCTCCGGTCTGGCCGGCTACGAGCGCGAATACGAGCACGCGCTGAGCCCCGCCGACCCCGGTGACTGGGCGATCCACCTCTACCGCGCGGTCAAGCACGAAAGCCTCCAGACGCTTTCGCTGTTTCGCTCCCAGCTGCCCCACCCGGCGAGCGATCGCATTTGGCTGACGGAGCTCGGCGCCTTCTACTGCGAGTTCGGCGACATGCGCGGCGCGCAGGCGCAGGCGCGCAACGCGAGCTTTCTCGTGCACACGCTCCTGCCGGCGGCCGATCCCGTGCACGCCTTCTACTACCAGGGGGCATGGCCGTTCGACGAGCACCCGCCCTGTGAAGCGGGGACCCAGGACACGGCGCTGTTCGCGGCCGCGCACGACGGCGGCCCGCTGCTGGCCCGGCCGGCGGCCGCCGTCGTCCTGGACGGATGAGCCCGCCCCCCGGCGCCTGCGAGTACGCGCCCCCCAACGCCTGCGAGCACGGCTGCGATAGATTCCGGCGATGGCCAGGATCGCCGTGCTGGGAGGTGGCGTGTGCGGCCTCTCGGCCGCGCTGATGCTGGCGCGCGACGGACACGAGGTGAGCGTGTTCGAGCGCGACGGCGCCCCGGTGCCCGACTCGCCCGAGGCGGCGTGCGAGCGGTGGGAGCGCGACGGCGTGACGCAGTTTCGCCAGGCGCATTTCATGCAGCCCGGCGGGCGGGCGGTGCTCGAAGAGGAGCTGCCCGACGTGCTCGAGGCGCTCGAGCGAGGCGGCGCGGAGCAGATCGACCTGCTCTCGTTCATGCCGCCGATGATCGAGGACCGCTCGCCGCGAGCCGGGGACGAGCGCTTCGTGACGGTGACCGCGCGCCGCCCGGTGATCGAGTGCGCGCTCGCGCAGGCGGCCGCAGAGGAGCCGCGCCTGGACGTGCGCCGCGGGGCCGGCGTGCGCCAGCTGACGCTCGAGCGGCGCGATGGCGCGGCCCACGTGACCGGCATCGAGCTCGAGAGCGGCGAGACCCACCTGGCCGACCTCGTGGTGGACGCGATGGGGCGAGCGTCGCCGCTGCCGCGCTGGCTGCACGACGCGGGCGTGGGCGAGGTGCACGAAGAGGGCGGGGACTCGGGCTTCATCTACTACACGCGCTACTTCAGGTCGCTCGACGGCTCCACGCCGCAGGTCATCGCGCCGCTGCTGACCGCGCTGGGCACGATCTCATTGCTCACGATCCCGGCCGACTCGCAGACCTGGTCGGTCACGACCTTCGTCTCCAGCGGCGACAAACCGCTCAAGGCGATGCGCGAGGAGACCGTGTGGACGGCGGTGGTGAAGGCCTGCCCGCTGCACGCCCACTGGCTGGCCGGGGAGCCGGTCACGGACGTGATCGCGATGGGCGGCATCATGGACCGCCGGCGCAGCCTCTTGGTCGACGGGCGTCCGCTCGCCACCGGCGTCGTGCTGCTCGCAGACGCGTGGGCGTGCACGAACCCCTCGCTGGGGCGGGGGATGACGCTCGGGCTGCTGCACGCCCGAGGCCTGCGCGACGTCGCGCGCGAGCATCTCGACGAGCCCGCGCGACTGGCGCAGGCCTGGGACGCGTTCACCGAGGAGAGGCTCGCGCCGTGGTACCTCGCGACCCTCGAGGAGGACCGAAGCCGCCTGCGCGAAATCGAGGCGCTGCGGGCGGGACGCGAGCCCGAGCCGCCGAGCGGCCCCTCGGCCCTGCGACAGGCGACGATCGCCGTGATGCTCGGTGATGCCGACCTCTTCAGGTCCTTTTTGGATGACCGCAGCGTGCACGTGCCGCTGGGCGAGACGCTCTCGCGCGACGGTCTGGGGGAGAGCGTGCTGGAGCGCGCCGCCGAGGTCGAGCGTCTGGCGCTGCCGGGCCCCAGCCGCGAGGACCTGCTGGCGCTCGTGGCCTGACCCCGCGGAGTCAGAAGACCGGCGTCTCGGCGTAGTCGCCGAAGACCTGCTGCAGCGACTGCACGATCTCCCCCTCCGACGCGTCCGCGCGGGCGCACACGAGCAGCGGCTCCATGAGGTTGCGCTGCGGGTCGGCGGCGTCCTCGCGCAGCGCCGCGAGCGCGCGCTCCACGGCGACGCCGTCGCGCGCGGCGCGCGCGGCCTGCAGGCGACCGATCTGCTTGCGCTCGAGCGCAGGGTCGATGCGCAGCGTTGGGATCGGCTCCTCGTCGTCGCGCGCATAGCGGTTGACGCCGACGACCACGCGCTCACCGGAGTCGATCTTCTGCTGCAGCGCGAAGGCGGCCTCGGCGATCTCGCGCTGGGGGTAGTTGTCCTTGACCGCGGCGACCATGCCGCCGAGCGCGTCGATCTTGGCGAAGTACTCATAGCAACGCTGCTCCATCTCGTCGGTGAGCGCCTCCAGGAAATAGGAGCCGCCGAGCGGGTCGACCGTCGAGGCTACGCCGGACTCGTGCGCGATCACCTGCTGGGTGCGCAGTGCCACCGCGACCGCCTCCTCGGTGGGCAGCGCGAGCGCCTCGTCGTAGCTGTTGGTGTGCAGCGACTGGGTCCCGCCGAGCACCGCCGCGAGCGCCTCGATCGCGGTGCGCACGATGTTGTTCAGCGGCTGCTGGGCGGTCAGGCTGACACCGGCCGTCTGGGCGTGGAAGCGCATCTGCCAGGAGCGCGGGTCGCGCGCGCCGAAGGTCTCGCGCAGCTCGCGCGCCCAGACGCGACGGGCGGCGCGGTACTTGGCGATCTCCTCGAAGAAGTCGATCTGGGCGTTGAAGAAGAAGCTCAGTCGCGGCGCGAAGTCGTCGACATCGAGTCCGCGCGCGACCGCCTGCTGCACGTAGGTGAGGCCGTCCTTGAGCGTGAAGGCGAGCTCCTGCTGCGCGGTGGAGCCGGCCTCGCGGATGTGGTAGCCCGAGATCGAGATCGGATGCCAGCGCGGCATGTGGGCGCTGCACCACTCGATCATGTCGCCGCACAGGCGCATGGCGGGGTCGATCGGAAAGCACCACTCCTTCTGGGCGATGTACTCCTTGAGGATGTCGGCCTGGATCGTGCCCGAGAGCCGCTCGGGCGACGTGGGGCGCGCCGGGTCCGACTCGGCGGCCACGACGTAGAAGGCGAGCATGATCGCGGCCGGGGCGTTGATCGTCATCGACACCGACACCTCGCCGAGGTCGATCCCCGAGAACAGCGTCCGCATGTCGGTGGGCGTGTCGATCGCGACGCCCTCGCGCCCGACCTCGCCGAGGCTGCGGGCGTGGTCTGAGTCGTGGCCCATGAGCGAGGGCATGTCGAAGGCCGTCGACAGGCCGGTCTGACCGTGGTCGAGCAGGTAAC
>DASPVR010000208.1:0-2153 GCA_035622255.1 Solirubrobacteraceae bacterium | reverse complement strand
ACGTCGGCCCGGAGCGGGTCGCCCGAGGAGCGCGTGGCCATCGCCGAACCGTATTCATCTGCGCTGCGAGCGTCCTTCGCGCCGGCTCGCGCGCTCGGGCGACGAGCTGGAACAACCTGTCTGGGAACTGCGGCTAGCTGGTGCCCTTTTTGCCGGCCGCCTTTTCCCGCAGTTCGCGCAGGCGTTTGTTCACGGCGGGCGAGAAGGCGGATTTCGTCTTCGTCGTGGCGCCGGTCAGGCCGAGTTTTGCGCTCGTGCCGCTCGCGCCGGTGCGCGACGTCGCCCCCGTGGTCGACGTCGCGCCGCGGGCGCTCGTGCCGGTTGCGCTCGTGGCGCCCGTACCGGAGGTCGCTGCGCTGGCGCCCGTGCTCGCCGTGGCACCGCTGGCGCCGGTCGGGGAGGCCGTGGTCGGCGTGACCGTCACGGCAGGGATCGTCACCGTCGTCGTGGCCGGCGCGGTCTTTGCGGTCGAGTTCCCCGCCAGCGACACCAGCGAGGCGCCGAGCACCCCGAGCGCCAGCAGCGCGACGGCCACGACGCCGATGATCGGCGCGGTCCATCGCGGGGATGCGGCCAGACGCGTGCGCGCCGCGCCGCCGCAGCGCAGGCACCAGTCCTGCTCGGGAGAGAGCGGCGCTCCACACAGCGGGCAGGCCTCCGCGGCGGGCTGCACGCCGGCGGCCGCCGCGGGATCGACCGTGTCGCCCGGCCCGCCGCCGTCTGTGCCCGTCGCGGGTCCGTGGGGCCCGGCGGCGCTCACTTGCCGGTCGCCGGCGGGCGGATGATCTCGGTCGCCTCGTCGCCCGAGTGCGTGCCCGGCGCCGGCGCGCGCCTCGACGTCGCCCGCACCGCAGTCGACTCGGCCGGACTGGCGGGCACGTTCACGGCCGTCGCCGGCGAGCTGGCGCCGACGGCCGGCTGGGCCACCGTGGCCGGCGCCTGGGTTGCCGCCGCCACGCCACCCGCGGCGGCGGGTGCGGCCGGGGCCGAGGTGGCGGCGCCGGCAACGGGGAGGTCGACGTTGCGGCTCATCGGCAGACCGCAGCGGGGGCAGAAGCGGTCCTCGCCGCTGTGGATCGCCGCGCAGCGAGGGCACGCGGTGATCCCGGCCTCCCGCAAAACGGTGACGGGCTCTGACTCGCCGAGCGCCCGCTCGAGCGCCCGCAGTTCGCCGTCGATCTGGCCGAGGGTGGTCAGCTTGGCCATCACGAGCGCGTCGTTTCGCTGACCGAAGCGGTGGAGGTCGAAGACGAGGCCCCCCAGATCGCGGTATGCCAGCTCACGAGCCTTGCGCAGGAAGCGCGCACGACGACGCACGCTGCCGCGCGTCCTGAAGCCGGGCGGCTTGACCTTGTCCTCGGCCTCCGCCGGCTGGCCGCCCTCGGGCGCGTTCTCAGGAGCGGCCTCGGCGCTGCTGGCGGCTGGCTGGTCCACAGCCATCCAATGTTAGGGCACCCGCATCAACCCCCGCCCACCGGACGGTGCTGCAGCGCGGCGCGCCATGCGCGCGCGACGAGCTCGGCCATGCTCGTCGCGGAGAAGCGCATCGCGCTCGCGCGGCCGCGCACGCGCGGGTCGTCGCTGTGGACGTGAGGAACGACGGCCGCTCGCCAGCGATCGAGCTCAAACGGCGCGCAGAGGGTCCCGGCGACGTTCGCGAGCGCCTCGGGATGGATGCCCACCGGCGTGGCCAGCACGGGGACGTCGCAGGCGAGCGCCTCGAGCACGCCCAGCCCGAAGCCCTCGCTGTCTGACGGGACGAGCACCGCGTTGGCCGCGTTGACCCACAGCGGCACGCGCGCGGGTGCGACACCCCCGAGCGCGAGCAGCTCCACGTCCAGCGTGCGCGCGAGCGCGAGCGCGCGGTCGTGGCGCTTCTCTGCTCGCGCGGGGTCGGCCGGCAGTAGCAGGTAGGGCCGTTGCGGATCGAGGCCCAGCTCCGCGCGCGCCTGCGCGCGCGAGAGGGGGCGAAAGCGCGCGACGTCGACACCGCATGGCAGCACGTGCGCTCGCTTTGCGGCCCTCGCCGGAAGCTCGTCCGCGAGCGGGCGCGAGACCGCGGCGACGATGTCCATGCGCGCGAGCACCGCGCGCGTGGCCAGGCGCGTTCGCGGGTGGCGCAGGTCGGTGCCGTGAACCGTGAGCGCGCGGAC
>DASPVR010000207.1:0-3410 GCA_035622255.1 Solirubrobacteraceae bacterium | reverse complement strand
CTCCCGTGGTCGCGACCGTGCGGGCCGCCCCGAGCGCGCCCGCGGACTCATAGCAGGCGAGCGTCTCCTCGGTGTCGCCCGAGTAGCTCGCGCACAGCACCATCGTGTCGGGGGTGGTCCACGTGGGCAGCCCGTAGGCGCGCGTGACGAAGATCGGCCGCGATGCCTGGTCGCCGAGGGCCGCGCGCCCGAGCGCGCCGCCGATCGCCGAGCCGCCCATGCCCGCGACAACGAGGCCCGCGGACGTGTCCAGCGGCTGCAGATCGGCCGACTCGACCCGCCAGAGCGCGTCGCGCAGCTGCTCGGGGAGCCCCAGCACGCTGCCCAGCTGGCCCGAGCTGTCGAGCGGGGCGATCGCCTCGCGCGAGAGCTGCTCGACGGCTGGCGATGCTGCGAGGCTGCCATCGGTCATCTGCTGAGCACCTCCTGGTGAGCGGGGATGGGGGACGGGGACCGCGCCCGCCGCGCCGGCGGGCGCCTAGAACCTGATCGCGCCGTCGGGCAGCGCGACACCGGGAAAGATACGCGCCCCATGCGTGATCACGTTGTCCGCCCCCACGGTCACGCCCTCGCCGAGCACCGATCCGCCGCTGATCTTCGTGCGCGCCCCCACGCGGCAGCCGGCCGAGACGATGCAGTCGCGCAGCGTGCAGCCCTCGCCGATCTCCGAGCCGTTGAGGATCACGGAGCGCTCGACCCTGCTCCCGGCCCCGATCTCAACGTCGCTTGCGAGTACGACGAGGCTGCCGACGTAGCTGCCCTCGCCAACCTCCACGCAGCGCTCGAGCACCGCCGGCGGGATCACGCGCCCGGCGACCCGCGCGCTCTCGTCGACCGACAGCCAGTCGCCGCCGAGCCGCTGCGAGAAGGCGGTCGCGACGTTGCCCTCGATGATGTCGAACGTTCCCTGCAGGTAGCGCTCGGGGGTACCGATGTCGAGCCAGTAGCCCTCCGACGGGCAGCCGTAGAGGCCGTCGCCGATCAAGCGCGGCCACACTTCACGCTCGATCGACACGTTCTCGTCGCGCGGCACGAGCTCGAGCACACCGCGCTCCAGCACGTAGGCGCCCGCGCTGATCAGGTTGGTGTCGATGCTGTCCGAGCTCGGCTTCTCGACGAAGTCGCGGACCGAGCGATCCTCGTGCAGATGCACCAGGCCGTAGGCCGACGGGTCGGCGACCGGCACGAGCGCGAGCGTCGCACGCGCCCCCGTGCGCTCGTGCTGGGCGATCTGGGCGCCAATGTCGATGTCGGTGAGCACGTCACCGTTGAGCACGAGGAAGCGCTCGTCGAGCATCGACTCGGCGAACTTCAGCGCACCGGCCGTGCCCCGCGGGTCGGGCTCCTCGACGAAGCGCAGGCGCACGCCGAAGGCCGAGCCGTCGCCGAGCACGTTGCGCACGCTCGTGGCCAGAAAACCGCATGACATGACCACGTCGTCGACGCCATGGCCCTTCAGCCACTCGATCATGAACGCGATGAACGGGCGATCGACGAGCGGGACGACCGGCTTGGGGACCGTCGAGGTCAGGGGACGCAGCCGGGTTCCCTCGCCGCCCACCAGTATCACCGCCTGCATCAGCGCAGCACCGGCGCCATCAGCCCTCGCCCCCCCTACCGATGCCTTCGTAGACGAGGCCCGCCGCGCGTACCGCGTCCGCGTCGAGCGCGTTGCGCCCGTCGATCACCACGTTGCCACGCATCGCCTGCGCCACCTGCTGCCAGTTGCACTCGACCAGCTCCGGCCACTCGGTGACCAAGACTACGGCGTCGGCGTCGCGCGCGGCCTCAAGCGGGGAGCTCGCGTAGCCGATCGAGCCGACCAGGGCGCGCGCCTGCTCCTCGGCCACCGGGTCGTAGGCCACCACCTCGGCCCCGTCGGCGCTCAGGCGCGCCGAGAGCACGAGCGAGGAGGCCTCGCGCATGTCGTCCGTATTGGGCTTGAATGCCAGGCCGAACAGCGCCACGCGCCGCCCGACCAGCCCGCCGAGGTGCTTGTGCAGCTTACCGATCACGCGCCGCTTCTGCAGTTCGTTGACCTCGATCACCGCCGTGAGCAGCTGGAAGTGGTAGCCGGAGTTGCCCGCCAGCTGCTTGAGCGCGTCGACGTCCTTGGGAAAGCAGCTGCCGCCGAACCCGATCCCCGCTTGCAGGAACCTCGGCCCGATGCGCACGTCTAGACCCATGCCGCGCGCCACCTCGACGACGTCGGCGCCCGTCTCCTCACATACGTTGGCGATCTCGTTGATGAACGAGATCTTCGTGGCGAGGAATGCGTTCGAGGCCAGCTTGACCATCTCGGCGCTGGCTACGTCGGTGCGCACGAGCGGCGCGCCCAGCGGCTCGTACAGCTCGATCACCGCGTCCCCGGCCCAGTCGCCGCTGTCGCCGACGACCACGCGGTCGGGGTGCATGAAGTCCGCCACCGCCGACCCCTCCTTGAGGAACTCCGGGCAGGAAACGTAGGCCAGCTCGCCCTTGCCCTGGCCCGCCAGCGCGCGCACGACCGCGGCGCCGGTGCCGCTCGGCACGGTCGACTTCATCACGAGCGCCCGCTCATGCGAGGCCGGGATAGCGTCGAGCACCGCGTGTACTGCCGACAGGTCGGCGTCGCCGGAGTAGGTCGCCGGTGTGCCCACCGCCACGAACAGCAGGCGCGCGTGCTCGAGGGCGTCGCCGAGCTGTGTCGAGTAGCGCAGGCGAGCGGAGTTGCGGGCGAGCAGCTGCTCCAAGCCGGGCTCGTAGATCGGCACCTCGCCGCGCTGCAGCCGCGCCACCTTGTCTTCGTCGACGTCCACGCACCACACATCGCTGCCCAGCTCGGCGAATCCGGCGGCCGTGACGAGCCCCACGTAGCCGGTGCCGATCACTGCAATGGGGGCGCGCTCGCGGGTCATGAGCGGGGAAGGCTAGCCGCTGCGCGAGCGCGGCGAGGCGCCCCAGCCGCTGCGCGCGGGGCCTTCTAGGAAGCGCCCTTGCCGACGCGGAAGACCGGGTGGCGCGAGGCGATCGCGCGCAGCTGCTCGTCGGAGGAGTCAGGCCCGACGCCTTCGAAGAACACTCCCACCTCGGCCTTCCAGCGCTTCAGGTAGGCGCGCAGCACAGGAGGCTTCTCCTCGTCGGAGAGCTCGGTCGCGGTAAACGGTTCGCTGCGGCGCCCCAGCCAGAGGCGACCCTCGCCACTCGCCCGGAGGTTTCGGACCCACTCCGTCTGACCGCGGGGAGCGACCAGGTACCGTGCTCCGTCGAGCACCAGCAGGTTCACAGGCGTGCGCCGCGGCTGGCCGCTCCTGCGCCCGCGGACCTCGAGCACCCTCGAGCCCAGCACGCTGAGGCCCGTTCGCGTAAGCCCGGCGACCAACGGGTTGAAGACGCGCTTCGTGAACCAGCCAGGGCGCTTGTAGGCGACC
>DASPVR010000206.1:0-11131 GCA_035622255.1 Solirubrobacteraceae bacterium | reverse complement strand
CTTTCCCCCGTACGTGAACGCCGCCGACCTCGAGGGTCTCTACGCGCTCGCGCTCTGCTTCGTGTTCTCCTCGATCAACGAGGGCTTCGGCATCCCGATCCTCGAGGCGATGCGCCGCGGGGTGCCCGTCGCGTGCTCGCGCGCCACGTCGCTGCCCGAGGTCGCGGGGGATGCGGCGCGGTACTTCGATCCATATGACGTGGGCGACATCGCCGCCGCGCTGATCGAGCTGCTCGCGGACCGGGAGCTGGCGGCACAGCTGGCGGCCCGCGGTCGCGAGCGCGAGCGCGAGTTCACATGGCAGGCCACGGCCGGCGGGACGCTCGAAAGCTACGAACGCGCCTGGACCTCGTCGCGATGAGCCCTGCCACCGACACGAGCGAGCCCGACGCGGCCGTGGTCGTCGTCAACTACCGCGCCGCGGCGCTCACCGAACGGTGCCTGGCCTCCGTGCACGCCGACGGCGGCGAACTGACGCTCGAAGAGGTCATCGTCGACAACGGCTCGGGCGACGGGAGCGTCGAGCGGCTGCGGGCTGCGCTGCCCGCCGCGAGGGTGATCGCGCTGCCCGACAATCGCGGCTTCGCCGCGGGCGTGAACGCCGCGTTCGCGCACACGAGCGCCGCGGTAGTGCTGCTGCTCAACCCGGACACCGAGGTTCGCCCGGGCGCCCTGGTTGCGCTGTTCGAGCGTCTCCGGGAGCACCCGCGCAGCGGGGTGCTGGCGCCGCTGCTGGAAGGACCAGACGGACGCCTCGCGCCGAACGCCTATCGGCGCTTTCCGACGCTCTTTGCGGTGACTATCGCCCTTTGCGTCCCGATTCTGTACGCGCTCGAGCATGCCCCGGCGCTGCACCCGGACGCGTTCTCGCCGGCGGCGCTCGACGCCGGACGCCGTCCGGCGTGGGTATCTGGCGCGGCGATGGCGGTCAGGCGCACAGCCTACGATCAGGCCGGGCCGCTCGACGAGGGCTTCTTTCTGTACTTCGAGGAGGCCGAGTGGCAGTCACGCGTGGCGCGCGCGGGTTGGGACATCGAGATCGTTCCCCACGCGCGCGTGCGTCACCTCATGCGTGGCGGCGGGAAAGAGGCGCTCGTGCCCTCTCCCCACTACCTCGCCAGCGCGCTGCGCTATCTGCGCCTCGGCGGCGTGTCCGAGCTGGTCGCGCGACCTCTGTTCGCTCTGTCGCTGGCCAGCTCATGGCTCACGCTGCGCCTCATCGCGTTGCTGCCCGCCAAGCGCGTGCGCGCACGCTGGCAGGCCAGCGCCTACGCGTCGCTGCTGCGAGAAGTGCTGTGAGCACCTCGCCCGCCGGGTCCGACATCCTGGACACGCCCGACGCGGGCGGACTGGTCATCCGAGGCGGCGTCTTCCGGTTCGCAAGCTACGTGGCGGTTGTGGCCCTGTCGATCATCCCGGTTGCCGTGCTGACGCGCTATCTCGGGGTGACCCGCTTCGGTCAGTACGCGACCGTGATCTCGCTCGTCACCGTGGCATCGGTCGTGACCGACGTCGGCATGTCGGCGCTCGGCACGCGCGAGTACGCCGTCCGGGAGGGCGCCGATCGCGATCGATTGATGCGCGACCTGCTCGGGCTGCGCGTGGCGCTCACGCTGCTGGGGGTCGTTTTCGCGACCGCGTTCGCCGCGCTCGCCGGCTACGACGCCGCGCTGCTTGCCGGCACCGTCGCCGCGGCGCTGTCGACGGTGGCGCTCGTCTTCCAGCACACGCTCTGCATCCCGTTGTCGGCAGAACTGCGAATCGGCCTGATGTCACTGCTCGATCTCGTCCGCCAGGCGCTGACCGTCGTGGCGATCATCGCGCTGGTGCTGCTCGGCGCGGGGCTGTTCCCGCTGCTCTCGGTGACGCTGGTCGTGTATGCGCTGCTGATACCGATCACCGCCAGGTACGCGCGCGGGCGGATCTCGCTGCATGTCGCCATCCACCCCGATCGCTGGGTCCAGCTGCTGCGGCTGACCGTCTACTTCTCGCTCGCCAGCGCGGTTGGCGCCCTCTACGCATATACGGCGCAGATCACGACCAGCCTCGTTGCCACCCCCCAGGAGAACGGGCTGTTCGCGGCATCCTTTCGCGTGTATGTCGTCGCGACGACCGTCCCCGGCCTGCTGGTGAGCGGCGCCCTGCCGCTGATCGCCCGCGCCGCGCGTGACGATCGCACCCGCCTTGCCTACGCGATGCAGAGGATCTTTGAGGTCTCGCTCATCCTCGGCGTCGCTGCTGGCGTCGGGCTGTTGGCGGGCGGGCAGTTCATCATCAACGTGGTCGCCGGGCAGCACTACGACGGCGCGGTCGTGCCTCTGCACATCGAGGGCATCGCGCTGATGCTCTCCTTTCTGGTCGCCGGCTGGGGCTTCGCGCTGCTGTCGCTCGAGGAGTACGCGGCGTTGCTGGCCGTCAACGCGGCGGCGTTCCTCGTCAGCTGCGGCCTGACGATCGGGCTTGCCCCGAGCCATGGCGCGGATGGCGCGGCTGTGGCGGTGTTGTGTGGCGAGGCCACCCTGCTGGGCGGCTACGTCGTGGCGATAGCGCGTCGCTCGCCCGAACTACGACCGCGCCTGAACGTCATGCCAAAGGTCGTCCTAGCGGCTGTACCAGCCGTCGCGCTGGCGGTATTGCCCGCACTGCCCTCGGTCGCGCGGCTCGCGCTGGCGCTGGTCGTCTACGGGCTGGTGATAGTCCTCACGCGAGCGGTGCCGGCGGAGGTCGTCGAGATCATCCCGCGGCCGCGGCGCGCCTCGCGAACTTCGGGCGTCTGAGCGTGCCATAGGCTGTGCCGCCGTGCCTTCAGTGCTGGTCGTGCGCGGGCAGTTCGCCAACCCCTGGGAGCTCGGCTCCTGGCGCGAGCTGCCTGACCGCTTCGAGGTCTCCTACCTGCTCACCTCCTCAAACCGCTTCGATGCACCAGAGGGTCTACGGGCGGTTGACGTGCACGCTCTGCGAGACGTGCTGCCCCAGCGCGGGCTGGGGGAGCTGGCGGCCGAGGCCCTGGGCGACCGCTATTGGGGGGCTGGCCACGCTTTCGCCGACGCCGACGTGGTGCACGCGGCCGAGCTCTCGTTCTGGTTCGCCGCGGAGGCGGCAAAGCGCAAGCTCGGGCACGGCTTTCGGCTGGTACAGACCGTGTGGGAGACGATCCCGCTGCTCGAGGCCTACCGCCGCGGTAAGCATCGTCGCTATCGCGACCTGGTGCTGGCGCAGACCGACCTCTTCCTGGCGGCCACCGAGCGGGCGGCGAACGCGCTTCGCCTGGAGGGCGTCGAGGAGCAGCGCATCCTGGTCTGTCCCCCCGGCATCGACGTGCAGCGCTTCTCACGCGCACGAGGTCGGCGCGATGCTCCGTCTGAGCACACGATCATCTCGCCTGGCAGGCTGGCCTGGGAGAAGGGCCACCAGGACGTGCTGCGCGCGCTCGCGGCGCTTCATCGCGGCCTCGTCAGGCTGCCCGACGGGCGGCTGACCAAGCCGCGTCTGCTGATCATCGGCTCCGGGCCCGAGGAGCGGCGGCTGCGTGCGCACGCTGCCGAGCTCGGCCTCGCAGACGCTGTCGAGATCCACACGGTGCCCTACGAGGAGATGCCCACCGTGTTCGCAGGCGCCTCGGCGATGGTGCTCGCGAGTCTGTCCTCGCCGAGCGGCGCCCACCACCCAATGGACATCCCGCGCGCGTTCTGGGAGGAGCAGTTCGGGATGGTGCTGGCCGAGGCGATGGCGGCGGGGCTCGCTATCGTCGCCTCCACCAGCGGGGCGATTCCCGAGGTGCTGGCCGGCGCCCCGGTCGATCTCGTTGCGCCCGGAGATTGGATGGCGATAGCGGGCGCTCTCGCCGCCGGTCCTCTCACACGGGATCCGGCGACGAGGGTCGCCTATCCCGCCGAGCTCGTCGGGCGCTACTCGACCGGCGCAGCCGCGCGGCGGCTGGCGGCGGCGTACGACCGGGTGCTCGCCGAGCGCTAGCCTTGGACCGGTGTCGACGATGCTGGCAGGCCGCGCCGATCGATGCACGCGCGGCTCGCCGGAGCGACCTCTGCGCGTGGGGTTGAACCTCGTCTTCCTCGGGGAGCGCAGCGGGGGAGCGGGACGCTATGCGACCGAGCTTCCGGGTGCGTTGCTCGCGGCCGAGCCCGACACCGAGGTGCACGTCTTCGTCTCGCGCGACTCGCCCGCCGGGCTGCGCGGCCAGCAGTGGGCCGAGGGCGTGCGCTGGGTCACGTTGCCGGTCGGGCTGGGCTCGGCGATGCACGTGCTCGCCCAGTTCACCGCGCTACCCCCGCTGGCGCGCGCGCGCGGGCTCGACGTGCTGCACAGCCCCGCCAACACGGGACCGGTCATCGCCCCCGGAGTTGCCAGCGTCGTGTCGCTGCTGGACCTTATCTGGCTGCACCGCGCGGCCGAATGGGAGCCCAGCCGGCTGGTCCAGCGTAGGATGGCGGTGCTCGTGCGCCACTGTGTGCGCCACGCGGACCGCATCTTCGCGATCTCGCACGCGGCCGCCGCGGACATCGCCGAAACGCTCGGCGTGGTGCGCGAGCGGATCGACGTTACACCGCTGGGCGTCCGGTCGCCGCCGGCGACCCCGTCCCGGCAGGACCGCGAGCAGCTTCTCACGCGCCTGGACCTGCGGGCGCGGCGCGTCCTGCTCTGCGTCGCCCAGAAGCGCCCGTACAAGAACATCCAGAGCCTCGTGCGCGCGCTGCCCGAGCTGGAGCAGGATGTGGTGCTCGTGGTGCCCGGGGCGCCGACCGAGCACGAGCGCGAGCTGCAGGCGCTCGCGCAGCAGCTCTCGGTCGAGCGCCGAACCCGTTTCCCGCACTGGCTGGACGACGCCGAGCTGGACGCGTTGTACGCCCTGAGCAACGTCTTCGTGCTGCCCTCGCTGATCGAGGGCTTCGGCATCCCGCTGCTCGAGGCGATGGCGCGCGGCGTGCCCGTCGCGTGCTCGAACGTTTCGGCCCTGCCCGAGGTGGCCGGTGGCGCGGCCCTGCTGTTCGATCCCCATGACCAGCAGCAGATCACAGCCGCGGTGCGCCGGCTGCTGGACGATAGCCGGCTTGCCGAGCAGTTGGTCGCCGCCGGGCTGCAGCGCGCGGCCGAGTTCAGCTGGCAGCGCACCGGCGCGGCGAGCCTGGCCGGCTACCGCCGGGCGATCGCCAGGCGTCGGTAGGCTGCCAGCCCCGTGCCCGCTGTCCTGATCGTACGCGGCCACCAGGTGACCCCGTGGGAGCTGCGTCCATGGCGCGAGCTACCCGATCGCTTCGACGTCTTCTATCTGCTGACCGCATCCAACCGCTTCGCGCAGCCCGAGGGCCTGCGCGCCGTGTGCGCCCGTGCCCTGCACGACCTGCTGCCGCGTGGACCGCTCGGGGAGATCGGCGCGGGTGTGCTCGGAGACCGCTATCTCTCGGCCGAGGACGCGTTTGCGTCGGCGGACATCGTGCACGCCGAGGAGCTCTCGTTCTGGTTCTCGGCCGAGACGGCCCAGCGCAAGCGCAGGCACCGCTTCAGGCTCGTGCAGACGGTGTGGGAGACGCTTCCGATGCTCGCGGCGTTCCGCAACCGCCACGTGCGCGAGTACCGCGAGCTCGTTCTGGCCGAGACCGACCTGTTCCTGCCGGCGACCGAGCGGGCCGCCCAGGCGCTGAGCCTGGAGGGGGTGGAGGACGCGCGCATCCTCGTGAGCTCTCCGGGCATCGACATCGAGCGCTTCTCGTCGCCCGCACCGCCGCGGTCACCGACGCAGCACACGATCCTCTCCCCGGGGCGGCTGGTGTGGGAGAAGGGCCACCACGACGTCCTGCGGGCGCTCGTGACGCTGCCCGATGGGCAGACCGCGCGACCGTGTCTTGTGATCGTCGGAGCGGGCCCCGAGGAACGCCGGCTGCGCGAGCACGCCGGTGAGCTCGGCCTGGCTGACGCGGTAGAGATACGCAGCGTCCCCTACGAGGAGATGCCTGCCATGTTCGCCGGCGCCTCGGCAATGGTGCTGGCGAGCCAGTCCTCGGCAACTGCGGCATATCACCCCTTCGAGGTGCCGCGCGCCTTCTGGGAGGAGCAGTTCAGGATGGTCCTGGCGGAGGCGATGGCCGCTGGCCCCGCGATCGTGGCCAGCACGAACGGGGCGGTCCCCGAGGTGCTCGCCGGCGCCGGTCGATCTCGTAACGGGCGGCGACTGGATGCAGATCGCCCGCGTGCTGGCCACGGGGCCGTTCGCGCGCGCCCCCGGCGCGCGCGTCGCCTACCCGCAGGAGCTGGTGCAGCGCTACTCGACCGCGGCCGCGGCCGAGCGCCTCGCCGCGGCCTACGATCGGCTGCTGAAGTGAGCCGGTGCACGTCGGGCTGAACCTCGTCTACCTCGTCCCGGGCGAGACCGGCGGCATGGAGGTCTACGCGCGCGAGCTGATCCCGCAGCTGCTCGAGCAGGCCCCGCCCGGGACGCGCTTCACGGCGTTCGTCAACCGCGAGGCCGCGGCCGCGGGCGGCCCGTGGAGCGAGCTTTCGGCGGCCGTCACGGTGCCGGTGCGCGCGCGCCGGCGCGAGCAGTGGGTGATCGGCGAGCAGGGGCTGCTGCCGGCGCTGGCGCGCCGGGGGCGCGTCGACCTGCTGCACAGCCTCGCCAGCACGGCCCCGCTCAGGGGCCGCTTTGCGCGCGTGGTCACGATCCACGACCTGATCTACGCGCGCTTTCCCGAGGCACATCCGGGGCTGCGCGATCGCGGCATGCGCGTGCTCGTGCCGGCCGCCGCGCAGCGCTCTGACCGCGTGATCGCGATCTCCCAGAGCACGCGCTCAGACATCGTGCAGCTGCTCGGCGTGAGCGCACAGCGCATAGACGTCGTGCCGCAGGGAGTGAACGCGATCGGCGCTGCGTCGGCGCCGCCCGAGCCCGAGACGCGTGCGCGCTTTGCGCTGGATCAGCGCGAGGTCGTGCTCAGCCTCTCGGCCAAGCGCCCACACAAGAACCTGCTGGCGCTGCTCGGTGCGCTCGCGCTGATCTCGCCCGAGCGCCGGCCGCTGCTCGTGCTGCCCGGCTACAGCACCTGGCACGAGGCCGAGCTGCGCGCGCGCGCCGTGCAGTTGGGCGTCGACGGCGACGTGCGCCTCCTGGGCTGGCTGGAGGGCGAAGAGCTCGAGGGGTTGTGGGCGCTCGCGCGCGCGTTCGTGTTCCCCTCGCTGTATGAGGGCTTCGGGCTGCCGGTGCTCGAGGCGATGGCGCGCGGCGTGCCGGTGGCGTGCTCGCGTGCCTCGTCGCTGCCCGAGGTGGCCGGGGGAGCCGCGCTGCTGTTCGATCCCCACTCAGAGCCGGCGATCGCGCAGGCGATCGAACGGCTGCTGGGCGACGAGGCCGAGCGCGCACGTCTGGTCGCCCTCGGCCGCGAGCGAGCGGGTCAGTTCACCTGGCGGCGCACGGCGCGCCTGACTCTCGACAGCTACATGCGCGCCCTGGCGGCGTAGCTGTCGAGCACGCGCTGCAGCGAGTGCTCGAGCGACAGGCGCTCCGCGAGGTTGCGATACCAGCGCTCGGCGCCGCCCACGGTGTACGGGAACAGGCAGTCGTAGACCACGCGCGCGCGCACGGCCGTAGCATGCCCTATCGCCTGCCGATAGGATCAATCTGGTGAGGCGCTCGTGTCGAGCGCCACTTTCCGCCATGCGGCGCGTTATAACCGGTTGGCTCGCCGTGCGCCCGGACGGGTAGTGGAGAGCTCAGGCCGATGAGCACACTCCTGCAGACAAGCAACCCCTCGGCGGTCGACGTCGATCGTGCTCCGACGCCGCTCGTTTCGGTCGTGATCCCCTGCCTCAACGAGGCCGAGAACATCGAGCTGTGCGTGACCGCCGCCCTGCGGGCGCTGCGCGAGATGGGGGTCGAGGGCGAGGTGGTGGTCGCCGACAACAACTCCGAGGACGACTCCGCCCGGCTGGCGCGCGAGGCCGGAGCGCACGTGGTCGTCGAGCAGCGTCGGGGGTACGGCAGCGCCTACCTCGCGGGCTTCGCCACAAGCCGCGGGCGCTACATCGTGATGGCCGACGCCGACCTGACGTACGACTTCAAGGAGATCCCGCGCTTCGTCGCGGCGCTGGAGGACGGGGCGGAGATGGTGATCGGCGATCGCATGGACAACATCCAGCCCGGGGCGATGCCGTGGCTGCACCGCTATGTCGGCAACCCGATCCTGACCGGCGTGCTGAACCTGTTCTTCGGGACCGGCGTCAACGACGCCCATTGCGGCATGCGCGCGCTGCGCCGCGACGTGCTCGAGCGCCTGGACCTGCGCACGACCGGGATGGAGTTCGCCTCGGAGATGGTGATTAGGGCCTCCAAGGAGAAGCTGCGCATCGCCGAGTTCCCGATCGAGTACCACCCCCGCGGCGGCGAGAGCAAGCTGTCGAGCTTCCGTGACGGCTGGCGCCACCTGCGCTTTTTGCTCGTGCACAGCCCCACGCACCTGTTCATCATTCCCGGTGCGGCGCTCGCCGCACTCGGCACGCTGATAGTCGTTGCCGTCGCCTCGGGCCTCGACTTGTTCGGGCGCGCGTGGGGTCTGCATGCCCTGATCGGCGGCGCGCTGCTGATGATCGTTGGAACCCAGGTGCTCGCGCTTGGGCTGTGCGCGCATGCCTACGGCACGTACTTCATGAACGAGAAAGACCCCTGGTTCGACCGCATGCGGGCGCGCTTTCGCCTCGAGCACGGGCTGCTGCTCGGCGGGGCCTTCGCTCTCGTCGGTTTCGTCATGGGAGCCGTGATCGTGGCCACTTGGATCGGGCGCGGATTCGGGTCCCTGGCCGACGAACACCTCGCGGTGATCGCTGCCACGCTTCTGATCGTCGGCATCCAGATCTTCTTCTCCTCGTTCTTGTTGAGCATCCTCGGGTTGCGCCGCCGCTGACGTGCGCGTTTGCGTGGCGCTCGCCATTGCGCTCCTGCTTGTCGTGGGCGGGCTCCTCCTGGACATGTCCGGGCGGGCGCCGCGGCTAGCCGCCACCGACCACACCAACGCCGTCAGCTTCGTCGCGGCCCTGTACGGCGGCCAGGAACTGTGCCAGCCGCACATGGTGCTGCCCAGCGAAGCGGCGCGCCTGCAAGTGCTCGTCGGCACTTACGGTCGTCTGGTGCCCGAACTGGGCGCTCGCTTCTTCGTGTCGAGCACGGGGAGAACGCTCACCGCGGGAATTCTCCCGGCTGGGGCGAAGCAGGGCTACGTCTACATTCCGATCGCCCATCCGCACGGCCCGGCCGTCGGAGGAACCCTCTGCATACGCGCCGACGGGATCCACAAGATCGTGCTCGGCGGGGCGCCCTTCGCGACGGGGACCGAGTCTGAGAAAATCGACGGCCGCGCCGTGCCGGGGCGCATCTACGTCGACTACATGCGCGCGGGCAGCGAATCGTGGTGGCAGTTGCTGCCGACGCTCGATCAGCGCTTCGGTCTGGGCAAGTCGCCGGTGTTCGGCGACTGGACGTTCGTAGTGCTGGCGCTGCTGCTGCTCGGCGTCTGGATCGCCACGGTGCGACTGCTGCTGCGGGAGCTGGCATGAGCACAGCTGGCACCGGAGCACAGCTCCGGTTGAGCGCGACCGGCGCGCCGCTGTGGGCGTGGATGGAAACCGCCGTCGAACGGCTGTGGGGGATCCCGCACGCGGTACTCGGCGCCGTGCGCTTGATCCCCCGGGCCGGTCGCGTCTGCTTTGTGATCGCTTTCGTCAACGCTGCGATCTGGGGAATCGTCGTGCCACCGTTTCAGGTCCCCGACGAGATCACGCACTTCGCCTACGCCCAGTACATGGCCGAGACCGGCAACGCGCCGCCCCAGGGTCCAGGTGCTCAGTACTCCCCCCAAGAGCAGCTGGCGATGGACGAAACCTACTTCTCCGAGGTGATCGGCACGGCGAGTCAGCGCGGCATCTTCAATTCGTTCGAAAACCAGACGATGCGAGCGGCGCTCCGGGGCAGCAGCCCGCTGGGTGAAGGCGGCGCGAGCTCCCAGACCAACCAGCCGCCGCTGTACTACGCACTTGAGGTGATCCCTTACTGGCTGTCACCGTCGAACAACATTTTCACGCGATTGGCCTTCATGCGCCTGCTGTCGGCGCTGATGGCGGCGGGGACCGTGCTCGCCGTCTTCATGTTCCTGCGCGAGCTGATGCCGCGCTCGCAGTGGACCTGGACTGTCGGCGCGCTGGCCGTTGCGTTTCAGCCCACCTTCGCCTTCATCGCCGCCGGCGTGCAGGGTGACAACCTGCTGTTCCTCGCCTCTGCGCTCACGTGCGTTGCACTGCTGCGCACGTACAGGCGCGGCCTCACGATGCGCCGCGGGCTCGCGATCGGCGCATGTGTGGCGATCGGCGTCCTCTCGAAGCTGACGTTCATTGCGCTTGTGCCCGGAGTTGCGCTCGCGCTCGTGCTGCTGTGCTGGCGCGCGCTCCCACAGGACAAAGGGAAGGCGCTCGCGGCGGCCGGCGCCGCCGTTGGCGTTGCGGCCGCACCGGTGGCGCTGTACGCCCTGCTCAACGTCGCCGTGTGGCATCGCGGTGGGATCACTGCGGGGGGCTTCGCCGGGGCGACCCACAGCGCGTTGCCCAGCGGCGGCGCGGTGACCCTGCGCCAGACACTGGACTACACGTGGGAGCTCTACCTCCCCCGCCTGTGGTTCATGCAGCACAAGTACTTTACGACCTACCCGCTGTGGAGCACGTGGTTTGATGGCTCGATCGGTCACTTCGGCTGGCTGGACTACACGTTCCCGCCGTGGGTGTACAGCGACGCGCGCTGGCTGCTCTATCTGTTCGTTGCGCTCGCACTGGTCGGGCTCCTGCGTCTCGGCCGCGCGCTCAGGTCGGTCCTGCCGATCTTCGCCTGCTTCGGCGTGATGGCGCTCGGCCTGCTCGGGGCGATCGGCTACGCCGGCGTGCGCTACCAGCTGAGCACCGGGTACCCGTTCGCGCAGGCGCGCTACCTGTTCCCCCTGCTGCCGCTGTACGCGATCTTCATCGTGCTAGTCGCGCGCGGTGTCGGCCGGCGTTGGGCTCCTGTCCTGGGCGGCGCGCTGGTCGTGCTCGCAATGGCCCACGGTCTGTTCGCCGAGACGCTCACGATCTCGCGCTACTACGG
>DASPVR010000205.1:0-5661 GCA_035622255.1 Solirubrobacteraceae bacterium | reverse complement strand
CGAGCGCATGGGCGAGCTCGCCGGCCCGCCCGAGCCGCCCGCGCGCCTGCACGGCGACCTATGGTCGGGCAACGTGATGGCCGACGCGCGCGGTCAGCCGGTGCTGATCGACCCATCCGCCTACGGGGGGCATCGCGAGGTCGATCTCGCGATGCTGCGGCTGTTCGGCGCTCCGAGTGAGCGCGTGTTTCGCGCCTACGATGACGTCGCGCCGCTGGCCGCGGGCTGGCGCGAGCGCGTCGAGCTCTACCAGCTGCTGACGTTGCTCGTCCACGCGCTGCTGTTCGGCAGCTCCTACGTCGCCGCCGTGGCGCGCGTGGCCCATCGCTACGCCGGCTGAGCCCTCGCGCGCGGCAAGCTCGCCGCCGCCGGCCCCGCCGTGCGCGCGAGGGCGGGCAGCTAGCGCAGGGCCCTGTGGCGTGGTGGCCGGCGCGGGCACGGCGTCCCCGTCGCCGTGGCCTCGTCGGAGCAGGGGATGTGCGCACGAGCACCCTCGGCGAGCGCCGCCGCCTGTATCTGCTCTCGCGTGCCATCGTGGCGCGCCACTACCGTCGCCCGCTCACGCTCGGTGTCGTCGCCCGCGCGCTCGCGAGCTCGCCGCGCCAGGTGCAGCGCGCCTATGCCCAGTTCGGCCAGACGACGTTCCACGAGGACCTGCTCGCACGCCGCCTAGCGGCGGCCGCGGAGCTGCTCGCGAGCCAGCCGGCGCTGGCGGTGGGCGACGTCACGCGTCTGGTGGGCTTTCGCAGCGCGCCGCACTTCGCTGCCGCCTTCCGTCGCCGCTACGGTCTCGCCCCGGCGCTCTTTCGCGAGCGTGCGCGCCGACACCGCGGCGCTGCGCGCACCGGCGCCGGGCGCGGTGGCGCGGGGCCGCAGACACCGACGCGTGCGGGCAGTGCCGCCGTGACGCGCGCGCGCGAGCCGGTCGCTCAGACGGTCAGATAGCCGGCGAGGCGCTCGTCGGCGGCCGCGCCGCCGATCGCCTCGCTGCCGGGCAGGCGCAGGCGCATGAGCGTGCCGCCGCCCGCGGCCGCCTCGGCGGACACCGTGCCGCCGTGCTGGCTGGCGACCTGCCGCACGATCGCCAGGCCGAGCCCCGAGCCCGGGCGCCCGCGTGCCTCGGCCCCGCGGTAGAAGCGATCGAACACGTGGGGCAGGTCCTCGGGCGAGATGCCCGGGCCGCGGTCCCTGACCGTCAGCTCGTCGCCGTGCAGGCGGATCTCCACGGGCTCCCCCGGGGGGCTGTACTTGACCGCGTTGTCGAGGAGGTTCGCGACCGCACGCTCCAGGCGTGCGGGGATCCCCACGACCACGCGCGGTTCGAGGTCGACGAGAAACATCACGTCGGGCGAGCGCCGGCGGGCGCGCTCGACGATCTGCTCGACGACCGTGTCCAGGCGCACGTCCTCGGTGTCCAGGCGCGGCTCGTCGCCGCGCGCGAGGTCGATCAGGTCGTTCATGAGCAGCGACAGCTCCTCGATCTGCTCGACCACGTCGCCGAGCAGGCGCCGGCGCTCGTCGAGATCCATGTCGTCTGCCTGCTGGAGGATCTCGATGTTCATGCGCAGGCTCGTTACCGGGGTGCGCAGCTCGTGCGAGGCGTCGGCGACGAGCTGGCGCTGCGCGTGTACGGAGGCGTCGAGGGCGCGCATCGACAGCTGGAGCGCGTCGAGCATCGCGTTGAAGCTCTTGGCCAGGCGCCCGATCTCGTCCTCCGGGCCACCGCTCGGCGCGATGCGCTGAGAGAGGTCCTGGGTTGCGGCGACGTGCTCGGCCGTGCGCGTCAGCCGCCGCACGGGCGCGACCGCGGCGCCGGCCACGAGTCGTCCGAGCAGCGCCGCGAGCGCGATGCCCCCGAGCGCGAGCAGCGCGAGGATCAGGCGCAGGTTGGAGAGCAGGTGATCGACTTCGGTCAGCGGCTGGGCGAGCTCGACCGCGTGCCCGGGCGCGATGTGCTCCGACAGGATGCGCAGCGGCACGCCATCGACCCGTGCATCGCGGAAGACGCGCTTTCCGTCGCGGGCGGCGAGTGCGCGCGTGCGCGCGTCGACGGGCAACGTGACGCCCGGCGTCGAGCTGAACACCACGCGTCCGCTGGCGTCGATCAGCTGCTGGTAGCCGCGTACCTGGTTGGGACGAGCCTGCAGGCCGTTGAGCGGCGGGGCGGGCGTGCTGCCAAGCAGCGGTCTCCCCGGGCGCGGGAGCCCGGCGACGTTGTCCCCCGCGCGGCTGCGGATGACCGCGAGCAGGCCACGACCCGTGCGCCCCCGCGGTGATTCGGCGACGAAGCGCAGGCTGTCGCCGCGGCTTGACAGCTGGGAGTCGATCTGGCTGTGCAGCTGGTGGGACACGAGCAGGTAGGTGAGCACGGAGGCGAGCACGACCGCGATCGCGACCGCGGCGGCCGAGACGAGCGTGATACGGCGTCTGAAGCTCATCGCCCGCGCAGCACGTAGCCCACGCCGCGCACAGTGTGCAGCAGGCGCGGCTCGCCGCCTTCCTCGGTCTTGCGGCGCAGGTAGCCCATGTAGACGCCGAGCGAGTTCGAGGTGGCGCCGAAGTCATAGCCCCAGACGTGCTCGAAGATCGCCGAGCGGGTGAGCACCTGCCGGGGGTGGCGCAAGAACATCTCGAGCAGCTGGAACTCGGTGCGGGTGAGCTGGAGCGTGCGCTCGCCCCGCCAGGCTTCGTGCGCGAGCCGGTCCAGGCGCAGGTCCTCGAAGGCCAGCTCGCTGCTCTCCTCGTCCTCCTCGCCCGTGCGCCGCAGCAGCGCGCGCACGCGCGCCAGCAGCTCGCGCAGCGCGAACGGCTTGACGAGGTAGTCGTCGGCGCCGGCGTCCAGCCCGGCCACGCGGTCGTCGACCTCTTCGCGCGCGGTCAGCATCAGCACAGGCGTGCGGTCCCCCCCCTCGCGCAGGCGCCGGCAGACTTCCAGACCGTCGACGTGCGGCATCGAGATGTCGAGGATCACCGCCTCGTAGGCCGCTGCCCCGAGGCGCTCGAGCGCCTCGCGACCGTCGGCCGCCTGGGCGACCTGGTAGCGCTCGAGCGCGAGCGCCCGTGACAGCGCACTCTGCACGGCGGGCTCGTCGTCGACGACCAGTATGCGGGCTGGATCGGCCATGGCAAGGCTTTCGGTGCCCTCCTGCACCCGCGATCGCAGGCCCAGGGAGGGAATGCCCTTCTGAGGCTAGCGTGAGGGGTGGCAAAACCGCGCCACAGACCGCCGCCGCTCTTTGGCTGACACCAGCCGATGACACGGGCCGACCCGGCCAGCTGTTTAGATGAGGCGGGCCGGAAGACACCGATGAGCATCCCTGGAGCCGACCATCGCTGAACCTCAGATCGCGCGCGAGAGCGCGGTGGAGATGGCGGTCCAGTCGCGCAAGCTGCGCAACAGCGTCATCAGCCTCGGTGTGTTCTTCGTCATCGTCGCCGGGCTGCTGATCGGCGTGCCGGGCCTGCGCGCGGCCGGCAAGCTGATCCCGCACGCCGATCCCTTGCGCGTGAGCTCGGCGATCAGCCTCGAGATCCTCTCGTGCGCGGGCTATGTGGTGCTGTTCGGCCTCGTCTTCGGCATGCTCGACCGGCGCCTGATCTCTCGCCTGTCGCTGTCGGAGCTCGCGGTCAACTCGGTCGTTTCGGTGAGCGGGCTGGCTGGCATCGCGCTGGGCGCGTGGGTGCTGCGCAGCAAGGGGATCTCGGTAGAGCGGATCGCCCAGCGCTCGGTGCTGATCTTCGTGCTCACGAGCGCCGTGAACGTGGGCGCCGTCGCGATCATCGGACTGGGAATGTGGTTCGGGCTGCTGCCGGGCTCGCGCGACCCGCTGCTCACCCTGCTCCCGGCGCTGGCGGCGATTCTCTTGATCGTGGCGACGCTCGCGCTCGCGGCCTGGGCTGGCAGGGCTGCGTTTCGCCGGCGCGCTGAGCGCGGCCGCACGGTCGTCGCGCTGACGGCGCTGAGCGACGGAGTGTTTGACGCCGTACGCCTGATCGGCGATCACGACTGGCGGTTGTTCGGCGCGGTCGCCTACTGGGCGTTCGACAACCTCGCCCTCTACGCGTGCCTGGCGGCGTTCGGTCCTGCGCCCTCGGTATGGGCCGTGGCCATGGCCTACCTGGTCGGCATGCTCGCGAACGCCCTGCCGATTCCTGCGGGAGTGGTCGCCGTGGAAGGCGGGCTCGTGGGGATGCTGCTGCTCTTCGGCATACGGCCGGCCTCGATGGTGCTGGCCGCGGTCGTCATCTACCGCGCGATCTCGCTGTGGGTGCCTGCCCTGATCGGCTCGGTCGCCTTCCTCAGCCTGCGCCGCGAGATCGGCAAGCCGCTCGCTACTGCGAGAGGCTCTTGACGTAGGCCACCTGTGCGCTCGTGCGCTGGCACGCCTGGCCGGGGAGACGTTCCATGACCGCCTGCAGCCTCGCGGTCAGCGCGCCCGTGAGGCCCGGGCAGTAGACGGGCAGCGGCAGCGGCTGCGAGGCCGAGCCGGGGGCGTTGAGCGGGCGCAGCTCGTTGGCCGCCGCGAGCGCGCTGTTGAGCGTGTCGGAGAAGATGTCGATCGCGAGGCGGCCGGTGTAGAGCTCCAGCGAGCGCCCTTCGTCGTAGATCGTGGCGGGCACGCCGCGCACGAGCGTGTTGTGCTGGACGCCCAGTGCGGCGTTTGAGTGCAGCGCGTAGATCACGGTCGTGATCTGAAGCGGTAGCAGGCAGCTGCCGCCGACGATGTGCTTGCCGGGCACGCAGTCGCCGTAGTAGACGCTGTCCCCGACCGAGCTGACGTAGTCGCTCTGGCCGTCGACCGCGACCAGCGGATGATTGGCGAAGCGCCCGCCGACCCAGTAGACCTTGAAGTAGGGGAAGGTCTGTGCTTCGCGCAGCTCGGCGGCGCCGATCGGCGCGGGCTGCCCCGTGCCGCAGCCGGCCAGGGCGCCCAGCGCGCACACCAGCGCGAGCACAGCCGCCACGCGGGCGGCACGGGAGCGGCAAGTGCCTCTCACGTGCCCATTATCTCGGCGGCGGCGGGGTCACGCGACGCGGGCAACGTCGTCATCATGCTCAGATCGCCAGCCGCTCGACAGCTACTTCTGCGCCGCCCGCCGGTTCTTACAGGCACAGATCCGTCGCTGATCCGGCGGATGTGTCGGGGTCCGGTGGGGTAGCACGCCGGACCCCGGTAGATCTTCTCACCGAGCGCGGCCACGCCCCCTCCCTCCTCCTGGGCGTGGCTGTCGCCTGTGCGCTGCTGGCGGCGTGGCTGGTCGCCGCCCCGCGCACACCCGACATGGCGGCGCAGGCCTACAGGGTGGCGCTGTTCGGCCAGCTGGGCTTCGCCGTCTTCGATGCGCACTGGTATGCCGGCCACGAACTGCTCGGCTACAGCCTGCTGTTCCCGGCACTGGGATCCCTGCTCGGCCTGCGCACGCTCGGGTGCCTGGCGGTGCTCGCCTCGGTCGCGCTGTTCGAGCGCCTCGCGGCCGGCGCCTACGGCGCGGCGGCGCGCTGGGGCACGGCCTGCTTCGCCCTGGCGGCGGTCGGCGACGTGTGGAGCGGGCGACTGACGTTCGCGCTCGGCGTCTCGCTGGGGATGGCGGCGGCGCTCGCGTGGGCGCGTTCGCGGTTTGCGCTGGCAGCCGTGCTCGCGGCGCTGTGCGCCGCGAGCA
>DASPVR010000204.1:0-6309 GCA_035622255.1 Solirubrobacteraceae bacterium | reverse complement strand
TCCTTGACGCTCGCCGCAGATTCGGTCCTCGCTGCCTGGATCACCGCCATCATCTTCCTCCTCGCGTGCAGTGGGTTGATGCGAAGAGGGTTCGGGGCGAAGGCGGCGAACCCTACCGAGGAGCTAACAAAGTAGTACTAGGCGTGGCAGGGCTCTGGCTATCGCCATGCGCGATTTGCGAGCGTCAGCTGAACTGTGCTCCAGACGCCTGGTCCGGACGAAGGGCGACAGCGCGCAGGTCGAGCCCGTACTGTCGGATTGCGCGATTAGCAGTCGCCGGCCGACCTACGCCCCTGGGCGAAAAAACGGGCCCGCTGCCCCGCCGAACTTCGAGGACGTGGGCCGAGCCGCGTTCGGCGCGGACGGGACCAACGTGGTTCGCGCTCGCTAAGCGCGCAAAGCAGGCTCGCCTCGGAGCAGGCTCGGCTGTGTGGAGCGCAGCCAGGTTAGGGCAGCCACCGACCCGAGGCGGCACCCCACCTCCGAGTGGGTGGCGGGCGGTGCGCGCGGGCATCATCGCTGCCAGCGCCCGCGATGCGCCGAGGATGAGCAGAAGGGCCCGGCGGCGAGCGTTCGAGCTACGGACGGGCGACGGGCGGAGGCCGACGGGGTTCGCAACGTTTCGCGCTCTCAGGGGCCATTTTCGCCCGCGTAATGGCCTATCCCTCTCAGAACCCAACCGCCACGTACTTCGTCTCGAGGTACTCCCCGATCCCCTCGAAGCCACCCTCGCGCCCGAACCCCGACTGCTTGACGCCGCCGAAGGGCGCCGCGGCGTTTGACACGACGCCGCGGTTGAGCCCGATCATGCCGCTCTCGATGCCCTCGCTCACGCGCAGCGCGCGGGCGAGGTCGCGCGTGTAGACGTAGGCGACGAGGCCGTACTCGGTGCGGTTGGCGGCCTCGAGGGCCTGCTCATCGGTCGAGAACGTGGCGATCGGCGCCACCGGGCCGAAGATCTCCTCCGAGAGCACGCGCGCGTCGTCGGCTACGTCGGCGATCACCGTCGGGGCGAAGAAGTAGCCGCGGCCCTCGACGCGCTCGCCGCCGAGCAGCACGCGCCCGCCGCGCGCAACCGCGTCGTCGACGAGCTCGGCCACCTTGTCGCGCTGGCGCTCGTCGATCAGCGGGCCGACGTCCGTGTCGGGCTCGGTGCCGCGGCCGAGCTTGAGCGCTCCCATGCGGTCGACCAGGCCGCGGGCGAAGTCGTCGGCGACCGATTCGTGCACGTGGAAGCGGTTCGCCGACGTGCACGCCTCGCCGACGTTTCGCATCTTGGCGAGCATCGCCCCATCGAGCGCCGCGTCGAGGTCGGCGTCCTCGAACACGAGGAACGGCGCGTTGCCGCCGAGCTCCATCGACACGCGCAGCACCTGCTCGGCCGACTGCTCGATCAGCTTGCGCCCGACCTCGGTCGAGCCCGTGAACGAGAGCTTGCGCGTGCGCGGGTCGCGCAGCAGCGGCTCGATCACCTTGCCCGAGCGCGACGCGGTGATCACGTTGAGCACGCCGCCGGGCAGCCCGGCCTGCTCGAGGATCTGCGCGAGCGCGAGCATCGACAGCGGCGTCTGCTGCGCGGGCTTGACGACGATCGTGCAGCCGGCGGCGATCGCCGGCGCGATCTTGCGCGCGCCCATCGCTGCGGGGAAGTTCCAGGGCGTGACGAACACGCACGGACCGACCGGCTGTCGCATCGTGAGGATGCGCCCGTCGCCGGTCGTGTTGACCATGTAGCGGCCGTGCACGCGCACGGCCTCCTCTGAGAACCACCGAAAGAACTCGGCCGCATAGGCGATCTCGGCGCGGCTTTCGGCCACCGACTTGCCCATCTCGAGGGTCATGAGCAGGGCGAGCTCGTCGCTGCGTTCGGTCATCGCCTCGAACGTGCGCCGCAGGATCTCGCCGCGTTCGCGCGGCGCGGTCGCCGCCCACCCGGCCTGACCGTCGGCGGCCGCCGCGAGCGCCGCCAGCGCGTCGTCGACCTGCGCGTCGGCCACCTCGACGAGCGTCTGGCCCGTGGCGGGGTCCTCGACCGCGAGCGTACCGCCGCCGCTCGCGTCGCGCCAGCGCCCGCCAACGTAGAGCTGGGTGGGCACGCGCTCGAGCACCGCGTGCTCCTCGATGGCGGCGCTCACCACGGCGCATCCCAGGCGATGCATGCGCCCCGACCGTCGAGCCCGCCCCGGCCGGCGAGCCAGCCCCGGCCGTCGCGCCTGTCCCGGCCGGCGACCGGACGGATGGCCGTCCTCGCGGCTGCGCGCTCATGGCGGGTGCGCGACGCTCCGATCCAGGAGCTGCGTAGCGGGCGAGGCCCTCCCCCAGGCCGCGCCGCACGGCAGCCTGCGCGCGCTTGAGCACGGATGCTCGCCATGAGCTCAACGTACCACCGGTTGCACATCTCGATCGTCGCCCTGGCGGCCGCGCTCGCCGGAGCCCTCTCGTTCGGCGCCGCCGCGGCGACGGCCGCCAACCTCGTGATCGAAGGAGCCGGCGACGGTCACGGCGTGGGGATGAGCCAGGAGGGCGCCTACGGCTATGCGCTGCACGGCGCCAGCTACGAGCAGATCCTCGCCCACTACTACACGGGCACGGCGCTCGGTCAGGCGCCCGCGGGCACGCAGGTGCGCGTGCTGATCGGCAAGAGCGTGCAGGCGGTGCCCCTGGAAACGTATGTCGAGGGTGTCGTCTCGGCCGAGGTGCCGGCGAGCTGGCCGCTGGCGGTGCTCGAGGCCCAGGCGGTCGCCAGCCGCACGTACGCGCTGACCGCGCACGCCGGCGGCGCGCGCTTCGACGTCTACTCGGACACGCGCTCGCAGGTCTATCGCGGCGTCGCCGCGCACACGCCGCAGACCGACGCCGCCGTCGCCGCGACGGCCGGCCAGATCGTGACGTACGCCGGGCGGCCGGCGATCACCTACTTCTTCGCGAGCTCGGGCGGGTACACCGAAGACGTCGGCAACGTGTGGGCGGGCGGAGAAGCGCAGCCGTGGCTGCAGGGCGTGCTCGACCCCTACGACCAGGGGCCGCTGCACCGCTGGAAGCTGACGCTCAGCTTCTCCTCGGCGGGCTCGCGCCTGCGCGGCCTCGTGCGCGGCTCCTTCCAGGGCATCGAGGTGCTGCGCCGCGGCGTCTCGCCGCGCATCGTGTCGGCGTACGTGCTCGGCTCGGGCGGGCGCACGCTCGTCAGCGGCGCCCAGCTGGGGGCGGCGCTGGGGCTGTATGCGACGTGGGCCTACTTCAGCGTGCAGAGCGGCCAGAGCGTGCGCCGCGAGCCCGACCTCAGCGGCGCCCCGACGCCCGCACCGCTGGCCCCGGCTCCGGCGGCTGCGGCGCCGAGCGCCGGCCCCGAAGGCGGGCTGCCCGCGCCCCCCTCCGCCGGTCCGCCGACCGGCGGCGTCGTGGCCCAATGATTCCGTCGGATCGTTCGTCCGCGCCGCGCGAATCGGACATGCGTCCGGCGAGGCCGTCCCCACACCGGGGGCCCACGAGACTGATGAGCGTGAGAGCGTGCGTGGTGATCGCCGCGCTGGCCTGCGCGCCGGCGCTCGCAGCGCCGGCAGCCGCCGCGGGCTCGGGCGGATCGGGTGCGCAGGTCGCCTGGGTGCGTCGTGCCGCGGGCAACTTCGTGGGGGCCGAGCTGCGTGGCGACGGGGCGGGGGCGTGCGCGGTGCTCGATGCGCGCCTGCGCGCGGCGAGCGGCCATCGCACGTGCGCCCAGCGCTGGAACGCGAAGCTGCGGGCGCTGCTGCGCATTCCAGGCGCCCGCGCGAGCCTGCGCGCCGACGCCCACGCGATCGGATCGGCGCGGGTCGCGGTGGACGCAGGCCACGAGGCGACGATCACGCTCCCGACGCCGCTGATGGCGGGGCGCAGCCGCTTCGTGTGGAGCGAAAACTGCTGGATGCTGAGCGGCTGAGCCGCGCCTGGGGCCTCGCGCGCGTACGCTGCGCCGATGCCCGGTCCGCTGCTCGTCGCAGACGTGCCCTGGCTCCTCTATCGCTCCTACTTCGCGCTACCCGCTTCGATCACCGGTGCCGACGGCGAGCCGGTGAACGCCCTGCTGGGGACGGTCAACGCGCTCCTGGCTCTTTTGGAGGCGCGCCTCGCGGCGCGCGGGGGGGTGCGGGCGGTCGTGGCGTGCCTCGGGGCCGAGCAGGCGACCTACCGCGTGCAGCTCTACGCCGGCTATCACGCGCAGCGCGAGCCGAAGCCGGCGCCGCTGGCCTCCCAGTGGGCGAAGGCCCCCGAGCTGCTGGGGGCGTTCGGCTGGACGGTCGCCGAGGGCGGTGAGCTCGAGGCCGACGACGTGATGTTCTCCTACGCGCACGCCGAGCGCCGGGCCGGTGGCGAGGCGCTGCTGCTGACCGGCGACCGTGACCTGTTCGCCGCTGCGGGCGAGGGTGTGTCGGTCGTGCAGCCGCGCCGGGGCGGCGGCCATGAGGAGATCGACGCGGCGGGCGTGCGCGAGCGCTACGGCGTGGCGCCCGCGCAGGTGAGCGACTTGATCGCGTTGCGCGGCGACCCGTCCGACGGGCTGCCCGGGGCCGCGGGGATCGGCGCCAAGACGGCCGCGTCGCTGTTGCGCCGCCACGGCTCGCTGGAGCGGGTGCTGGAGGTGGCGGGCGCCGGCGGCGACGAGCGGATGAGCGCGCGCGCCGCCGCCACGCTGAGCGACAACGCGCAGCTGCTGCGCACCTTCAAGCGCGTGGCGACGCTCCAGCTGATCGACGTGCGCCGCCCGCGCGACCGCGCCACCGACCTGGCCGGCGGAGCCAGGGCGGCGCGGGCGCTCGGGATGCGTCGTCTGGCCGAGCGCCTTACCAAGCTCGCCGAAGACGACGCCTGTGGGTGGCACGGATAGCCTTCCGAGCCTGTGTCCTGCGGCTCGCCCTGCGACCAGCAAGGGCTTCGCCCTGCGTCCGTGGCTCGCTCGACTCTCCGTGCCCCCAGAATCCGAAACCGACCTGGCTCGATCCTCTAAGGCGTGAACTTGACGGTGATCACGTCGCCATCGGCCATCGCGTAGTCGCGGCCCTCGAGGCGTAGCGTGCCGCGCTCGCGCGCGCCCGCATAGCCGCCGGCGTCGACGAGCTCGCGCCAGCCGATCACCTCGGCGCGCACGAACCCGCGCTGGATGTCGGAGTGGATCTCCCCGGCGGCGTGCCAGGCGGTGAGGCCGCGTCGCAGGTGCCAGGACTGGGCGGGCTTGGAAGCGTCGCCGGCGGTGAAGAACGCGTTCAGCGCGAGCAGCTCGAAGGCCTCGCGCACGATGCGCTCCAGGCCCGACTCGCTCACGCCGAGCTCGGCGCGCATCGCGGCGGCGTCCTCGTCCTCGAGCTCTGCCAGCTCGGACTCGATGCGCGCGGAGATCGCGATCGCGCGCGCGCCCTGGGCGAATGCATGGGCGGCGATGACCTCGGGAACCTCGTCTGAGCCCTCGTCGACGTTGACGACGAACAGCACCGGCTTGGCCGTGAGCGAGCCGAGGTCGCGGGCGGCGCTCGGTGCCTCGTCGGGGGGTGGCACAGAGCGCGCCGCGCGGCCGGCCTGGAGCGCGGCGATGACCTCTGCAAGCCAGGCGTACTCCGCGATCGCGGCGCGATCGCCGCCTTTGGCCTGCCTGGCCACGCGCTCGCAGCGCCGCTGCGCCTGCTCGAGGTCGGCGAGCGCGAGCTCGGTCTCGATCGTCTCGATGTCGCGGAGTGGATCAACGCTGCCCTCTGGGTGCACGACGCGCTCGTCGCCGTGCGCACGCACGACGTGCACGATCGCGTTCGTCTCACGGATGTTGGCCAGGAAGCGGTTGCCCAGGCCCTCGCCCTCGTGGGCGCCGGCGACGAGGCCGGCGATGTCGTGGAAGTCGATCGTGTCCCACACGATCTCAGACGCACCGACGACGTCGACGACCCGCTCGAGGCGCTCGTCGCGCACGGGCACGACCGCCACGTTGGGCTCGATCGTCGTGAAGGGATAATTTGCTGCCTCGGCGCCGGCGCGCGTGAGCGCGTTGAACAGCGAGGACTTGCCCGCGTTGGGCATCCCGACGATGCCGATCTTCGTGCTCACGCCGCGCCGCCGGCGGTACGGTCGGGCTGGGGGTCCGCGCGCGTGAGCGCCGCGGCGACGGCGCTGCCGAGCAGCGCCCCGGCGAGCACGTCGGAGGGGTAGTGAACCCCGAGGTAGAGCCGAGACAGCGCGAGGCTCGCGGCCAGGCCGTAGAGGGCGCCGCGCGGGAGGCCGAGGCGCGAGTAGGCGAGCGCGCCGGCGAACGAGGTCGAGGCGTGCGCGCTGGGGAAGCTCAGCTGCGTG
>DASPVR010000203.1:0-2012 GCA_035622255.1 Solirubrobacteraceae bacterium | reverse complement strand
GTCGGCGTCGTCGACGCCGTGGACCTCGCCCGGGAAGGCGGCCGCCATCCCGGCCGCCAACGGCCCCACCGTCACCAGCACATCGACGCCGCGCGCAGCCGCGTGCGCGCCGATCTCGCGGTGAAAACGTCGCGCATCGGGCCCGAGCTCGAGCATGTCGCCCAGCACCGCCACCCGCCGCCCGGGGGCCGTCTCGGCCAGGTCATCGATGGCCGCGCGCATCGACATCGGGTTGGCGTTGTAGCAATCGTCGATCAGCACCGCCCCGTCGGGCAGCCGGCAGCGCTCGCCGCGCAGCGCCGAGAAGCGCACCTCGAGCTCGCCGTCGGGCGTGACGCCGAGCGCCCGCGCCGCGGCGACGGCGGCGAGCAGGTTGCGCAGGTTGTGCGCCTGAGAGAAGGAGGGCCGCAGGCGGATGCTCGCGGCCTCGGCGCTCTCTGTCGCGCGCTCACTGATCACGACCTCGCCGCCGGGCTCGCTGGCGGCGAGCCGCACGTCGCCGCCGTCCCCGAACGTGACCGTGCGCACGTCGGCGCGCAGGTGAGGGGCCAGCAGCGGCTCGCCCGCGGGCACGACGGCGGTAGCCCCCGCGCGCAGGCCGGCCAGCAGCTCGGCCTTCGCCGCCGCCACAGCCTCCAGCGAGCCGAGCCGCTCGAGGTGGACCGGGCCGATGTTGACGATCACGCCCACGTCGGGCTCGGCGACGGCGGTGAGCTCTGCGACCTCGCCCGGGGCGCGCATCGCCAGCTCGAGCACGAGCGCCTGCGTCCCGGCCGGTGCGGAGAGGACAGCCAGCGGCAGCCCGATCGCGGTGTTGAAGTTCTGCGGGCTGGCGCTGACGCGCAGCCGCTGCGACAGCAGCGCGGCGAGGATGTCCTTGGTCGATGTCTTGCCGGTCGATCCGGTGATCGCCACCACCTGCGCGCCCAGCTCGCGCCGCCAGGCGCGCGCCAACGCGGCGAGCGCGCGCAGCGGATCGCGATGCTCGAGCACGACCCCCGCGGCGGCGACGGGCAGGCCGCGCGCGTGCTCGGGCGCGACGAGCACCCCCCAGGCCCCGGCGGCGAGCGCCTCGGCGCCATGCGCCCCGCCGTCGCGGTGCTCACCGACGAGCCCGACGAACAGATCGCCGGGTCGCAGCGTCCGCGAGTCGATCACCACGCGTCGCGGCCCGGAGGCGCTCGGGGCTTCGTCCACCCGCCGCGCGCCCGCGGCGCGCGCGACGCGCTCGGGCGGCCACGCTCTCATCGCACCGCCGCCGCCGACGGGGTCAGCGAGGCCCGCAGCGCCTCGCGCGCGACGGTCACGTCGTCGAAGGGAATCTTCACCCCGCCCGCGAGCTCCTGCCCCTGCTCATGGCCCTTGCCCGCGATCACGACCACGTCGCCCGGCTGCGCGGCGGACACGGCGGCCACGATCGCACTCGCCCGGTCGGCGATGGCCTCGACGCTGTCCGCGCCGGCGTGGGTGCGATCGCTCACCACCGCGCGCGTCCCCGCCATCACCTGGGCGATGATCTGCTCGGGGTCCTCGGAGCGCGGGTTGTCGGACGTAACGAGCACCACGTCGGCCATCCGCGCCGCGACCTCGCCCATCAGCGGGCGCTTGCCGCGATCGCGATCGCCGCCGGCCCCGCACACGCACATCACGCGCCCCGCGCCGGCTTGCTCGCCGTCGGCGATCAGCTCTCGCGCGGCGGCGAGGACGTTGGCAAGCGAGTCCGGCGTGTGCGCGTAGTCGACGATCACGGCGAACCCCTGGCCCTCGTCGACTGGCTCGAAGCGGCCCGGGACGCGGACCTCTTCCTGCAGCGTCGCCACGATCCTGTCCAGGTCGACGCCCAGTCCGTGCGCCGCCGCGACGGCGCCCAGCGCGTTGGCGACGTTGAAGCGACCGGGCATCCCCAGCGCGACCTCGCGCGGCCCGGCCGGCGTGTGCAAGGTGAAGCGACAGCCGCGGGCGTCGCAGCGCAGGTCGCTTGCGCGGTAGTCGGCCGGCGCCTGCACGGCGAA
>DASPVR010000202.1:0-6192 GCA_035622255.1 Solirubrobacteraceae bacterium | reverse complement strand
ATCCGCTCGGCGAGCTCGAGCACCGAGATGCCCTTGAGCTCCTCGATCCACTCCTCTGTGCTGGTTGCCATCCGTCAGTCCTCCTTGGTCGGGCTCTCGGCGTCGTCGGACTCAGCCTCGGCCGAGACGTCCGCCTGGTTGTCGTCTGCTTGCGCCGGCTGCTCCTGCTCCGGCTCAGCTTGGTGGGCGGCTGAACCCTCAGGCTCGGCCGTCCCGTCGGGGGCCGCCGCCGGCTCCTCGTGGGCCTCGGCCTCCTCGGCGGGCTTCTCCGCGGGAGCCTCCTCGGCGGCGGGGGTCTCCTGGCCAGCAGCGACCTCGGCCTCGGGGGCCCCGACGTCGGGGGCCGACGCCTCCTCGGCGGGCGCGGCCGCTGTCTCCTCGGCCGGAGCCTCGTCGGTCGGGGGCTCGTCCGCTGCAGCCGGGGCTGCGTCGGCCGCAGCGGCGCTCTCGGCGGGCAGCTCGGGCGCGTGGATCTCTCCGGACGCCTTTTTCTCCTGCACCTGACCGAGCGCCACCGCGAGGCCGCTGACGAGCGCGTTGAGCGTGCGCACGAGCCCGGCGACGGGCGAGGCGACGATCCCGACGAGCTGCCCGTAGAGCGCGTCGCGCGAGGGCAGCCGTGAGATCGAGCGGATCTGGTCGGAATCCAGCGGGGCGCCGTCCATGAGGCCGCCCTTGAAGGCCAGCAGCTGCGTCGCGCGCGCCTGGTCGGCGATCGCCTTGGCGGCGACCGCGACGTCGCCGCGCACGAACGTGAGCGCCGTGGGACCGGTGAGGAACGGCTTGAGCGTCTCCGCGCCGGCCCGGTCGGCGGCACGTTCGGTGAGCGAGTTCTTGACCACCTTGAACGTGGCGTCGGCGTCGCGCAGCCTGGAGCGCAGCTCGGCGGCCTCGGGCACCGAGATGCCGCGATAGTCGACCGCGAAGATCGCGCTCGACCCCTCGATCTGGTCGGCGATCTCGGCGATCGCCACGGCCTTCTCGTCTCGGTTCATTGCTGGGTGGCCTCTCTTGCTCGTGCCGCCCGCCGGGCAGGCAGCGAGAGGGCGCGACCCGGGACCGGGACTGTCGCCGCTCGCCCCGGCCTGCCCCGGTCTTCTCCGCGATCGCGGCGCCGGGGGTCTGCGGCGGTGCGCTTGCTCGCCGCAGTGTAGAGGCTGGCCGCCATGCGTGCGCACACCGGTCGACCGCCTGCAGCGCGACGGATCGCCGGTGCGACGTCCTGCGAGTAGTCGCCGAGGCTCGGGCGCCGCCGCGCCCGCTAGACCGGCGCCGTGCGCGCGCTCGGGTCGACCTTCACGCCCGGGCCCATCGTCGAGCTGAGCGTGATCGAGCGCAGGTAGCGGCCTTTGGCGACCGACGGCTTGGCGCGGATGAGCTCGTCGACGACGGCCGAGTAGTTCTCGAGCAGCTGGGCATCGTCGAAGCTCGACTTGCCGATCACCAGGTGCACGATCGCCGTGCGGTCGGTCCGGTACTCGACCTTGCCCGACTTGGACTCCTCCACGGCTTTGGCGACGTCCATCGTGACGGTGCCGACTTTTGGATTGGGCATCTTGCCGGCCGGACCGAGGATGCGCCCGAGGCGCCCGACCACCGACATCATGTCGGGCGTCGCGATCGCCACGTCGAACTCGTCGAAGCCCTCCTCGATTCGTTTGGCCAGGTCCTCCCCGCCGACGACGTCGGCGCCCGCCTCCTGCGCTTCACGCGCCTTGTCTCCCTGGGCGAATACCGCGACCCCGATCTCGCGGCCGAGACCGTTGGGCAGCGCGATCGTGCCGCGCAGCTGCTCGTCGGCATGGCGCACGTTCAGCCCGGTGCGCACGTGCAGCTCGACCGACTCGTCGAACTTCGCGCTGCTCAGGCTCTTGATGAGCGCCACCGCCTCGGCTGGCCCGTACTCGCGCTCGCGATCGACCTGCGCGCGCGCCTCCTTGTAGCGGCGACCGTGGTGCGTGGTCACGACGCCACCTCCACGCCCATCGAGCGCGCCGTGCCGGCGATGATCTTCGCAGCCTGGTCGACGTCGTGGGCGTTGAGGTCGGGGAGCTTGCGCTCGGCGATCTCGCGCAGCTGGGCCTGGGTGATCGTGCCCACCTTCGTGCGGTTGGGCTCGCCCGACCCCTTGGCGACTTTGAGCGCCTGCTTGATAAGCACGGCGGCCGGCGGTGTCTTGGTGATGAACGTGAACGAGCGGTCCTCGTACACGGTGATCACGACCGGGATCACCGTGCCCGTTTCGGCCTGCGTCTGGGCGTTGAACGCCTTGCAGAACTCCATGATGTTGATCCCGTGCTGACCGAGCGCGGGACCCACCGGCGGCGCCGGGCTCGCCTGCCCGGCGTTCGCCTGGAGCTTGATCGTCGTGAGGATCTTCTTGGCCATGCTAGAGCTTCTTCACCTGGTCGAAGCCCACCTCCACGGGCGTCTCGCGCCCGAAGATCGAGACGAGCACCTTGAGCTTGGCGGCGTCGTCGTTTATCTCGGAGATCTCGCCCGAGAAGTCCGACAGGGGACCCGACACGACCTTGACCGACTCGCCGATCGCGAACTGGGCACGCGTGCGCGTAGCGGTCGCCACCTCCTTGTGCAGCAGCCGGTCGACCTCGCCCTGGCTGAGCGGCACGGGCGTCTGGGAGGCGCCGACGAAGCCGGTCACGCCGGGCGTGCCCTTGACCACCCCCCACGAGTCCTCGTTGAGCTCCATGTTCACGAGCACGTAGCCGGGCATCGTGCGCTTCTCGACGGTGATCTTCTGGTTGTCCTTCATATCCGACACGGCTTCGGTGGGCACGACCACGCTGCGCACCGCGCGCTGCTGCCCGAGCGAGACCACGCGGTGCTCGAGGTTGTGCTTGACCTTGTTCTCGTGCCCCGAGTAGGTGTTGACGACATACCAGCGAAACATGTCACCGACTCCTGGGGGCAGGAGAGGCGTCTGACGTCCTAGGGTCAAGCAGGTCGAGGACGCAGCGAGCGAAGTGTGCTTTGCACATGAGCGAGCGAGGACGAAGAGATGCGCAGATCATCGGACGTCAGAGGATTACTTCGACGATTTCCTTGGCTACCAGATCCGCCAGCCCGAGATAGGCGCCGGCGACGACCACGAACCCGAGCACGACCGCGGTGGCCTGGAAGACCTGGCGGCGGTCGGGCCACTGGACGCGCTGGAGCTCCGCCCAGCTGGCGCGCAGGAACGCGGTGGCGCGGTTGCCGGTGCGCGGCAGCCGCGCGCCGGAGGCCTGCTCGGGGGTGGCGACGTGGGCGCCGTCGCCGGAGGCGATCCGGGCGCGATCCCGCTCTGAGAGCTCCCCCTCGGCCTCTGCCTCGGTCTCGATTTCCGGCTCGGTGAGCGTGTCGGGCTCGTCCTCGATGTCGACGTCGGCGTCGACCTCGCTGCCGGCGTCGACCGCGCTGTCATCGGCGGGCGCGTCGCCGGCCGGCACCCCAGCGGGCACGCCACCGGCGCCGCGCACGAGCGCGGCATCGAACTCGTCGACGTCGCCCGAGGCGTGCTCGAGCGCTCCGGGCACGTCGGCCCGCACCGGCTGGCTCTCGGTCCGCCGGACCGCGTCGGTCCCGGCGCGACGACTCCGGCGCTGCTTTGCGCGTTTGCGATCACGGGCCACTGCTGCGCTCCCGCGCTAGCGCGTCTCCCGGTGGCTCGTGTGCCGGCGGCACCAACGACAGTACTTCCGCAGCGTGACGCGGTCGGGATTGTTGCGTTTGCTCTTGTTGGTCTGGTAGTTGCGGCGCTTGCACTCCTCGCACGCGAGGGTGATAGCGATCCGGACGTCTCCGCGGGCCATGTGCGATTCCCTGCGTGGTCGTTTTGAACGCCGTCGTGGACGAAGAAAAACCCCGCCCAGGCGAGGTTCACGGAGTCTAGCGCGCCCGCGCCCGACAGGCCACGGCACTACAGGCGCCAGCGCTACTCGTACAGGGTGACCGTCGCAAGGATCACGTACAGGGCCACGAGCGCCCAGCCCTCGAATTCAGCGGCCTCGCCGTCGCCGGTGACCTGGGCCACCGCCAGCACGGTGAGCACGAGCGCGCCAATGTACACGGGCGCGATCGCGAACGTGAGCGTCGTGTTCAGCGCCAGCGACACGAGCACGAGTGCCGGGAACAGGAACGCGGCGATCTGGGCGACGGAGTTCTTCACGACCGAGATCGCGAGCTCGGCGCGGCCGCGGTAGGCGAGCACCACACCGACCACGTGCTCGACGGCGTTGCCGGCGATCGCCACGATCACCAGCCCGGCGAACGCCTGCGAGAGGTCGAGCACGTCGATCGCCGGGGCGAGCGCGTTCACGAACCAGGCCGACACGAACGCCGACGCGACGCCGCCGATCAGCAGGAGCGCGAGCGTGACCCGCAGCGAGATGCGCGGGCCCCCCGGCACCTGTGCCTCGACGGACGCCGCGTCCGCCGGCGCCGGTGCGCTCCCGGCCGGCGCCCGCAGGTAGGGCACGACCCAGGCGAGGTACACGACGAGCAGGCAGATCGCGCCCACGACCGAGATCGACTGCACGTGGTGACTGGCCGGATCGTGGGCGGCCAGCGAGAGCCCGAGCAGCACGATGATGAACACCGTCACCTGCAGCAGCGTCGCGGCGTCGCGCGGCAGGCGCCTGGAGAAGCGCATCACGCCGTCGCGCGAGCGCCGGGCGCCCACCACGAGCACCAGCCCGAGCACGAGCAGCGCGTTGGCGAAGATCGAGCCGACGAGCGCAGTCTGGGCGACGACCAGCTCGCCCTTCTGGAGCGCGAACACGACCACGAGCAACTCGGGCAGGTTGCCGAGCGATGCCTGTAGCAGCCCGGTGAGGCCCGGTCCCGCGCGCTCACCGAGCTGCTCGGTGGCGAACGACACCACCCACGCCAGCCCGGCGAGCGCCAGCGTGGCCAGCGCGAAGCGCGGCACGGCCGCCCAGGTCTCGTAGTTGGCCAGGCCGGCGAGCGCCGTGAGGACCGCGATCAGCGCGAGCGTCGCGCGCTCGGGCGTGCTCAGTGAGGACATCGCGCTCGCGCGAGCATAGTGACAGGTCAGGACCCGCCCGCCGGCGCGTGGTCGCCCCCCGCCGCGCGTCTCAGTGGCTGTCGAGCACCCGGTCGATCAGGCCGTAGTCGCGCGCCTGGTCTGCCGTGAAGAAGCGGTCGCGCTCCATGTCGGCGCGCACCTCCTCGGCCGGGCGGCCCGCGTGCTCGCTGTAGATCTCGTCGATCCGCCGGCGCATGCTCAGGATCTCGCGCGCGTGTATCTCTATGTCGGTCGACTGGCCTTCGAACCCGGCCGACGGCTGATGGATGAGGATGCGCGAGTTGGCGAGCGCCGCGCGCTTGCCTTTCGTGCCGCCCGCGAGCAGCAGCGAGCCCATCGACATCGCCACGCCCACGCACATCGTCGCGATGTCAGGCCGCACGAAGCGCATCGTGTCGTAGATGGCGAGGCCCGAGTAGATCGAGCCGCCGGGCGAGTTGATGTAGAGCGAGATGTCCTTCTCGGGGTCCTCGCTCTCGAGGTGCAGCAGCTGGGCCACGACGAGGTTGGCCACCTGGTCGTCGATCGGCGTGCCGAGGAAGATGATGCGCTCGCTGAGCAGGCGCGAGTAGATGTCGAACTCGCGTTCGCCCCGCGCGGTCTGCTCGATCACCATCGGGATCAGCGGCATGGGCATGCACCCTAGCGGGTGGGCGCCCCGATCCCCGGGGCTCGCGGCGCGTCGCGACAGGCCTCCGCGGACCCGGGCCCCGCGGGTGCTCGCGGGCGCTCGCGGCTAGCCGAGCGGTCAATAGCGCGGGCAGGGTTCGCGGTAGGTCGATGTGACCGTCTGTTCCGGCTGCCCGCCGACCGCGGCGAAGGTCAGTTCGCTCGTGAACGGCATGCCCCCAGGCGGACAGCGCGCGGCGACCCTGAGGTAGTAACACGACAGCTTGATCTTGCTCCCGTTCGCAGTACGCCCGGGCACGTGGCGAGCCGAGCCGAGCGTCATGTCGAGTGCGAGCGTCGTCGGCGGGCGCCCGCCGGTCGCGGTGCTGAACAGCGGCGCCTGCAGCGTGAGCTGCGCACGATCGTTGAGTTCGGCACCCGCTTCGCCGAGTCCTTCGCCGACCGCGCTCGCGAGCTCGCCCGCCCACAGCTCCCAGAACGCCGTCGGACGCCACGCCACGACGTTCAGCTCGATT
>DASPVR010000201.1:0-8850 GCA_035622255.1 Solirubrobacteraceae bacterium | reverse complement strand
CACGCCGGAAATCACCCCGCCCACCGATACGAGCGCCGAAAAGGCAGCGGCTCAGGCGACCTCGACGACGACGACGACCGCCAAGGGAACGAGCGGAGAATCCTCCGCCGCGAGCGGCGAAGCCGCGGGTGGCGAAGCCAGCGAAGAACCCAGCCACGAAGCCACCACCGGCGCCTCCAGCGAAAGCAACGCCGCCGGCGGGACCTCGGCCGGGGAAAAGAAGGAATCGCAAACCAAGGGCGCGGAAGCCGGCGGCGCGGCGAGCCCCTCGGGCGGCGCCGAACCGACGAGCAAATAGAGCGCACGAAGCCGGCGCGCGTGGCCCCGGTCGGGGGCGGTCACGCCGGTGCGAGCGCTCGCTATGGGGTCGAGATGAGCGTGGCGCTGTAGGTCAGGCGCGCGGTCTGGTACAGGCAGTAGTACTGCGTGGAGGTCGATAGCTGCGTCTGATCGGTCTGGGTGCTGGTGTTGGAGCACTGGCTCTTCTGGCGACTCGCGCGCCAGGAGGTGTCCTTGCCGAACCCGAGCGCGAGCGTGGGTGCCCACGTCGGCACCGTCAGCGCCACGATGTCGCCCTTCTTGACGGGAATCGTCGTTTCCAGCGCGAACTGCGCGGTCTTGCCGAAGTAGGGCTGGAGCTTGACGAGCGGGCTCTGGGCGATCAGCTTGTAGGTTAGGTTGGGCTTGGGCTGGGCCCGCAGGATCGCGATCCCGGCTTCGGCCACGCCACCCTCGTTGGCGTTGAAGAACTTGGTCTGGGTCGCGTTGGGAGCGCCGAGAGCGATCGTCCACGCGACGATCGTGCCGTTGCGCGGCGCCGACAGCGGGTTGTGGTTGGTCTGCACCTTGACCTGAAAGCCCGTCGTGCGGCTGACCGCGAGGCACGGCGTGCCGGGGCAGCTGGGGACGGTCGCCGGCGTGGTCGCGGGCAGCACGCCAACTTCGGTGAGCGTCGCCAGCGAGCCCGCGGGGAGCACGAGCAGGAGCGAGAAGCTCGCGAGGATCGCCAGGCATAGTCGTCTCATATGGCCCATTCAACACCACCGGCGCCCGGACGGAGCGGTCCCTGGCCCGCGCCGGCCCGGGTCACGCCAGCTCCCGCGCCGCGGCGGCGATCTCATCGGCGTCCCCCGGGTGCGGGTGCCAGGGCAGGCGCAGCGGGTCATCGGCGTAGCGCGGGATGACGTGCACGTGGAAGTGAAACACCGTCTGCCAGGCGCTCGCGCCCGTGGAGTTGAGCAGGTTCACGCCGTCCGCGCCCAGTCGCTGCAGCGCGCGCGAGGCGGGCCGCTGCGCGGCCAACGCGACCGCCTGGAGGTCCTCGGCCCCGACGCTGCGCAGGTCGGGTGCATGCTCGCGCGGGATCACGAGCGCATGCCCGCGGGTGGCGGGCGCGATGTCCATGAAGGAGAGCGTGCGCTCGTCCTCGTCGACGATCGTCGCGGGTAGCTCGCGCGCCACGATCTTGCAGAAGATGCAGTCGGGATCGACCATCGCAGGCACAGACTAGATGGTCGGGGGGCGCACTCAGCTGGCGTCGAGCTCGCGCCTTGCCAGCGCCAGCGCCTGATCGCGCGTCGTGATCTCGCCCGCATACTGGGCCTCGGCCAGACGCGCGAGCAGCTCCCCGACCACCGGCCCCGGGGCGACGCCGAGCTCGCCGATCAGCTCATCGCCGCCGAGCAGCGGCGCCGGCGGACCCTGCGCCCGCCAGCGCAGCGCGTCGTGCAGCATGCCGCGCGCGAGCGCTACGTGCGCCTGGATGGACTCGTCCGCGCGCTCGCCACGCGTGGCCAGCCGGTCGGCCACCGACAGCAGCGTCACGTCGACCTCCACGGGCGAGCAGGCGTAGAGATAGGTGAACACCGTCCTGCGCGAGAGCGGCTGCGGCTCGTGCACGAGGAAGCCGAGCCGCAGGTGGTGGCGCACCAGCGCCGCCACGTGGCCCCGCAGGCGCTCGCTGGAGCGCAGGCGTCCGAGCGCACGACGGGCGAGGTCGGCGCCCGCCACGTCGTGTCCGAGGAAGGTCACGCGCCCGTCCCCCGGGCGCTCCTCGCGCGTCAGCGGCTTTGCCGCGTCGTGCAGCAGCGCCCCCCAGCGCAGCGCCTCGGAGCGGGTGAGCTCGTCGGCCAGCGGCTCGCTCAGCAGTGAGCGCAGCTCGATCGCGTCGGCCTCGTCCGCCGTCAGCGGGGCGGGATCGCGCGACAGGGCGATCGCCTGGGCGAGCACCTCGATCGTGTGCTCGTACACATCCAGGTGGTGAAAGCGGCTCTGCTGCACGCCGCGCAGCGCCTGCAGCTCGGGCAGGACCACCGCGGTCGCGCCGGTCTCGGCCATCAGCTCCAGCCCGCGCACGGCGCGCTCGGCGGAGACGACGCGGCGCAGCTCAATGAACACGCGCTCCGGCGAGACCCCGGCCAGTGCGGGCGCCGTGGCGGCGGCGGCGCGCAGGGTCGCCGGATCGGGCGTCAGGTCGAGCTCGATCGACACGCGCACCAGTCGCAGCACGCGCACGGGATCGTCGCTGAAAGCACCGGGTCCCGCCATGCGCAGCAGGCGCGCGGACAGGTCGGCCAGGCCGCCGAGCGGATCGACCGGCTCCCCCCCGCCGATCGGCTCGGCTATCGCGTTGGCGGTGAAGTCGCGCAGCGCGAGGTCGGCCTCGAGCGTGTCGGCGCGCAGGGGCTCTATATCGACCTGCCATGAGCGATCACGCGCGATCACGCGCCAGGCCCCAAACTCCACTGAGAGGGCAAAGCAGGCCGCCCCGCCGGCGGCGCGCGCGACCGCGCGCGCCCCCGCCGCCGGATCGCCGTCGAGCACGATGTCGACGTCGGCCGTGCTGCGACCGAGCGCGCGGTCGCGCAGCGCGCCGCCCACGACCCACGCGCGGCGATCTGCGAGCGCCGCGCGCGCCACGCGCAGCCCGTCGCTCATGCGAGTGTCGCGTCCCCGGCGCGCGCGCCGGCGCCGCGCCCCCCGCGCCCGCCGCCGTAGACGCGCGGGACCCGCGCCGTCAGCCCGCAGGTCACCTCGTAGTTGATCGTGTCCAGCCGTGCGGCGATCTCCTCGGCCGTGATCTCCTCCTGGCCCTGTCGTCCGATCAGCACCGCCTCGCTGCCGCGCAGCTCGCTCGCGCTCGCGCTGTCGCCGAGGTCGACGGTCACGTTGTCCATGCTCACGGTGCCCACGAGCGGCCGCCTGCGCCCGCCGATGAGAACGTCGTCGTTGTCCGACAGCGCGCGCCGCACGCCGTCGCCGTAGCCGATCGGGAGCACACCGATGTGCGTGTCGCGCTCGGCAACGAACCGCCGGCCGTATCCGACGCTCTCGCCGGCGCGGCACAGCTTGACCTCGGCGACGTACGAGGACAGCGACAGCGCCGGCTCCAGCCCGCGCACGCGCGCGTCCTCGCCGAACGGATCCAGGCCGTACACGGCGATGCCACAGCGCACCATGTCGAGCTGGGTGCCCGCGTCTCGCAGCAGCGCCGCGCTGTTGGCGGCGTGCACGACAACCTCGGGGTGCTGCGCCTTCACCTCCGCGGCCCAGCGCAAGAACGCGTCGAGCTGGCGCTCGAAGAAGCCATCGTCGTCGAGCTCGTCGGCTGTCGCGAAGTGGGTCATCGCGCCCGCGAGCTCGATCCCCGGCGTGCTCGCCGCCGCCGCCGCCACGCGCGCGGCCTCGGCGGCGTCGCGGGTGCCGAGCCTGCCCATGCCCGAGTCGAGCTTGACGTGCACGCGGCCCCCGCCCGCGGCCGCCACGGACTGCAGATCGTGCTCGTGCCAGACGCACACGTCGGCGTCGGCAGCGAGCGCCTGCGAGAGCTCGTCTGTGCTGAGCGCCCCCATCACGAGCACGCGCACGTCGCACAGCCCGGCCTCGCGCAGCTGCATCGCCTCGGCCGCCGACGCGACCGCGAGCCAGCTCGCGCCCCCGGCCAGCGCCGCCCGCGCGCTCTGGACCGCGCCATGGCCATAGCCGTCGGCCTTCACGACAGCGCACAGGACCGCCCCCTCGCGCAGCTCGGTGCACAACCGCCGGCAGTTGTGCTCGATCGCCTCGAGGCTTACGCTCGCGCATGCGCGCATCTGGCTCACCGTGCGAGTGCTCCCTGCAGGTCCCGCGCAGACGCGCCGGCTGCGCCGGCGTCCAGACCGGCCTCGGCCGCGCGCACCGCCGGTAGCGCGGCGATCACATCGGAAGCGATCACGCCCTCGGCCGAACCGGCGCGGCGCGCCGCCTCGCGCCCGGCGAGGGCGTGCAGCCAGACCCCGGCTGCCGCGGCCGCGAACGGGTCCAGTCCCTGCGCGAGCAGTGCGGCGACCACGCCCGTGAGCACGTCGCCCGTGCCGGCGGTCGCGAGCGCCGGGCTCCCTCCCGGGCTAACCGCGACGCGGCCCGAGGGATCTGCGATCAGGGTGTCGTCACCCTTCAGCACGACCACCGCCCCCGACTCCTGCGCCGCCGCGCGCACGTGACGAAGCCGCTCGCGCTCGATCGCCGAGCTGTCGAGCTCCAGCAGCCTTCCCAGCTCGCCGGCGTGCGGCGTGAGCACCGTCGGTGCGCCGCGGGCAGACAGGTCGCCCAGACGCCCGGCGTGGGCGTTCAGGCCGTCGGCGTCGAGCGCGAGCGCGATCTCCGCGACGCGCGCGAGCGCCCGCGCGAGCGCGAACGCCCGGTCGCTGCGGCCCAGTCCCGGTCCGAGCGCCAGCGCCCCGCCGCGCTCGGCTGCCTCCTGGATGGTGGGCAGCCCGTGTTCTGTCAGCGCGCCGTCCTGCTCGGGCAGCCCGAGCGTCATCAGCTCGGGCAGCTCGCCGCTCGCCAGGATCGGCTGCAGCGACTCCGGCACGCACGCGGTCACGTACCCGGCGCCCGCGCGCATGCTCGCCGCGGCGGCCATCCGCGGCGCGCCCGTCAGCCCGCGCGACCCGCCCACGACGAGCACGTGACCGCTGACGAACTTCGTCGACGACGCCGTGCGCCGCGGCAGCAAGCCGAGGACGCCGGGCGTGATCAGACCGATGCGCGCCCCCGCCGGCGCTCCCCGTGGGATCCCGATGTCGACCGTCGCCACCTCGCCCGCGTGCGACTTGCCCGGGTTGATCCACAGGCCCGGCTTGGCGGCGTGGAAGGTGACGGTGCGTGTCGCGCGCACGGCGACGCCGCTCACCACGCCGGTCGAGGCGTCGACGCCACTTGGCACATCCACGCTGACTACCGGCTTGGCGGCGCCGTTGACGGCCTCGATCGCCTGCGCGACCGCTCCGCTCGGCTGGCTCTGGAAGCCGGTTCCGAGCAGCGCATCCACGAGCACCGCGGCACTGGCCCAGCCCCGGCCGCCGTCGGGAAGGCCCGCGCCTGGCGCCCCGTTGCCCGAGCCCTCCGTCCACGACCGACCCTCGAGCGTCACAGGCCCCTCGCCGGGGAGGCGTTCGAGGTTCGTGCGCGCGTCTCCGGCGAGCTCCTGCGGCGAGACCGCGCACACGACCGCGACATCCCGGCCGGCCTCGCGCAGCAGGCGCGCCGCCACGAGCCCGTCGCCGCCGTTGTTGCCCTTGCCGCACACGACCGCGACCGGGCCGTCGGGCACGAGCGCGTCGACGACCCGCGCCACGCCCGTCCCGGCGCGCTCCATCAGATCCAGCGAGGGCGTCGATCGTTCCTCGATCGCCCAGCGATCGATCGCGCGCATCGTGCGCGCGTCGGGCAGCGCGAGCAGCCAGGCCGGCAGGTCGTCCACGACCAGCGATGCTAGATGGTCGCCATCGCGCCGGCGCTCGAGCAAGGCGCCGTGCGCCGCGCTCGGATCACCGCCTCGCGCAGCCGGGCTCGGGCGAGGACGCGGCGCTACTCGACGGTCACGGTCTTTGCGAGGTTGCGCGGCTGGTCGACGTTCAAGCCGCGCCTGCGCGCGATCGCATAGGCCAGCATCTGCAGCGGCAGCACCGCCAGGATCGGCTGGAGCATCCAGTCGGTCGCCGGCACCTCGATCGTGGCATCCGCGTGGGGCGCGACGACGCCGTCGCCGGCGGTCGCGACCGCGATCACGCGCGCGCCCCGCGCGCGCGCCTCCTGGATGTTCGAGACGAGCTTGTCGAGCACCGGCGAGCGCGTGGCGACGCAGACGACCGGGGTGGCCTCGTCGAGCAGCGCGATCGGTCCATGCTTCATCTCGCCGGCGGCGTAGGCGTCGGTCGAGATGTAGGAGATCTCCTTGAGCTTCAGCGCCCCCTCGAGCGCGACCGGCAGCCCGACGTGGCGGCCGATGTAGAGGAAGAACTCCGACTCCCAGACGGCGGCCGCAATCTCCTGGCAGCGCGCCTCGCAGGCGCCGATCACCGCGTCGATGCAGTGGGGCAGCCGCTTGAGCTCGGCGACCAGCTCGATGATCCGCTCGTGCGCAAGTGTTCCGCGCAGGTCGGCAAGACGCAGCCCGAGCAGGTACATGACCGCCACCTGGCAGACGAACGTCTTCGTGGCCGCCACGCCGATCTCGAGCCCCGCGCGCGTGAGCAGGACCCCGTCGGCCTCGCGTGTCGCCTGTGATCCGGTCGTGTTCGTCACCGCGAGCACGGTCGCGCCCCGCTCGCGTGCCAGGCGCATGGCCGCCAGCGTGTCCGCCGTCTCGCCCGATTGCGAGATCCCGATCACGAGGTCTCCAGGGCCCACGACGGGGTTGCGGTAGCGGTACTCGGAGGCGATGTCGATCTCGACCGGGACCCGCGCCCACTCCTCGATCGCGTAGCGGCCGATGACGCCGGCGTGGTAGGCGGTGCCGCAGGCGACGATCACGATCCGCCGCGCATCCGCCAGCACCCGATCCGCGAGCGCCCCCTCGTCGGCGAGGCTGACGTCGCCCCCCGCCGTGCGGTCGGAGATCGTTTCGGCGACCGCGTCGGCCTGTTCGTGGATCTCCTTGAGCATGAACGTCTCGTGGCCCCCCTTCTCGGCGGTCTCCTCGTCCCAGTCGACCGTCTGCACGGGACGCTCCACCTCCTCGCCGGCGGGCGTCGTGATCGAGACCCCGCCCGGCGCCAAGACGACGATCTCGCCGTTTTCGAGGTACTGGACATCGCGCGTCTCGGCCAGGAACGCCGGCACGGCCGATGCCACGAACTGCTCGCCGTCGCCGCGACCGACGACCAGCGGACACTCCTTGCGCGCCCCCACGAGCACCTCGGGCTGCTCCAGGCACAGCGCCACGAAGGCGAAGTGACCCTCGAGCTCGAGGTACGCCGAGCGCACGGCCTCGGCCAGGTCGCCCTCGTAACGCTCGGCGATCAGGTGCGCGATCACCTCGGCGTCGGTCTGCGAGGTGAACACGCTGCCCTGCGCCGAGAGGCGCTCCTTCAACGACATGTAGTTCTCGACGATCCCGTTGACGACGACATGGACGCGGTCGTCGCTGTCGGAGTGCGGATGCGCGTTGTCCTCGCTCACGCGACCGTGTGTGGCCCAGCGCGTGTGCCCGATGCCGATCTGCGCGGGAGCCTGTGCGACGGCGACAGCACCGCCCGCGCCGGCGGAGCCGACCCGATCCTCGCTGGCGCTGAGCTTGGCCTGCAGCACGTCGAGGTTGCCGACCGCGCGCACCGCCTCGATCCGGTGATCGGCGATCACCGAGATGCCGGCCGAGTCATAACCCCGATACTCGAGCCGTTTCAGCCCCGCGAGCAGCAGCTCGCGCGCCGGGCGCCCGCCGACATAACCGACGATCCCACACATGCCGCCGACGATAGCGCCCCCGCGGGCACGAAAACGTCCGCCCCAGGCCGCAACGGGCACGCGGGGCGGCACCTGCGCGATCCGCTCGCGCGGGCGGGAGCGGCTCAGGCGAGCTCGCGCTCCACGAGCGCCGCCAGGCGTGAGCAGACCTCATCGGCCTCCTGGTCGCTCGGCGCCTCGACCATCACCCGCACGAGCGGCTCGGTGCCGCTCGGACGCACGAGCACGCGCCCGCGACCGTCGAGCGCCTCGTTCTCCAAGCGCACCGCCTCCTCGACGCCGTGCGCCTGCTCGAGCGCGCCGCGGTCGCGCACGCGCACGTTGACCAGCCGCTGCGGGAGCTTCTCCATCGCGTCGCGCTCGGACAGGTCGCGTCCTCCCAGCGCCTCGAGCACCAGCAACGCGCCGGCGATCCCGTCGCCGGTGTGGTTGAAGCCCATCTCGATGATGTGCCCGGACTGCTCGCCACCGAGCGCCCAGCGGCGCGCGCGCAGCTCCTCGAGCACGTAGCGGTCGCCCACCTGGGTCGTCGCGACCTCCAACCCGGCCCGGCGCATCGCCGCGTGAAAGCCGTAGTTGGTCATGACCGTCACGGCCACCCCGTCGCCGGGCAGGCGCCCGCGCTCGCGCAGGTGAAGCGCCGACAGGGCGAGCAGCTCGTCGCCGTCCACGATCGCGCCGCGCCGATCGCAGGCCAGCACACGGTCGCCGTCGCCGTCGAAGGCGAAGCCGATCGCGCGCCCGCCGCCGCGCACGCGCGCGGCCAGGGTGTCCAGGTGCGTCGAGCCGCAGCCGTCGTTGATGTTGCGCCCGTCGGGCATGTCTGCCAGCGCCGTCACCTGCGCACCCAGACGCCTGAAGATCTCGGGCGCCAGCTCGTACGTGGCGCCGTTGGCGCAGTCCAGCAGCACGTTGATGCCGCCGAGGTCGAGTCCCGCGAAGCGCGTGTGCAGCTCGCGCAGGTAGTCCTCGCCGGCGCCGTGCAGGGCGCGCACGCGTCCGATCTGCGCCGGGGGCCCGGGGCTGGCGAGCTCGAGCGCCCGCTCGATCTCGAGCTCGGCCTCGTCGGAGAGCTTGTAGCCGTCGGTGCCGAAGAACTTGATCCCGTTGTCCTCGAAGGTG
>DASPVR010000200.1:0-7100 GCA_035622255.1 Solirubrobacteraceae bacterium | reverse complement strand
CCGCCCACGAGGGCATGGGCGACGTGGCCCGGTGGGCCGCGCTGGCGGCGGGCTTCCCGGACTCGGTCCCGGCGATCACGGTGAACCGCTTCTGCGCCTCCTCGCTGTCGGCCACGATCAACGTGGCGCATGCCATCCGCGCCGGCGAGCTCTCGGTCGGGGTCGCCGCCGGCGTCGAGTCGATGTCGCGCTCGGGCTGGGCTCTGATGAAGGGCGAAGCGGCGTTCATGCCGCGCGGCCCGGTCTTCATGCTCGACACGATGTGGGCCGGTGCCGGCGGACCCCCCAACCCGGCGCTGCTGGCGCGCGACGCCTACATCGAGATGATCCGAACGGCCCAGAACGTGGCCGACATGTACGAGCTCACGCGCGAGGAGATCGACGCGTTCGCGCTGCGCTCCTACACACATGCCGCGGCCGCGCGCGCATCCGGCCGCCTCGCAGCCGAGATCTGGCCCGTGGAGATCCCGGGCACGCGCAAGCAGCCAGCGCGTACGTTCGAGCACGACGAGATGATCCGCGACGACACGAGCGCCGAGAAGCTCGCCGCGCTGCCGCCTCAACCGGGTACGACACAGATGACCGCCGGCAACTCCTCGCCGCTGTCGGATGGAGCGAGCGCCGTGGTGCTCGCCGGCGAGGCGGCATGCGAGCGCCTGGGGGTGGAGCCGCTCGCGCGCGTGGCGGCCTCGGCGACGCATGCGCTCGACCCGAAGATCATGGGGCTCGGCCCCGCCTACGCGATGCCCAAGGCGCTCACGCGCGCGGGGCTCGAGCCCGCGCAGGTCGACGTATGGGAGGTGCACGAGGCCTTCTCGGCGCAGGCGCTCGGCGTGCTGCGCGAGCTGCCGCGCCAGCTCGACGGCTTCGAGGTGCCCGACGAGAAGCTCAACCCCAACGGCGGCGCGGTCGCGATCGGCCACCCGTTCGGCTCATCGGGCACGCGCTACGTGCTCACGCTGGCGACCGAGCTGCACCTGCGCGAGCTGCGCTGGGGCGTGCTCGGCGTATGCGTTGGCTCCGGGCAGGGCGTGGCGCTCGTGCTGGAGAACCAGCACGCGACCTAGACCGGGTTCCGCGGCTCCACCTCCACGGCGCCGGCGCTCCGATCGCTCCGCGGGTTGGCGTTCCTGCCCTAACCCTCGCCTGCCAGCTCGGCCATGTCCCTGAACGCCTCGAGCACGTTCAGCGGCTCCTGATCGTTGTCGAGCTCGCGATAGATGGTGATGATGTTGAGCACGAGGCGCTCGGGCTCCTGCCACTGCGCCCAGCGGTCCAGCGCGATCTTGCGGGCAGCGTCGAGAGGCGCCATGCCGGCCGCGTGGCACAGCCGCGCCTCCTCGCCCAGATATTCAAAGTAGTCACGCAGCTCCCCGATCGCATGCTTGTCGGCGAGCGGGCCATGGCCGGGGACGATCACGTCGACATCCATGTCGAGGATCCGCTCGCACGCGCTCACCCAGTTGGAGATCGGCCCGGCCCACGCCAGCGGATGCATGCCGTGAAAGAGGATGTCGCCCGTGAACAGCACGCGCTGCGCCGGCGCGAGCACGAGCGTGTCGCCGCGTGTATGCGCGGGCCCGACCTCGAGCAGGCGCAGCTCGCTTGCACCCACGCGCAGCGTGAGCTCGCCCTCGAACGTGTCGGTCGGCAGCGTCGCGTCGATGCCGCTGAAGTCGAAGGCGCCGAAGATGCGCATGAAGAACTCGCCCACCTCGCCGAGGCCCGGCGCGTTCTCGAGCAACGCCGCCATCGTGCTCGCCGGCAGCTCGGGCATCTCCTCGGCAGTGCGCCGCGAGGCCACGATACGCGCATCGCCCACGAGCTGGTTGCCGTAGGTGTGATCGCCGTTGGCGTGTGTGTTGACGAGCGTGTCGATCCGCGCCGCCGCCGGCACCGCGCGACGCATCTCAGACAGCATCTGCGCGGTCAGGCGCAAATCGAACAGCGTGTCGATCAGCAGCGTGCTCTCGCCGTCAACGAGCAGCCCGGCGTTGCTCCAGCCCCAGCCGCCATCGGGCTGCAGGTAGGCGAACACCCCCTCGCCGACATCGCGCAGGCCCCGTTTGAACCCAGCTGTCACCGCGTTAGCCGATGCTGAGGTGACTCAGCTTGACAAGCGCCCGGCACCCCGTGAGTATATCGGCGTCTTCATCCTCGTGTGCGTCGCCTGGGGGACGGAGGGAAGCGGACGGTCAAACCGAGGCGGGTGACGGATCGCACTTGTGCACGCGCTTGGTTGACACCACGTTATGACCACACGGTCTCGGGTGGCAATCACGCTGATGCTCGGGCTCGCGCTGATTGCGGTTGCGCTGATCGTCGTCGTGCTTCAGTCACCTGACGAGGTCATCTCGAGCAACTCGACGATCGTGACCGAGGAGCTCGGCCTCCTTCGTCAGCACACTTTTGTGTGTCAGGAAGCAGAAGGGCTCCCCGCTGCGGCGACGGCCGTCCGCGTGTCAATAGGCTCGATCGCTCATCCGGGGCCGGCGGTTTTGGTCAGCTTCTCCGACAAAGGCCACATCGTGGCCAGCGGTCACCGCGCCGGCGGATGGATCGGCGCGTCGCTCGCCCTGCCGCTGACAGCTCGTGTGACCGCGTTCTCTGGCACGACGATCTGCCTGACGCGAGGACCCGCGACGCTGCCCGTGGGACTTGCGGGCGGCGCCGCCCCGAGCGCCAGCGTCGCCACCGTCAACGGAAAGGCGCTGCCGGGACGACTGCGGGTCGAATATCTCAGGCGCGGACAGCGCTCGTGGCTGTCGCTCGCAGAGCACGTCGCGCGGCGGCTGGGTCTGGGGCGCTCTCCGGCGGGCACCTGGATCGTGCTCCCGCTGCTCGCGATGATGGCGGCGGCGATAGCGCTGTGTGTGTGGCTCTTGATGCGCGAAACGCCGGCATGAGCAGGCGAGACGACAAGCGGGCCGGGCGCACGGGGCAGCGGTCGGGAGCGGCGGTCGGCAGCCGCGCCTTCAGACGCGGCGCGTCCCGCGCCAAGAAGCCACCCGCGCGCAGCGTTCGCACGGTGCCGTCGCTGGGTCGTTGGCGCCGCCCCCGGCTAGCGGACCTGGCACGCGCTGCCCCTGTCGCTGGGTGGGTGTGTGCGGCAGTGGCGATCCTCAACGCCTTCTGCTGGTCGGTGATCACGCCGCCCTTCCAGGTTTCTGACGAGCCCTCGCATTTTGCCTACGTCAAACAGTTCGCCGAGCCCCACGAATTACCACATTCACATGAATTGCGGTTCTCACGCGAAGAGGAACAGGCGCTGATCGACCTCGACGAGTTTCCCGTGAGCATCCTGCCTGCCACCGGGGCGGTCTCGTCGAGGGCGCAACAACAGCGACTCGCGCATGACCTCGCCGCGGCGGCCGAAGAACCGCGCGAAGGCAGCGACGCCGCGGGGGTTGCCACCTCCCAGCCGCCGCTCTACTACCTGCTCGAGACGGTTCCATATGAGATCGCCTCGGGGTCAAGCCTACTCGCGAGGCTGACGCTCATGCGTCTGCTCTCGGCGCTGTTCGCAGGCGTCACGGCGATGTTCGCGTTTCTGTTCGTTCGCGAAACGTTGCCGGCGACGCACGCGGCGTGGACAGCCGGGGGGCTGAGCGTCGCGTTTGCGCCGTTGCTGGGATTCATGTCGGGAGCGGTGAATCCAGACTCGCTGCTGTTCGCGGTGTCGGCGGCGGCCTTCTGGTCGCTGGCGCGCGCGTTTCGGCGCGGGCTGACCTACCGGCGGGCAAGCGTGATCGGCGCCATCACGGCGGTCGGCCTGCTGACCAAGCTGAACTTCGCGGGGCTCTTTCCGGGCGTGATGCTCGGCCTGGGGATCCTCGCGTGGCATCTAGCGCGCCGCTCGCGCGCGCGCGCCTGGCGAGCCTTTGCGCTCGGGGTTGGCATCGCGATAAGCCCGGTCGTCCCGTACGTGCTCATCAACCTCACGCACGGCACGCCGACGTTCGGACTGTTCTCGGGTGCGACGTCGGTCGCTGCGCACCACGGCTCGATCTTTGCCGCGTTCAGCTACGTATGGCAGGTCTTCCTGCCCCGGCTCCCCGGCATGACTGCGCACTTCTCCGGCATCTCCACCACGCGACAGATCTGGTTCGACGGCCTGGTCGGTCAATACGGGTGGGTTGAAACCGCCTTTCCGGAATGGCTCTATGAGCTCGCGGCAGTGTTTGCGGTCGCGCTGGTGGTGGCATGCGCGCGCACGCTGTTCATGCTGCGAGGGACCGCACGAGAACGTATCGCCGAGCTCGTCGTGTACGCCATCATGAGCATCGGCCTGCTCGTGCTCGTCGGCGCCGCGTCATACATCAGCCCGCTCACCGAACAGTTCACCGAAGCGAGATACCTGCTTCCCCTGCTCGCGCTGTTCGCGGCCGGCGTCGGGCTTGCGATACGAGCCGCCGGGAGACGCTGGGAACACGTCCTTGCGGCTGTCGTCGTGCTCGCGATGATCGCCGACACGATCTTCAGCCAGTTGCTCGTGATCGGCCGCTACTACAGCTGATCGAGCCCCCGCTCGCCTTCACGGTGCGGCCGGGACGATCGTGACCGGGCCCCGGTCCGTGGACAGCTCGCCGGTGTCGAAGCTCGGTGCGGGCAGGCACTGCACCACGCTGGACAGCTCCAGGAACGCGTCGGCGGTCTCGAGGAAGCTGATGCGCGCCGTGCGGTAGTGCATGGGCACGACCCAGGTCGGCTGCAGCGTGTCGACGATCTGCTTGGCCTGGACGGCGCCGATCGTCGGGCCGCCGCCCACGGGGAGGATCAGCAGGTCAACCTCCCCGAGCGCCGATGTCTGTTCCTCGCGCAGCGCGCGCTGGCCGAAGTCGCCGAAGTGGCAGACGCGCGTCTGCTGCAGGCTGAACACGAAGATCGTGTTCGGCCCCCGTTCGGTCCCAGCCGCCTCGTCGTGCTCGGAGGCGACGGCGACGACCTCGCCGACCGGGGAATCGAGCCTGCCCGCGGTCGAGCGGATGACCACGGGATCGCCCCCGATCACCTCGACGCCGTTGTGGTCCAGGTGCTCGTGGGTGACGAGCAGCACGTCGGCGCTCACTCGCTCGATTGCCGGATAGTCGAACTGGATTCCCCGCTCGGCCATCGGGGAGGGGTCACCGAAGGGGTCGATGAAGACCGTTTGCTCGGGAGTGCTCAGGCGAAACGCCGACTGGCCATACCACTCAACCCGCATGCTGCTCCTCTCTGCTGTGAAGTTCACTGATCGCACCGGCGGGGACGCCGACTGCAAGCTCGCTGAAGCGGCGATCATCGTCAGTGCGCTGCTCGCGCTGCGCGGCGGCGTGTTGGTAGCGGCCCCCGCGCATGAGAGACGCCGCTGCGGCGATCAGACACGCAACGATCGCAAAGGCGAACGCCTCGTGCAGTCCGCTGCGAAACGCCGCCGAGATCAGGTCGGGGAAGAACGCGCGCCCGGTCAGCGTCGCCTGGGCGCCGGCCGACAGCGAGGACAGCGCGTGGGCACCCACGAGATGCTGGATCGGGTTGTAGCCGAGAAAGGCGGCGAACAGGATCGACACGGGGGGAAGCCTGGCCACGCGCTGCGCCGTGCTCGCCGACAGACCGTGGGCCTGCAACCCGCCCGACAGCGCATGCGGCAGGGTGCTCGAGAGCCCGAGGATCATGAGCGTGAAGAAGATGCCGATCGAGAGCACCTGGGCGGAGTTCTGAAAGGTCTGGTTCATACCGCCGCCCGCCCCCCGGTCGCCCGACGGCAGGCTGTTCATCACGGCGGCGCGATTGGGGGAGGCGAACATGCCCATCGAGACGCCGTTGAGCGCGAGGATCACCGCGAACGCCCCGAAGGAGAAGTCGATCGGCAGCAGCGTGAGCAGCAGGAAGCTGAGCGCCGCGCCGAGCATCCCGCCGGTCGCGAACCAGCGCGCGCCGAAGCGATCCGACAGAAAGCCCGAGATCGGCCCCGCTACGAGCATCCCGAGCGTGAGCGGCAGCATGTAGATGCCCGCCCACAGGGGGGTTTCGGTGAAGTCGTAGCCGTGCAGCGGCAGCCAGATGCCCTGCAGCCAGATGATCAACATGAAAAGGAGGCCGCCGCGCGCGACTGCAGAGAGAAACGTCGAGAGCGTGCCGAATGTGAACGCGCGGATACGAAACAGCGGCAGGCGAAACATCGGATCGGGCACGCGCCGCTCGATCAGCGCGAAGGCGACGAGTGACAGCGCGCCGCCGGCGAGCAGCGCGATCACGCGCGGGCTGCCCCAACCGGTCGGGTGTCTGCCATAGGGGCGGATGCCATACGTGACCGCGATCATGATCAGCACGAGTCCGAGCGCGAACGTGAGGTTGCCCCACCAGTCGACGCGCGCCGGCTTGGGTTCGCTGCGCTCCTCGAGCTTCAGATACGCCCACACGGTCCCGAACAGCCCGACGGGCACCGAGACGAGGAACACCAGGCGCCAGTCGATCGGCGCGAGCACCCCGCCGACGACCAGGCCGATGAACGTCCCCGAGATGCCCGCGACGTTGTTGATGCCGAGGGCGAGCCCGCGCTGGTTGGATGGGAACGCGTCGGTGAGGATGGCCGCCGAGTTGGCGATGAGGAACGCGCCCCCCACGCCCTGCACCACGCGCATGCCGATGAGCCAATCTGCGCCCGCCGCGCCCGTCATCCAGTCGATCGTGAGCAGCAGGGACGCGGTCGTGTAGATGGCGAAGCCGAGGTTGTACATGCGCACGCGCCCGTGGATATCGCCCAGGCGGCCCAGGCTCACGACGAGCACGCTGCTGATGATGAGGTAGCCCAGGATCATCCACAGCAGGTAGAAGCTGTTCTTCGGGTCGAGCGGGTTGAGCTTGATGCCGCGGAAGATGTCCGGCATTGCGATCAGCGTGATCGACGAGTCGATCGTCGCCAGCATGACCCCCACGGTGGTGTTGGACAGCGCCAGCCATTTGTAGTTGTCGGCCCGTGGCTCGGGTGCCAGCGACATCTGCGGATCGGTGCGCGTCACGGTCAGAACGCGACGACGCCGCGCGTGGCACCACCGTCGATGAGCACGCCACCGCCTGTGACCCAGGCCGCGACGTCCGAGCACAGCACCGTGATCAGC
>DASPVR010000199.1:0-14509 GCA_035622255.1 Solirubrobacteraceae bacterium | reverse complement strand
CGAAGCCGCCCACAGCCAGAGGTCCAACCCCCGCGGGCGCCGCGCGCGCGGCACCGCCGGGGGCGTCGTCGTCCCAGACCGCGTCGGTGGCGAGCTCCCGCCAGCGACGCGCGATGCTGGCAAAGCGCTCGCCCCCCGAGGCGCTCAGCGTGACGGCCGCGCCGAGCGCGCCGAGCGCAGAGCTGCCCCGGTCAGGCTGCTCGAGGACGAACCACGGCTCGCCCGGCCGGCGCGACGCGCACGCGAGGGCGCTCGGGTCGACCGGCCCCGCGAGCGCCGCCGTGCTCGTCGCCAGCGTGGGCCGGCCGCTTCGCCGCGCTCGCGCGAGCGCGCGCTCCAGGTATCCTGCGAGCCGCTCGCGCTCGTGCTCTGACCATCGAAGACCGCTTCCCTGCAGCCGCAGCGCGGCCGCGCTCACGTCTCGCCGCGTCCGCGCGAGATCGCGATCTCGCCCGTGCGCATCATCTCGATCAGGCCGAACGGCCTGACCATCGACTCGAAAGCCTCGATCTTGTCCGTCGTGCCCGTGATCTCGACGATCAGCGAGCGTTTGGTGACGTCGACGACCTTGCCGCGGAAGATGTCGGCGATCTGCATCAGCTCGCCGCGTTGGGCGCCCTCGGCGGCGACCTTGAACAGGGCCAGCTCGCGCGCGACCGTGTCCGCCGGCTCCAGGTCGCGGATCTTGAGCACGTTGATCAGCTTGTGCAGCTGCTTTGTCACCTGGTCGATCGGGTGCAGCGCGCCGTCGACGGTCAGCGTCACGCGCGAGACCTGCTCGTCGTCGGTCGGCCCGACGGTGAGCGTGTCGATGTTGAAGCCGCGTCGCGCGAACAGGCCGGCGATGCGCGTGAGCACGCCCGACTTGTTTTCGACGAGGATCGACAGCACGTGCTTGCGCCCCGTGCGCAGGCCGGCCGCCGCCTCGAGCTCCTGGAGGCTGAGCGGCTCCTTGGTGCCAGGCTCGCCGATGGCTCAGCCCACCATGTCACGGGCGGCCCGGCCCGCGGGGATCATCGGGTAGGTGTTCTCCTCGCGCGTCACCTGCACGTCGACGAGCACGGGGCCCTCGGTCTGCAGGGCGCGCTTGAAGTCGGCGACGAGCGTGCGCTTGTCGTCCAGGCGCATGCCCGTCACGCCATACGCTTGGGCGAGCTTGACGAAGTCGGGGAACCGGCCCGTGTCGACGTGGCTGTAGCGGCCGTCCCAGAAGAGCTCCTGCCACTGCCTGACCATCCCCAGGTAGCCGTTGTTCATGATGAAGACCTTGATCGGGATCTGGTTCTGGGCACAGGTCGCGAGCTCCTGGGCGTTCATCTGCACCGATCCGTCGCCGGCGATGCAGCACACGAGCTGGTCGGGGCGGGCCACCGCCGCGCCCATCGCGGCGGGCAGGCCGAAGCCCATCGTGCCGAGCCCGCCCGAGTTGATCCAGCGGCGCGGCTTGGAGAAGTGGTAGTACTGCGCGGCCCACATCTGGTGCTGGCCGACGTCGGAGGTCACGATCGCCTCGCCGCCGGTGGCCTCGTACAACGCCTCGATCATGTACTGGGGCTTGATCTCGTTGTCGGCGCTGTCGTCGTAGGCGAGCGGGTGCTTCTCGCGCCAGCCTTCGATGCGTTCCCACCACGGTGCAAGCCGCGCGCTCTCGGGTCCGATCGCGCGGTACTCGATCACGAGCTTTGACAGCACGTGCCTGGCGTCGCCCACGATCGGGATGTGGGCGGGGACGTTCTTTGAGATCTCGGCGGGGTCGACGTCGATGTGGATGAACTTCGCGCGCGGCGCGAACTCCGAGAGCTTGCCCGTGATGCGGTCGTCGAAGCGCGCCCCGACCGCGCAGATCAGGTCGGCCTCGTCCATCGCGTAGTTGGCCGCGCGCGTGCCGTGCATCCCAAGCATCCCTAGCCATTGCTCGTGCGGTGCGGGAAACGCTCCAAGGCCCATCAGCGTGCACGTCACCGGGAATCGGTCTGACAGCGCGAACTCGGTCAGCTCCTCGGCGGCGTTGGCGTTCACCACGCCGCCGCCGGCATAGATCACGGGACGCTGGGCAGCCGCCAACGCCTTGGCCGCCTGGCGGATCTGCTTCTGGTTGCCCTCTGTGCGCGGCTGATAGCCGGGCAGGTGCACGTCGGTCACGGGCTCGTAGTCGATCTCCGCACGGGAAAGGTCCTGCGGGATGTCCACCAGGACCGGACCGGGGCGCCCGCTGCGCGCGATGTGAAAGGCCTCGTGGATCGCCCGCGGGATCTCCTGCGGGTGCTGGATCATGAACGAGTGCTTGACGACGGGCATCGAGATGCCGATCGTGTCGGCCTCCTGGAAACCGTCGGTACCGAGCAGCTCGGTGCGCACCTGGCCGGTGATGAACACGACCGGAACGGAGTCCATCATCGCGTCGCAGATCGGGGTGATCAGGTTCGTGGCGCCCGGGCCGCTGGTCGCAAACGCCACCCCCACCTTGCCGCTCGCCTTGGCGTAGCCCTCGGCCGCATGGCCGCCGCCAGCCTCATGCCGGACGAGGATGTGACGGATCCCGGCGTCCACGAAGGCGTCGTACGTCGGCAGGTTCGCGCCCCCCGGCAGGCCGAACACGACGTCGACGCCCTCGGCCTTCAGGCATTCCATCAATGCGTCCACTGCGCGCATGAAATCCAGCTTACCAGCGGGCGTCGGGGCGCTTTTTAGGCGGAGCCGATCGCGATCCCGAGCGCGAGCACGATCACTCCGCCGACGGTCACGACCAGCCACGAGGAGCGCATCGACACGTTCAGGAAGCGTTTGCGCACCCAGGCGATCACGAGCAGCTCGATCGCGACCACGATCCCGGCGACGATCAGGGCCTTGTGCACGTCGGAGATGATGAACGGCAGCGTGTGGAAGATCCCGCCGAGCGTCGTCATCGCGCCCGTGATCGAGCCGCGCACGACGGCCGAGCCGCGGCCGGTCTGCTCGCCGGTGTCCGACAGCGCCTCAGACCAGCCCATGCTCACCCCGGCGCCGAGCGCGGTCGCGAAACCGACGAGCAGCGCGGTGTGGGAGCTGGAAGCGATCGCGGCCGCGAAGATCGGGGCAAGCGATGAGACCGTCCCGTCGATCATGCCCACGAGGGCGGGCTGGACGACGCGCAGCACGAAGTCGGCCTCGCCGTGAAACCCCGCCCGCACGATCACCCGGTCGATCGTCGAGGTCGGCTGATCTGCGGCTGTCTTGACGGGCGTACCCATGCGATCCTCATCGACAGCCTAGGCCAAGAACTGGCTTAGGGAAGCCAAAATCGGCTTAGGCGACCCTTACTCTGACGCGCGTCGCACCGCAGCGAGGCAACGCCCCGGCGCACGCCCCACCCCTGTCCGCCGCTACCTGGACGGGGCGCTTCCAACCCCGCTCGGGGGCTGCTCGCGCACCCACGATTCGGGCGCGATCAGCGCCTCGGGGTACTCGAGCTCGGCGCCGCAGTGCGTGCACAGCGCGTCATAGGCCTTGCGCACGCGCCCGCAGCGCGGGCAGCGCCGGCGCGGCTCGTCGCGCTCGTTGCGATACAGCAGCGCGGCGATCAGCCCGAGGAACGGAACCAGGCCGGAGATCAGAAACCACAGCCAGAACGAGCTGCCCTTGACCTTGCCCACGTAGCCGCCCGACAGCCCGAAGCAGACGGCGACGATCACGTAGGCCATGCTTGCCCGCTACAGCAGGACGCGCACGGCCCACACGACGGCGACGATCGCCAGGATCAGCGCCACGGGGCCGGCGATCGCAAACGCGATCGCAAGCACGACTTTCAACAGCACGTAGGCCGCAATGAGCAGCACGATGCCCGCGACTACCATCTTGCCGAGCGAGCGCGACGAGGATTGGGACGGAAGCTGGTTCATGTACCCCAATCTTAGAGGTAGTGCGGCCGGACAGGAAGCACATCCCTGCCCGGCCGCACTCTCTCGCCACAGCCGAGGGAAGCCGGACGAGGGCGGTGTGTGGGAGGTCAGCTACACACGGCCTAGCCGGCCAAGCTCGCGCACAACGCGAGCCGTGGCGAGATCGAGGCGTGACGGGCCGGCGCTCTGACCGATTCTGACCAGCTTGTAGCGGCGGATCTTCGGCCCGCCGCGACGCCCACCCACCGCCTCCTCGGGCAGCAGGAGGAACCGCCGAGGAGATGGGACGGGAGGATTTAGAGCTGATCCGTTCATGGGCAGATGTTTGCGCAGGCGGGCGCGAATGCCTTTGGCCTGGAGTCCAAAATCTCATCCGCGCGATCCTCCCGGTGTCGGCGCCGCTGCTACAGCCGCCAGGCGAGCGCCGCGGCCGTCGTCCGGATCGCGGGGGCGAGCGCTCAGATCCCCAGCTGCTCGCGCACCAGCCGCGCGACCTCACCGCCGTCGGCGCGGCCCTTGGTCTCGCGCATCACGTGGCCCACGATCGGGCCGATCGCCTTCTCGTTGCCCTCGCGCATTCGCTCGGCGGCGTCCGCGTTGGCGGCCAGCGCCGCCGCGACGATCTCGGCCAGCTCACCGTCGGCGGCGATCGCCGCCAGCCCCTCTGCCTCGACGATCTCGTGGGGATCGCCCCCCTGCTCGACCAGGCGGTCGAGCACCTGACGAGCCGCGCCGGCGCTCACGCGCTTGGCCCCGACCAGCCCGACGAGCGTGGCGAGCGCCGGTGGAGACACGCGCGAAGCGGCGGGGTCCTCGCCGTCCGGCAGGCGCGCGACCAGCTCGACCGTGATCCAGTTCGCCAGCTGCCTGGCCTCCGGCGGCGGATCGGCATCGCTCGCCAGCGCCGCCTCCAGGTAGTCGCCCAGCTCGCCGCGGAACGCGAGCAGCCGCGCGCTGTCGGCGCTCAACCCCAGCTCGCGCTCCAGGCGCTGCGCGCGCTGCGCCGGCAGCTCGGTCATGTCGGCCGCCGCCGCCGTGATCATCGCCTCGTCGATCGCCACGGGAAGCAGGTCGGGCTCGGGGAAGTAGCGATAGTCGTGGGCTTCCTCCTTGGAGCGCATCGAGCTGATCGCGCCCGACTCGGGGTCGAAGTGCAACGTCTCCTGCACCACCTGCCCGCCGTCGGCCATGATCTTCGCCTGACGCGCGATCTCAGCTCGGATCCCGCGTTCTATGAAGCGGAACGAGTTCATGTTCTTCAGCTCGGTCTTGACGCCCAGCTGCTCGCTGCCGGCGGGGCGCAGCGAGATGTTCGCGTCGCAGCGCAGCGAGCCCTCCTCCATGTTCACGTCGCTCACGCCCAGCTGGCGCAGCGTCGTGCGCAGCAGCTTCAGCCACTCGCTGGCCTGCTCGGGCGAGCGCAGATCGGGCTCGGTGACGATCTCGGCCAGCGGCGTGCCACCACGGTTGAAGTCGACCACGCTCGCGTCAGAGCCGTGGATGCGCCCGCTGCTACCAACGTGGATCAGCTTGGCCGCGTCGTCCTCCAGGTGAACGCGATGGATGCGCACGTCCGCGAGCCGTCCGCCGAGGCACAGCGGTTCGTCGTACTGGGATATCTGGTAGCCCTTGGGCAGGTCCGGATAGAAGTAGTTCTTGCGGTGGAAGACCGAGCGTGGTGCCAGCTTCGATCCCATGGCCAGCCCGATCATCAGCCCGTAGTGGATGGCGCGGGCGTTGGCGACGGGCAGCGCACCCGGCAGCCCGAGGCAGACCGCGCAGGTGTGCGTGTTGGGCGGGTCCCCGAAGGAGACCTCACAGCCGCAGAACATCTTCGTCGCCGTCGCAAGCTGGACGTGGATCTCCAGGCCGATTACCGGCTCCAGACCCGCGCCCGGGCCCGCCGTGGCCCCGGCTCCGTTGCTCGCGGCGCCGTCAGACACGAGCCGAGCTCCCGTCGAAGCCGATCGCCTGCTCGAGCGCGAAGGCCGCGTCGAGCAGCCGGTTCTCGCTGAAAGCCGGCCCGGCGATCTGAAAGCCGACGGGCAGACCCGCGCCGCCCGGGCCGTCGCCGTCGCCGCTGAGGCCGCAGGGCAACGACAGCGCCGGGATGCCCGCCAGCGACATCGGGACGGTGAAGTAGTCGTTGAGGTACATCGCCCAGGGATCGGCCGTCTTCTCGCCGAGCGCGAAGGCGACGCCGGCCGATGTCGGCGTGACGATGAAGTCGACCCCCGCGAAGGCCTGCCTGAAGTCCTCGGCGATCTTCGTGCGCACGCGCTGCGCGCGCCCGTAGTAGGCCTCGTAGTAGCCCGCCGAGAGCGCGTAGGTGCCGAGCATGATGCGCCGCTTGACCTCCGCGCCGAAGCCGTCGTGGCGCGTGCGCGTGTACATGTCGAGCAGGTCGTCGACGTCGGGCGCGCGCATCCCATAGCGGACGCCGTCAAAGCGCGCGAGGTTGGAGCTGGCCTCCGACGGGGCGATCAGGTAGTAGGCCGCCAGCGCGTGCTCGGCATGGCGTAGGTGCACTTCCTCGACCTCCGCGCCGAGGCGCTCGGCGAGCGCCAGCGTCGCGTCGAACGCGTCCCGGACCCCCGGCTGCAGCGCAGCGGCGTCGAGCTCGGCGCTCGGGTGCAGCAGCTCGGCCGGCACGCCGAGGCGGACGCCGTCGAGCTTCTCGGCGCGCGGCATGGCGATCTGCTCCGGGAACGCGAGCGAGGTGGCATCGCACGGATCCTGGCCGACCATGTGCGCCAGCATCGTGGCGGCATCGGTCACGTCGCGCGTGAGCGGGCCGGCCTGGTCGAGCGAGGAAGCGAAGGCGATCATGCCGTAGCGCGACACGGCCCCATAGGTGGGTTTGAGCCCGACGATCCCGCACAGCGCCGCCGGCTGGCGAATCGAGCCGCCGGTGTCGGTGCCGAGCGCCCAGGGCGCCAGACCGCCCGCGACCGCCGCGGCGCTGCCGCCCGAGGAGCCGCCCGGCACGCGCGTGCGATCCCACGGGTTGAGCGCCGGGCCGAAGGCCGAGTTCTCGGTCGAGGAGCCCATCGCGAACTCGTCCTGGTTGGTCTTCGCCAGCAACGGCGCGCCGGCATCGATCAGCCGTGACACGGCCGTGGCGGTGTACGGCGGCCGGTAGCCCTCCAGGATCCGCGAGCCGGCCTGACTGGGGACGTCGCGGGTGCAGAACAGATCCTTGGCCGCCAGCGGCACGCCGCTGAGCGGACCATCCACGGGCACGCCTTCGGGCGCCTCAGGGGCGACCCAGGTGAAGCAGTTGAGCCCATCCGGGCCGCCGTGCTCGACGGCGCGCTCGCGGTAGAGGTCGAACAGCTCGGGGGCCGTCACGCTGCCAGCGCTCGCCGCCTCGATCGCGCCTGCCCCCGACAGTTCCAGCAGGTCGGTCGCCGAAGCGCTCATGCCTGCGGGCTCGGCACGAGAAAGCCGCCGTCCTTGGCGGCGGGCGCCTGCGAGAGCGCGACCTCACGCGGCAGGCACGGCCGCGGCTCATCCGCGCGCAGCGCGCCGGTCACGTCGACCACGTGCGTGGTGGGCGTGACACCCTCGAGGTCGAGCTCGCCGATCTTGGCGATGTGGTCGAGCACCGACGACAGCTCGGCCGCCAGCGGCTCAACCTCGTCCTCGTCCAAGCCCAGGCGCGCAAGGCGCGCAACGTGCAGTACCTCGTCGCGCTCGATCACGAGCTCGATTCTACGTAGCCCATCCCCCCGGCGAGCCCTCCGCGCCCGCCCGCGCCTGCCCAACCTCTCAGCCTCCGTGGCTGCCCGCCGGCGCCTGACCGGGCGACCCGCCCGGCGGGTGCGTCGGCGCCGCGCCGCTCGTCGCGCCCGACGAGGCGGCGGAGTGGCGCGATGCCGCAGCGCCCTGTACGACGAGGCCGCTGAACGCGCCCTGAGCGGCGGCGGCGGCGAGCGCGAGCTCGCGTCCGGCGTCCGGCTGAGCCGGGTCGCGACTGGCCTCGATGGTCGCCGCTTCGTCGCGCATCGCCAGATACCCGCCGCACGCGATCGCCAGCGCCGCTACCAGCCCGATCCAGATGCCGAGCTCCAGTCCGTAGGAGGAGCTGAGGCGCACGTGCGCAGGTGCTTCGCCGCGCGCGACGGGATGATGGATGACCCGGTAGAGGATCGTCACGACCGACAGGCCGCTCAGCGCGAGCACGACCGTTCCGACGCGCACGCCCAGGTCGAGCCTCGTCCCGCTCAGCGTCAGCAGCACGGCGCCGAGCGCCACCACGGCGGTCACGAGCCACAGCCAGCGACTGTGCGTGAACGCGTGCCAGCCGTTGTAGCTGCCACCGAGGACCTCCAGCCCGCTTGACGAGCCCAGACGGACGTCGGCTTCATACCACTTGACCAGGAACAGGATGACGAGCAGCACGAGGCCACCGCTCCCCATCAGGCGATCCGCTCGTCGCAGTCCAGTGGCGTCAGGATCCATCGCGTAGGGCTCCCTTCGGAGTGTTTTCAGCGCGTGGCGCGCCAGTCCTGCATGCGCTGGACGATTGATTCCAGGTCGTGTGCTTTTTGGGGATGTCTGCGCCGCTCTGGCGTGTCGAGCTGCGCCGAGGATGCACAGCTCGACCTCACGGAGGCGGCGGCGGGCGCCGCGGTGGCCGCGCAGGCTCATATAGCGACCTGCGCTCATCGCGCATCGCCTGCCAGGAGCCGACGAGCATGAGGACGGCGCCGGCGAGCGCCACCCACGCTCCGGCACACAGCCGAGTGGCGCCCTGCGGGCGCTCGAGCACACGCACGACCGCGGCGACCACGGCGGCGATCGCCAGCAGCGTGCTCCAGACCTCGACCGCGACGGGCAGAGCCGGGCCGCGCTCGGTGAGCGCGCTGATGAACAGGGCCAGAGCCGCAGCCGCGGCGGCGATCAGCAGCGCTACGGCCGGCCCGAACGTGTCCCAGGCGCTGAGCTTGCCCGCGGCACTTTCATACCAGGGCAACATCAGCGCCACGATCACGCAGATCGCGCCCGCGAGCGCGATCAGCTCACCGGCGCGCAGTCGCCGGGCGCCGGCCCGCGGCCCGCGTGCGCGTCCGTTCATCGACCCGGGTGCGGACCCGCTCTGGAGACCGCGATCGATGCCGCGACCATCGGGCGGCTGTGACATCAGACGAAGTTGCCCGCCTGACGGCGCGCGGCCTCGAGCGTGTTGGCTAGCAGGCAGGCGACCGTCATCGGCCCCACGCCACCGGGGACCGGCGTGATCGCCGATGCCACCTCGACCGCCGCGGCGAAGTCGACGTCCCCGACCAGGCCGCTCTTGTTGCCGGCCTCCTGCGGGCTGATGCGGTTCATGCCGACGTCGATCACGACCGCGCCGGGCTTGATGAACTCGCGCTCGATCACGCGCGGGCGACCGATCGCCACGATCAGCACGTCGGCCCGGGCGCAGACCCGAGCCAGATCGCGCGTGTGCGAGTGACAGGTCGTGACGGTCGCGTTCTGCGCGAGCAGCAGCTGGGCCATCGGCTTGCCGAACAGGTTCGAGCGTCCGACGACGACCGCGTCGGCTCCATCGAGCCGAGCATCGACGCTGCGCAGCAGCTCGACCACCCCGACCGGCGTGCACGGCCGCAGCCCCGGGCGCCCGAGCGCCAGCAGGCCGGCGTTGACAGGCGTGAGGCCGTCGACATCCTTGCCGGGATCGACCATCGCGGTGAGCGTCGACGCGTCCAGGTCGCCGGGAAGCGGAAGCTGTAGGAGAATCCCACTGACCGTGTCGTCGGCATTCAGGCGGGTGAGCTCTTCCGCCACAGCGTCGAACGTCGCGTCGGCGGGCAGCCGCCGATCGATGGCCCGCATACCGATCTCCGAGCACGCGCGCTGCTTGTTGCCGACATAGACCGCGGACGCGGGGTCGTCGCCGACGAGGACCGTTGCCAGCCCGGGCGGCCGGCCGACGCGCTGCGCGAAGACGGGCACCTCCGCGGCCACCTCGGCGCGCACGCGCGCCGCGACTGCCTTGCCATCGATGATCGTCGCTGGCATCAGTCGCGGATCGTAGTCGCCGCGGCGACGAAAACGCCCGGGACCGCCGTAGGCCGCCGGCGCCGGCTGGCGCGTGACCTCAGCGGCGCGAGATCGGCGCGTACTCGGCCATCAGCTTGCGCTCGGAGCCGTCGTCCGCGAAGCGCACGACGACGACCCCACCGGGCTCGAGACCCGTCACGACGCCCTCCCCGAAGGCGGCGTGGACCACGTCCTCACCCATGCGAAGCGCCGCCTGGCCAAGCCGGGGGGTGCGTCGCTGGTCTGCTTCTGCCTGCGCCCAACCCTCACCGGTCACCGCCTGCGCGCCGACCCCTGTCAGCGCGCCCGACCGGCTGAGCACTAGCTCCGGCTCGCCGTCGGTGAGCTCGGCGGGTATCTCGTCGATGAAGCGGCTGGGCAGGCCGTAGACGGGGGCTCCGAACAGCGAGCGACGCCTGGCGTGCGTGAGGTGGAGCTCACGCATCGCGCGCGTCACGCCGACGTAGAAGAGGCGGCGCTCCTCCTCGAGCCCACCCTCGTCGAGCGCGCGCGAGTGCGGAAAGACGCCCTCCTCGCAGCCGGTGATGAACACGATCGGGCACTCCAGGCCCTTGGCGTTGTGCAGCGTCATCAAGGTCACCAGGCCCTCCTCGTCGCGCCGCGCGTCGGCGTCGGCGACGAGCGCCAGCTGCTGGAGGAACACGTCGAGCGTGTCCTCGTCCTCGGCGGCGCTCGCGTCGAACTCGCGCGCGACCTCGACGAGCTGGTCGAGGTTTTCGATGCGTCCCTGCGCCTCGATCGACTTCTCCCCCCCACCGATCGTCTCGGACTCGAGCGCCTCCAGATAGCCGCTGCGCGACAGCAGGGCATCCAGCAGGTCGCCCACCGCGACGCGCTGGGCGACCAGCTCTGCCAGCTCAGACATCGTGCCCATGAAGCGTGCAAGCGACTTGACCGCGGGCGCGCCGAGGCCGGGCACCTGAGCGGGCGCGACCGCAGCCTCCCATACCGACACGCCGAGGCTCGACGCGTACGCGAGGACGCGGGCCAGCGAGGTCTGGCCGAGCCCACGCCGGGGAGAGTTGGCGATGCGCGTGAAGCTCACGACGTCGAAGGGGTTGGCCAGCCACGACAGGTAGGCGATCGCGTCCTTGATCTCGGCCCGTTCGTAGAACTTCGTCCCGCCGATCACCTGGTAGGCGATCTCGCGGCGCACGAGCGTGTCCTCGATCACCCGCGACATCGCGTGCGTGCGGTACAGCACCGCGATGTCAGCGCGCGAGGCGCCCTCGTCGACGAGCCGCTCGACCTCGCCCACGACGAAGCGGGCCTCGGCGTGCTCGTCCTCGAGCTCGTGCACGTGCACGGGCGAGCCGCTGCCGAGCTCGCTCCACAGCCGCTTGGCGATGCCGCCGCGGTTGTGGGCTATCACCGCGTTGGCCGCCGACAGGATCGTCTGTGTGGAGCGGTAGTTCTGCTCGAGCTTGACGACGCGCGCGTCGGGGAAGTCGTCCTGGAAGTCGAGGATGTTGCGCACGTCCGCCCCGCGCCACCCGAAGATCGCCTGCGCATCGTCCCCGACCACCGCCAGGTTGCGATGCCCCTCCAGCTGGACCCGGCGCCCGCGCGCGGGCGCCTCGCGCCCTCCGCCTACGAGCAGCTGCAGCAGGCGGTACTGCGCGTGGTTGGTGTCCTGGTACTCGTCGACGAGGACGTGCGCGAAGGCGCTCGTGTAGCGCTCGCGGACCTCCTCGAACAGCTCGAGCACGTTGACCGTGCGCAGCAGCAGGTCGTCGAAGTCCATCGCGTTCATCCGCAGCAGGTCGCGCTCGTATAGGTCGTAAACGTCGGCCACGAGCTCCTCGAACTGCGAGCCCACGGACTGGCGGTAGTCGTCGGCTACGCGCAGCGCGTTCTTGGCCGCCGAGATCTGGCTGTTGATGGCGGTGGGGCTGAAGCGCTTGGAGTCCACGCCGAGATCTTCGAGGCAGCGCTTGGTCAGGCGGCGAGCGTCGGCCTGGTCGTAGATCGTGAACTGGCGTGTGTAGCCGAGGCGCTGCGCCTCGGCGCGCAGGATGCGCGCGCACGCTGCGTGGAAGGTCATCAGCCACATGCCGCGCGTGCCGTGCCCGAGCAGCTCGTGAACGCGCCCGCGCATCTCCTGCGCGGCCTTGTTGGTGAACGTGATCGCGAGGATCTCGCTCGGCTGGGCCTGGTCGGTGAAGATCAGGTAGGCGATGCGATGCGTGAGCGCGCGCGTCTTGCCGCTGCCGGCGCCGGCGAGGATCAGCAGCGGCCCCTCGCCGTGCGTGACCGCCTCGCGCTGGGGCTCGTTGAGCCCCTCCAGGAGCTCCTGCAGGTGCTCGCGATGCGGGTTGCCGGACATCTCGGTCCAGCATAGATGCGCGTTCGGCCGGGCGATGCGCGCGCTGACCGGCGCTCAGCCGCCGGCCGGATTGGGCGCCTTGACGGACCGCAGAGGCCGCACGTCGACGATCGGCTCGGCCTCCTGGTCGGACAGCTCGCTGACCCTGCGCTCGAGCACGCCGATGCGATTGGCGAGGGCCTGGATCGCCTCGGCGATCGGGTCGGGGAGATGGATCCAATCGGTGTCGGGACCGTCGACGCGCCTGCCGTCGACGCGCACGGGATGGCCAGGGTTGCCGACCACGGTGGCGTGCGCGGGCACGTCTGTGATCACGACGCTGTTGGCGCCGATCTTCGCGCCCCGGCCGACCGTGATCGGACCGAGCAGCTTCGCGCCCGAGCCGATCGTTACGTTGTCCTGCACGGTCGGATGGCGCTTGCCGGTGGCAAAGCCCGTGCCGCCGAGCGTGACGCCCTGATACAAGGTCACGTCATTGCCGATGTCGGCCGTCTCGCCGATCACGACGCCGGCGCCGTGATCGATGAAAAGGCCCTCGCCGATGCACGCCGACGGATGGATCTCTATCCCGGTGACTGCGCGCGTGAGCATCGACAACAGGCGCGGCAGCACCGGCACCCCCGCCACGGCCAGCGCGTGCGCCACGCGGTACGCGAGCAGCGCGTGAATGCCGGGCCAGGTGGCGAGGATCTCCGCCGGCCCGACCCCGCGTGCCGCGGGATCGCGGTCGCGCGCCGCTAGAACGTCGCGCCGGACCTCTTTGCCGACTCGCGCCAAGGCGTCAAGCCCACCCATGCAGACAGCGTAGCGGCGATCGGCGCGGCGCGTGACGGCTTGCGGGCGACTCTACTCAGCCGCGCTCGCCGTGCAGGGCGAGCGCAGGAGGAGCGAAGAAGGCCTGCGAGACGTAGCGCTCGCCCGAGTCGGGGATCACCACGACGATGTGCTGCCCGCGCGCCTGAGGGCGCGAGGCGACCTGCAGCGCTGCCCAGACCGCGGCACCGCCGGAGATGCCGGCCAGCAGGCCGGTGCGCTCGGCACAGCTCCACGCCGTATGGATCGCCTCGTCGTCGGAGACGTCGATGATCTCATCGAGCAGGCGGGTGTTGAGCACCGCCGGGACGAAGCCCGCGCCGATGCCCTGGATGCGATGGGGGCCGAGCGCGCCTCCCGACAGGACGGCCGAGCTGCGCGGCTCGACGGCGACCACGCGCAGTTGCGGGTTGCGCTGGCGCAGGTACTCACCCGCCCCCGTGATCGTCCCGCCCGTGCCCACGCCCGCCACGAGCACGTCCACGCGGTCACCGAGCGCCCGCCCGATCTCCGGGCCGGTCGTCCTGCGGTGGATCTCGGGGTTGGCGGGGTTCGAGAACTGGTCGGGGAGGTACACGTCGTCGCGTCGCGCCATCGCTTGGGCCGCCGCCACCGCCTCACCCATGCCGCCCAGCGACTGGGTGATCTCCACGCGCGCCCCGTAGAGGCGCAGCAGGCTCTCGCGCTCGCGGCTCATGCCCTCCGGAAGCGTGAGCACGAGGTCATAGCCCTTGGCCGCGCACACGAAAGCCAGCGCGATCCCGGTGTTGCCGCTCGTCGCCTCGACGATCGTGGTGCGCCCCGGCTCGATCTCCCCCGCGGCCTCGGCCGCCTCGATCATCGCCACGCCGATACGGTCCTTGACGCTCCCCCCCGGATTCTGGGACTCGAGCTTTGCGAACAGTCGCGCGCCGTTATCGGCTGCCGGCGTCCTCTCGAGCATCTGCGAAATCTCCACGAGCGGGGTGTCCCCTACAAGCTCGGAAATGTTGATCGGGATTCGGGCCATAGCCCGACAATAGGCCAATCCCAACCAGCTCGCCGGGAGGCATGAAGCGCGCCGTCGCCGCGCGCCGGCCGACGGCGCTATCCGCCGATGCCGCAGCCGGCCGGTTCGAGGCCCGACGGCAGCGAGGAGTCGGCGATCAGCTGAAGGCAGTGTTCGAGTTCCGCCACGACCTTCCCCGCCGGGTTGTCTTCTTCGACCGGTGCGCTCACTTTCAGCAGGCTGGCCCCTTCACTGGCCATCGAATGGCGCACGCTCGCCTGGAGTTCCACCGGTTCACTCGGTTTGACAGTCGTGCCCGTCGGCGGCGAGGCGGGTGCGGACGGCGCCGGCTCGGACGGCGCCGGCTCGGACGGCGCGGGGCTTGCCGGGGCGGCAGCGGGCACAGGCACCGTCACGGTGGGCGGCGTCGTCGAC
>DASPVR010000198.1:0-4476 GCA_035622255.1 Solirubrobacteraceae bacterium | reverse complement strand
TCAGGACCATCCTGCCCCCGAGAATCGCCCGGGCGATCTCGCCGATGACGTCCTTCGAGCCAGGTCCGTAGACCGTGGCCGGGCGCAGGATCACGGCGTCGAGCCCGCCGGCCAGCCGTACCTGGTGCACCTCGGCCTCGGCATCGAGCTTGGTCTGCGCATACCAGTTCGCAAACCGCGTGCGCGCATGCGTCTCGTCAACGTTGGCGCCCCCCGGATGGCCATAGACGTCGGTGGTACTGAAGTGAACGAAGCGCGCCACGGAGGTGTCGGCGCAGGCGTCGAGCAGGCTTCGCGTCCCCGCCACGTTGGCGGCGGTTACCTCCTTTCTGGTGGCCCAGTCGCTGACGAGCGCGGCGCAGTGCAGCACGTGGCGGCAACCCGCGGCGGCGCGCGCGAGCGATGGGGCGTCGGTGAGGTCGCCACGGACGATCTGCACATCGAGCTTCGCCAGGCTCGCGGTTCCGCTGCGCGCGCGTGCGAGGCAGCGCACGGGGTAGCCCTCATGCACGAGCCGCGCGGCCAGGTGCGCCCCGATGAAGCCGGTGGCGCCGGTGACCAGGCAGCGCTCACGCGCCCGCTCCTCGTGCGGCGCCGGGCGCTCACTCACCGAAGCGGGACACGGGTGCGGTGGCGAAGCGTCGCTGCCGCGATTTCCCCTACGACGGACCAGTTCCTGCCTGCGGACCCCTCGCAGTCTGCGAGCACCGCCTCGAGCGCGGCGAGGAAGCGGCAGGCCTCCTGCTCGGAGAGGGTCAGCGGCGGCAGCAGCTTGATCACGTCGTTCTTTCCGGCGGCCATCGTGATCACGCCATGGTCTCGGTGCAGCGGGATCACGATCAGCTGGGGAAAGAGCCCCTCGCTGGCCAGGTGGATCAACCGCCAGTTGATGCGCGCCTTCCGGCTGCGCGGCGGGCGCAGCTCGATGCCGATCATGAGCCCGCTGGCGCGGATCTCGCCGATCAGCTCGTGGCGCTGCTGGAGCTCGCTCAGGCCGTCGAGCAGCACGGCGCTCATGCGCGCAGCGTTGTCCACGAGCCCGTCGCGCTCGATGACGCGCAGGGTGGCCAGGCCGGCGGCCATCGACAGGCGGTTGCGCCCGAAGGTCGACTGGTGCACGTAGGAGCGCTCGAGTGTGCCGACGGCCTTCTGATAGATCGCGCGGCGCGTGACCATCGCCGCGACGGGCACATAGCCACCGCTCAACGCCTTGCCGACGAGCACGAAGTCCGGCTCCAGACCCCAGTGCTCGAGCGCGAACAGCCGCCCCGTCCGCCCGAGCCCGGTCTGCACCTCGTCGAGCACGAACATCGTGCCGTGGCGCCGGCACAGCGCCTGCGCGGCCTGCAGGTATCCCGGAGGGGGCAGCGTCACCATCCGCCCCTGGACGGGCTCGACGATGAAGGCGGCCACGTCCTGGGTGCTCAGCTGCGCCTCGAGGCGGTCGAGATCGCCGAACGGGACCCGCCGGCAGCCATCGAGCAGCTCGCCGAAGCCCTCCTTGAAAAAGTCGTCACCGACGAGCGACAGGGGCCCGAGCGTGACCCCGTGGAAGCCGCTGTCGCAGGAGATGAAACGAGAGCGCCCGGTGGCCGCGCGCGCGAACTTCATCGCCGAGTCGACCGCCTCTGCGCCGCTGCTGGCGAAGAAGACGGCGTCGAGCTCGTTCGGCAGGCGCTCTAAGAGCGCCTCGGCGAGCATGCCCGCGAGCACCGAGTAGTGCAGCTGGACGCCGTCGACGAGCTCCGCATCGAGCACGCTGCGCAGGACCTCGCGCACGTCGGGATGGTTGTGGCCGAGCGTCGCGAATCCCTCGCCGCAGTGGAAGTCCAGATACGCGCGACCGTCCGAGTCGAACAGGTAGGAACCCTGCGCCGAGACGTAGCCCGTGTCGAAGCCGAGGATCGCCAGCACGTCGACGAGCGACGGATCGAGGTGGCGCGCGGCGAGCTCGAGTGTCTCATCCGCGCGAGCGAGCGCATCTGGGACGACATCGAGGCAATCGGCGGCCCTGGCAGGCTGGGGTGTGACGCTCATGGCGGTCGGGCGGTGGGGTGCAGCAGCGCTAGCGATCGAGACTTGAGCGTGGGAGCCTAAACGACCTCGGCGCTGCGCCGTGGCCGCGACTCAGCCGCTCAACGCGCTTCCAGCACGAAGTCGGTGAAGTCCGCGATCGCCATCGTCCGCGTCGCGGGCGGCGGTTCGGGTGAGGCGGGGAGCGGCTGCGCGGTGGTGGTGGGCGCTGACGTCGCCCGGATCCGAATCCCGACGGCCTCGCCGGCGTAGCGCGTCAGGTTGAGCGACTCGACGGTCGGCTTGGCGCCCGAACAGCTGGTCGCAGTGGCCTGGAGTGCCGGTGGGCTGTAGGAGAGCAGCTGGCGCACGTGCGGGCCGTCGACGACGCTGACGGTCGCTTTGACCGGTTCCAGGCCAGCCCACGTGCGGAACCTCAGCATCCCGGGTGACGCGGGGACGACGATGCTCTGTTCGACGTAGGCGGCGGCCCCGTCGGAGACGTTCATCTGAAGGAACGAGTGACCTGTCTGTGCCCGCTCGCATTTGAGCATCGGTTCCGAGGGTCGCTTGAGGGCGACGATGTGCGGATAGGCCGGGTCGCTGCCATGTGCGACGACGACCGTCCTCCAGCCTCGCAGGCCCTGGCCGAAGGCGGGGTCGTAGATCAGGTTTTCTCCGGCGGCCAGCGCGTCGCTCACGAGCACGAGCCCGAGGACCAGCGCGCCGATCGCGACCGTACTCCGTCCTGCGGCGCTCATGCGGCGTGTCCCGCGAGCTCGTCCAGGCGCCACGCCTTTGCCATGCTTCCAAGTTAGACCGTCCCGCCCCCGACCGGCGCGGTAGGCTTGACGCCGTGAGCGTGGACCTCGCAGTGGCGCGCTTCGATGGCGAGGGGACGGCCGTTCAGCGCTACGCGGCGGCCACGCAGGGCGCTGCCGGCGAGGCTCCCTGGACGCAGAGGATCGGCTTCGTCGAACGCCATCACAACGGGCGCCTGCTGCTGCGAGGGACGTTCTACGGCCACTACCTCGACGTGGACGAGGGCGATCACGTCTCACAGAGGGGGGCCGGCGAGGGAGCCGTCACGGGGGCCCTCGTGGGTGTGCTCCTCGGACCAGCCGGCATTGCCGCGGGATTCGCGCTCGGTGGCATGATCGGCTCCCAGGTCGCTCATCCGACTGAAATCGAGTCCGAGCCTGAGGCAATCGCGGAGCAGCTCCGCGCGACGGTGCCGCGATCGTCATCGGCCGTCGTGATGATGGCCGCGCCGCAGGAGGTCGACGAAATGCTCGCCGCGATGTCTGCGGGTGCGCAGGCGGTCGTCCGCCGCTCGCTCACAGACGAGGAGACCGCGGCCCTGGACGTGTCGCTTGGCTCGGCCCCGCGCGTGGCGGGAGACCGCTAGGCCGAGCCAAGCGGCCGGCCAGAGCACGCGGTGAGCCGCCGGTGGTCTTCGCGCGGCAATCGACGACGCTCCCGGGCTCGGCGCACACCGCCAAGCCCTGGCGCATCCACGAGCTGACCGCCGACTTTCGCCTGGAGGACGTGTGGGCGCTGCCGACCCCCGGCGGTCGCGGCGACTTTCCCCGGCTGGTGGCGCTGATGTCATCGAGAGACCCCTCGCAGAGCTCAGCGGGTGCGGCGAGGATGCTCTGGACGATCCGAGAGCGAGCGGGGCGGCTGCTGGGCTGGGACGACGCGGAGGCCGGTCTGGGCGCCAGGGTCGATAGCCTGCGCGAGCGACTGCCCGGTGACCTGCGCGAGGGGCCGCGCGGACCGGACCTGCCCGGAGCGGGTTTCAGGTCGCTGTATCTGCTCGACGACGAGTGGGCTGCGGAGATCGCGAACCGCACCGTGCACGGCGTCCTGCACCTCGGCTGGGTCCCAGACGGCCGTGGCGGCTATCGCGGCCAGATGGCGATCCTGGTGAAGCGAAACGGGCTGCTCGGCAGCGCCTACATGGCGGCGATCAGGCCGTTTCGTCACCTGATCGTGTATCCGTCGATGATCCGGCGGATTGAGCGGGCGTGGCCGCTCGGCTAGCTGCGGTCTGGATCGAGCGCGCTCACGCGCCCGCGAAAGCCCCAGAGCGTCTTGGACTCCTCGAGTGAGAGCAGGCGCCAGCGGCCCGTATCTGCTCCCCACACGAAGATGCGGGCGTCGAGCACGCTGCGCATCCCCTCCAGCAGCTGCACAGCCTCGCGCGCGCTCACGTCCGCGCCCAGGACCTGCGCGCTCATCACGTCCACGACCTTGAAGCGCAGTGGCGCAGGCGGCTCGGGCTCAGGCTCGACCGCCGGGTGCGCCGCCGACCCGAGTCGTACGAGCGCGAGCTCGTCCTCGCGGCGCGCGGGGCGAAGTGTCTTCTCGTAGGGGACCATCTGGGCACCGGTGCCCTTGGTCTCGGTGTCGAGGACCCAGACCTTGCTCATGCACTCAACTTACCCCAGGCACGGTCGT